>NZ_LFEK01000123.1 GCF_001039265.1 Synechococcus sp. GFB01 | reverse complement strand
GCCGCCGGCACCGCCGGACTGAATCTGCAGCTCAACGCGGCAGCGATCCTGCCCGAAGCTGCCGTGCTGCTGGCTCTGGTGGCCTGCCTGCTGGTCGATCTGGCCGGCGAGGAAGCCGCCAGCCGCTGGGTGCCGCCCTTCTGCTACGCCGGCCTCGGCGGAGCCCTTGCCCTGCTGGCGCTGCAGTGGAACAACGCCCAGCTGGAGCCCTCCTTCCTGGGATCCTTCCTGGCCGACAATCTCGCCATCGCCTTCCGGGCCGTGGTGGCGGCCTCCACCCTGATCTCGCTGCTGCTCAGCTGGCGCTACGTGGAACGCAGCGGCACGCCGGTGGGTGAATACGCGGCGATCCTCCTGGCGGCCACCCTCGGGGCGATGTTCCTCTGCGGTGCCACCGACCTGGTGAGCATCTTCGTATCGCTGGAGACCCTTTCGGTCGCCAGCTATCTGCTGTCGGGCTACATGAAGCGCGACGCCCGCAGTTCCGAGGCGGCCCTCAAATATCTCCTGGTGGGATCGGCAGCCGCCGCCGTCTTCCTCTACGGGGCCTCGCTGCTCTACGGCCTCACCGGCGGAGCCACCGACCTGGCAGCGGTGGCGGTGGCGCTCCAGACCAGCGCCGCGCCGGTCGCCGCCCTGTCGCTGGTGTTCGTCCTGTCCACCGTGGCCTTCAAGATCGCCGCGGTGCCCTTCCACCAGTGGACCCCCGACGTCTACGAGGGCTCGCCCACACCCGTGGTGGCCTTCCTGTCAGTGGGATCGAAGGCCGCGGGCTTCGCCCTGGCGCTGCGCATCCTGGTGGGCTGCTTCGAGAGCTTCGATGCCCAGTGGAAACTGCTCTTCACCGTGCTGGCGATTCTCAGCATGGTGCTCGGCAACGTGGTGGCCCTCGCTCAGACCTCGATGAAGCGGATGCTGGCCTACAGCTCAATCGGCCAGGCTGGCTTCGTGATGATCGGTCTGGTGTGCGGCACTGAAGACGGCTATGCCGCCATGGTTCTCTACATGGCCGCCTACCTGTTCATGAATCTGGGCGCCTTCGCCTGCATCATTCTCTTCTCACTGCGCACCGGTTCCGACCGGATCAGCGATTACGCCGGCCTGTACCAGAAGGATCCGCTGATCACCCTGGGCCTGAGCCTCTGCCTGCTTTCGCTGGGCGGCATCCCGCCGATGCTGGGCTTCTTCGGCAAGATCTACCTGTTCTTCGCCGGCTGGGCCGACGGCCATTACCTGCTGGTAGTCGTGGGGCTGATCACCTCAGTGGTGTCGATCTACTACTACATCTCGGTGATCAAGATGATGGTGGTCAAGGAGCCGCAGGAAGCCTCCGACGTGGTCAAGGCCTACCCCCCGATCAACTGGTCGTTGCCGGGCCTGCCCCCCCTGCGAGCCGCGCTGGTGGGATGCGTGATCGTCACCGCGATCGGCGGCATCCTCTCCAGCCCCCTGTTCACATGGGCCAGCGACGCCGTGGCCGGCACCCCGATCCTGCAGGCGGCTCTGAGCTGAAGCCTTGAGGCAACCGGTCGCGGAGCTGATCCAGGTCGACAAGGTCTACGGCAGCGGTGAGACCGCAGTGAAGGCCCTCGACCAGCTCAGCCTCTCGGTCCAGCGGGGTGACTATCTGGCGGTCATGGGGGCGTCGGGCTCCGGCAAGAGCACGGCGATGAACATCCTCGGCTGCCTGGACCGGCCGAGCGGCGGCAGCTACCGGCTCAACGGAACGCCGGTCGAAACGCTCAACGACGACCAGCTCGCCGATCTGCGCAACCGGGAGCTGGGCTTCGTGTTTCAGCAGTTTCATCTGCTGCCCCAGCTCACGGCCCTGGAGAACGTGATGCTTCCCATGGTCTATGCCGGGGTGCCGGCCGCCGAGCGGCGACAGCGCGCTGAAACAGCCCTGGCCCGGGTCGGGCTCGCACAGCGGCTGCACAACAAACCCAACCAGCTCTCCGGCGGTCAGCAGCAGCGGGTGGCGATCGCGCGGGCAATCATCAACCATCCGGCCATGCTGCTGGCCGATGAGCCGACCGGCGCTCTCGATTCACGCACCACGGCGGAAGTGCTGAACATCTTCGAGGATCTGCACCGTTCCGGCATGACGGTGGTGATGGTGACCCACGAGGACGACGTGGCAGCCCGCGCCGAGCGGATCGTGCACTTCCGCGACGGCCGGGTTCTGGACTGAGCGGGAGACGGGGTCGTCGGCCTCCTGCCGTGACCAGGGCGGACACCCTCAGCCCGCCCTGGGGGCGGGGCGCTCGAGGCTGCTGAGCAGCTGACCCATCAGCAGTGCGATGGCATCGCTGCCGCTCTCGCCGGGTCCTGGATCCAGGTCGCCGGGATCGACGGCCACCCAACCGCCATCCTGTGGCAGGCGCAACTCGAAGTGGAGGTGGGGTCCGGTGCTGAGACCGGTGCTCKAACTGGCCGCGCCTCGATCGAGTTTCCCCACCTACTTCGGCTGCTGGCCGGCAACCAGTTCGACACGATCTATCATGAGCACTACAGCTACCTGAGTCTGCGTACCGTGCAGCGGATCGCTGGCTCAGTTGGCCTTGAAGTGGTGGATGTTGAGGAGCTACCCACCCATGGCGGCAGCCTCCGGGTGTGGCTGGCCCACATTGGCACGGCTGAGGCCTCAACGCCGGTTTCGGCAGTGCTTGCGAACGAATCAGCCGCAGGACTTGAAACGCTGACAGCGTACACCGGGTTCCAGGTGCGAGCCGAAGCGGCGAAGCACGAGTTGCTGGAGTTTCTGCTTCATGCCCGACGAGATGGGCGGCGCATCCTGGGCTATGGGGCAGCCGCCAAGGGCAACACACTGCTGAACTACGCCGGCATCCGTGCCGATCTACTGCCCGCCGTGGCCGACCGTGCTTCCAGCAAGCAGGGCAAGATGCTGCCAGGCAGCCACATCCCTGTGATCAGCCCCGAACAACTCGCCATAGAGGAAGCCGAGGCCCTGCTGGTACTGCCCTGGAATCTGATCGACGAGATCAGCCATCAGCTTGCGGACATTGAACTGGTGACGGCGATTCCCGAGCTGCGGCGAATGCGTCCAATCAATGAATTGTGATTGCTTTTCTCAATAAGTGACAACAATCCATTTGCTAGGAAGTGGAGGCTTCATTGGCAGCGCTGTTCAACGGCAAGCCTATAATCTGCCATTGCATTGCTGGAGCCACCGCTCTTCCGATCATGATCACCACTTCGACCTGTTAAATCCATCCAGCTGGCAGAAACTACTTAGCCATCAGCCTACCCACGTCATACTACTGAGCTGGCCTGGCCTTCCCAATTATCAAAAGCCCTTTCATGTGACCCATAATTTGCCGGCCTGTATTGAACTGGTAGAGCGATTGTTGGCAGCCGGCCTGCAACGCCTTGTGGCCGCTGGTACTTGTTATGAATATGGCCTGCAGAACGGCGGGTTAAAGGAAGATCAACTCACTGACCCCGCCAATTGCTACGCTATTGCCAAGGACAGCCTACGCCGAGTAATTGCTAATCGATGCGACGAACACAAAGTGGAGTGGTGCTGGCTTAGGATTTTTTATCCTTATGGACAAGGGCAGAACCCAAAGTCACTTGTACCTTCCCTTCATAAGGCTCTGGAGAATGGAGACAAGGTATTTCCAATGGGCTCTGGTCGCCAGCTTCGGGATTTCATTCCAGTTGAAGACGTAGCCGAGCAGCTGCTGACATTAGCAACTCATCAGGATGCATTTGGCGTCTACAATGGAGGCACAGGAATGCCCCGCTCAGTCTTCGAAATGGTCGAGGAAGCTGTTGTAGCCCATGGCGGATGTATTCAGCTCAAGAGAGGAGCCCGTCCAGATCGAACTGATGAGCCATTGGCCTTCTGGGCTAATATGGAGAAGCTTCAGGGTCTTCACCGCTCCCAACAGATTGAACAATGAGTAACGACCCAATCCAGGCGCACTTTGAGCAAGCAATTGAGAGAGCGAATACGCAGGCATCTGATCCAACCATCACCAAGCCTGCTGGAGAATTCTTTGCACGAAGCCATGAGTTGCGTTATTCCTACAACTTTACCTGGCTTGGGAGGCCCATCATCCAGTACCCCCAGGATGTTGTTGCCTTCCAAGAGATTGTTTTTGATGTAAAGCCGGATGTGATTCTTGAGACTGGCATCGCTCACGGCGGCTCCCTTGTGCTTTCAGCTTCCCTGTTGTGCCTTCTCGATATAATGGAAGGGCTGGACCCCCGCCAGTCACACCGCAAAGTCGTTGGCGTGGACATCGAAATCAGGCCACACAACCGGAAAGCCCTCAACGAACATCCTCTTCGGTTCAAGTTGGAGCTAATTCAAGGATCTTCAATCGACTCTGAAATCATCAAGCAAGTGCGTTGTCATGCCGGGGGCGCAGAGCGTGTATTGGTCTGTTTAGATTCCAATCATACGCACGACCATGTTCTAGCCGAGCTTGATGCTTACGCCGATCTTGTGTCGATCGGTAGCTACTGCATTGTATATGATACCGTTATCGAAGACTTATCAGAAGGTTCATTTCCCGACCGCCCGTGGGATGTTGGGAACAACCCCAAAACAGCCGTGCATCAGTGGCTGAAGAACCATTCCGAGTTTGAGATCAATAAGAATATTGATAACAAGTTGCTAATCAGCGTCGCACCGCATGGTTTTCTTAAACGGTTGCCACAATAGAAATAAGTACAGCACCACACGATTAGCATGAACCAAAGCATGCCAGTAGTTAGCATAGGTATGCCCGTTTTTAACGGCGAGTACACAATTAGTTACGCACTTGACTCAATACTGGAGCAAGAGTTCACTGACTTTGAGATACACATATCAGACAACCATTCGACAGACCGAACGCCAGAGATAATTAAAGAATACATGGCCAAAGACTCGAGGATACGTTACTTTAGGCAACCGCGCAACATCGGAGCCTATAAGAATTTTGAATATGTGTTGAGTTTGAGCAGGGGCAAGTATTTCATGTGGGCAGCCGCAGATGACTGGCGTTCACCCAATTTTTTAGGTGAATGCGTGAAACTACTTGAATCGCACAAATCATGCGTGGCCGCAACAAGCTTTGACAAGTTTATTGGGCGCAACCAAATCAACACTTTTACGCTAGCGGGCTCGAAATCTGAAAGATTAAAGCAGTTTATTGACAATTCCTTTCACTCGAATGCTCTTTTCTACTCCTTAATGCACAGAGAATTATGCGATGACTTTAACTTCGAACTCTTAGAATGCCTTGCAGGCGACTGGATATTCATTTGTTTCTTAGCCCAAAGAGGAGACATACTTAGGTCTCCTGACGCGCTAACTATATTTTCAGATAACGGAATGAGTTACAGTGAATCTAGATATAGCATGTTTAGGAGCAGACTGGCTCACTGGTTCTACCCTCTCCTTAACTTTTCAAGGTTTGCTTACACATTATCAAAGAATGACTCAAAGGCGGCGAGGAGTAACATTGAAGCAAAACTATTCTCGCTTAACCACTATACAGCTCTTGATCAAGCAAGCCTTGAAACCAGAAAGGCTCACTCACTTGCCAAGATTGTGATAATTAGAGTGGCACTCAAGGCAATTTCTACAAGACTAGGGCTTTATCTTTATCGCAGATTCTTCGGTTTCGCATTAGCCTAAATCCAAGGATGGTATCAAGTAGGAATCCTAGGTGTTGTCTCTTGCTAGGTTAGTCTGCGGATACTCCTTCGATCCGCCAGAGAGTATGGACCGCCTGAACGGGAGCGGGGCAGCCAGCGGTAAGCGCAGCGGAGGCTGATCAAGCTCTCAGCGGCCAGCTCGGCCAGGCTGCGGCCGTTCTCCAAGTGCTGGATCACCAGCTGGAGGGGGCCCTTCTAGGTAAGACGTGCATTGGAGTGGCTCTGCATGGGTGCGTGAGGCCTGGGTTGGTGGGTCGCACCTCAAGCTCTAGCGGCCTCACACCCTTGTCACTGAGCAACCTGCTGAGACAGAACAACTAGTACAACCACCYSCYGCACCGCCACAGTGCCATCCGGTTCGTGACGCCTCAACAGCGCCATAGCGGTCGAGGCCGANGGCGGACGGGGATAGCCCAGTTCCCGGTGCAGCAGCTCCACCCGGCCGAGCTCGCCCAGCTTGGCGGGGTGGCGGTGAGCGCGAAGCCGCGGAACCAGCCGAGGGCATCCGGCCAGCCGGGCCGGCCGATGCCTGCGGCGCCGAGCAGCACCCGCCAGCGCCAGTAGCGCGCGGCATAGGCGAGAGCCACCAGGGCGTAGAGGAGCGGCAGCCAGGGGAGCAGGCGCAGCAGGCTGCGGCCCAGCAGCTGCTGCTCAGCGGGATCGAGCCTGGCGTAGCCCAGCAGCAGCAGGGCCACCAGGAGGATCCCGAGCAAGGGCAGCCAGGGGATGGAGCGAAGCGTGCGGCTCAGCGTCCGACCCCGTCTGCGCGGGGAGTTTACCGGGCAACGGCGGCCGGCGATCGCTCAGCCGGCGGTCAGCCCCGTGAATCTCCCGTACGATCGGCGCCGATCCCGAGCCCCCCGCGGCGCTCGCCCTGCCGATGCCCCTGCCCGCCGCCGTGAACGCCAGGCCGAAGGGTGCCGTGGCCGGGCTCTGGACCGTGCTGAAGGCCCTGATCCTGCTGATCCCCGCCGTGCTGGCCACCCAGGCGGTGGTCAACTACCACCAGCTGCTGGATGGCAATGCCTACCAGGTGAACGAGTGGATGATCAACTACCAGGGTGGCTTCGCCCGGCGGGGGTTGTCCGGCGAGATCCTGCTGGCGGTGGCCCGCGGCCTGGGGGGGCTCGACCTGGGGGCCTGGGCGCTGCTGCTCACCGGCCTCAGCGCCTGGGGCTACGCGCTGGCCACGCTGCCCAGGCTGCTGACGGCCCGGCTGCCGGTGGCCGTGGCGGCGGCCTACGCGCCGGTGTTCTACCCGATGTTCCTGTTCTGGGATGCCAACGCGGTGGCCCGCAAGGACGTGCTGGCGCTGCTGTTCACCCTGGCGCTGCTGGCGCTCACACGTCTGCGCGCGCGGGCCATGCCGGGGATCCTGCTGGCCGGCGGCGGCATCGGCCTGGCTCTGCTCAGCCTCACCCATGAGGCCCTGTTCTTCTTCGCCGCGCCGGTGTTTCTGATCATCGGCTGGCTGGGACTGCGCCGCCGCGGCATCAGCAGGCGCCGGGCGCTGCTGCGGCTGGGGCTGTCCAGCGCACCGGCCCTGCTCGCCATGCTCGCGATCGCCGTGTGGGGTTCGGTGCCGTCGCAGGCGGCGGTTGAGGCGATGTGCATGGCCTGGAAGGATCTGGATGCCGCCATGATCTGCGCTCCGCTGCAGCCGGCCTTCGATGCGGTCACGAACCCCGAGAACTACGTGGGCGAGCTGCCGCAGACCTGGGGGGGCGACTGGCGGCAGTACCGCCGGGTGCTGCTGATGCTTCTGTATCTGGGGGCCCTGTTCGGCGCGGTGCTGCCCGAACTGATGGCCGGCCTCGGCAGCCGCCGGCGGCTGCGGCGTCGCTCCCTGCTCGTGGCCGCCGGCTGCCTGCTGCCCACCGTGCCGCTCTACGCCGTGTCGACCGACTACGGCCGCTGGCTGGCCACGGCCGCCAGCTGCGCCTGCCTGATCCTGCTGTGGGGCGAGCACCTGTTCGCGCCGCGGCTTGCGGTGGTGGGAGAGCCGGCGGCGCCTGGGCGGTCCGGTGAGGCGGCGGGAGCCGGCACGGCGCTCCGCACGGCCGGGGTGGGCCTGGCGCTGCTGATGGCTCTGTTCGCCTACACGAAGCACTGCTGCAGCCAGGATTTCCTGCTGATCAATCCCCGCTCCGCCTTCACCAGCGGCCTGAAGGCCCTGATCGGCCGCTGAGCGGTTGCTCAGCGTCGATCACCGAGAAGTCGTGATAGGTGAGGTGGGGGCTCTGCACGGCCGGATAGGGGTACCAGGCGCGCTGGCGGTAGCCGAGCCAGTAGCGCGGAGCGATGTAGGTGCCTGGCGGCTTTCCGGCGGCGCCGAGCAGGGCCGCAGCCCAGGAGAAGGTGCTGGCCGAGAGGATGCCAGAGCCGCAGCGGGCCATCACGGCCAGGGTGAGCTCCGGGCCGGCATCGATCAGCTGGCGGGGGTCGAGATCGGGGAAGGCATCGAGCAGATAGGGCCAGTCGTCGCTGCAGAACAGGAACGTGGCGAACCCNTGCTCACGCAGGCGTGCCATGGCCTCGAGGAAGTAGCGCCGCGGCAGCACGGCCGGATGGCTCTCACTGGGGTAGTGGCAGTAGTCGCCCCGCCGCACATGCACGAAGGCGCAGCGCTGCGGCTCGAGACCCCGCTCCCCGAACCAGTGCTCAGCCTGGCCGGGCCACGGCTCGCGCAGCCTGGCATGGGCCAGCACCGGTGTAGCGATCAGACCGTGGGCGAGGAACCAGGAATGGCGCACCAGGGTGAGGTCGAACCAGGGCGATGACCCCGCCAGCGAACGCAGCGCGCCGGTGCTCTCATCCTCGCGGAATTCCCGGAAGGCGATGCCACGCAGCGCTGCGGGCAGCCCCGGGGTGGCTTCCAGCAGCCGGGTGAGCAGGCGATAACGGATCTGCTGGCGGGAATTCACATAGGACACCTCAGGGGCGGTGTGAAGAAAGCGCTGCAGATCCTCGTACCCGAGCAGGATGATGCGTTCACCGGGGCGGGCCAGCCGCGTGATCCCGGCAAGCTGGAAGAGCTGATTGCCGAGTCGGCCCTTGTGTTCGGCGATGATCATGCAACTGCAGTAAGGTGATTCCTGAATGCCAGTTCCAGCGAGCCATGCTCGCACAACAACAACCGCACCTCAGAACGCATCCATCAACCCGAGACTGAGCGATGAGCCGTGAGATCGGGTTTGTTGTGGTCACCTACAAAACACCACAGCAGCTGCTGCGGCTGGCCACGCGGCTCAATTCGCTGTTCGGCGACCCGCCGATCGTGTTTCACCACGACTTCGGCAAATGCGACCTGGACACCAGCCTTTTCCCCGGCAACGTGCGCTTCGTGGCCGGTCACTGTGACACCGGCTGGGCCACCTTCGGCGTGGTGGAAGGCACCATCAAGGCGCTCAGGATGTTGTATGACAACACCGGTGGTCCGCGCTGGTTCACGCTGCTGAGCGGTTGCGACTATCCGATCAAACCGGCGGCGGTGATGCTCAGCGATCTCGAGCAGGGTGGCTTCGATGCGCACATCGACCTGCATCGGATCAGTGAATCGGCCGAGCCACAGAGCTGGCAGAGGATGTGCGCGGATCGCTACCTGCCGGGCTGCCTCACGCTGCCGAGGTTGAGCCGGCGAGGGATCGTGCTGAGTCAGCGCCGCATCAACCGGAACTGGCTGAAACGCAGACAGACCCCGTTTCATGATGGTTTTGAGTGCTATGCCGGATCGCAGTGGTTTTCGGCCCGTGATCATGTGGCGCGCGCAATCCTGAACTTCCACGAGAGTGCCCCGAAGCTGGCCGGCCACTATTCACGGCTGCTCTTTTCCGATGAGTCGTATTTCCATACGATCGTGGGCAATTCCGGCTACCGCTCCAGCGGCAACACCTGGCGCCATGTGGCCTGGAGCGGCAACAAAGCCTCGCACCCACTCACCCTCACGATCGAGGATCTGCCCGCACTCGCTGCCAGCCCCGCCCACTTCGCCCGCAAGCTGAGCCTGGATGCCGATCCGGCGCTCTACGACGCCCTCGATGCGCTGGTGGATCAGCGATAGTGGGCCCGGGCCCACTCGAGGGTGAGGCCGATGCCCTGCTGGAGCGGCGTGGTGGCAGACCAGCCGGTCGCGGCCGCCAGGCGCGACCCATCGAGGCACGAGATGGGGCGGAAGGCCACGCCCACATCCTTCTGAACCACCTCGAGGGGGTGTGGACCGAGCGACTGCAGGGTCGCGGCCACCTCGCCGAGGCTCACGGCGGCACCGCCCGACACGTTGTAGACGGCATCCGGGAGATCGTGGCTCTCAACCAACTGACGAATCAGATCGCAGAGATCGGCGATATAGATGAAGTCGCGTTGTGTGGAGGGTGGCGACCAGAGCTCGATCCGCCCGCGCTGCAGAGCATCACGCACCCAGGCGCCGATCACCCCCTGGCCCTTCACGGCCAGCTGCCCGGGACCGTAGGGATTGGCCACCCGCAGACTCGTGACGCGCAGGCCATGCACCCGGCGGTAAAAGGCATAGATGGATTCCTCGCAGAGCTTCACCAGGCCGTAGGCGGTGGAGGGGTCGAGCGGATCCTCCTCGCGGCATGGCCTGGCTGCCGACTCGCTGTAGAGCAGCCCACCGGAGGAGAAGCTGATCAGGCGGGCCCCACGCTCCAGGCACAGCTCTGCCATCTGCGTGGCCAGATCAGCCGCATGGCGGAGCACCCGCCCCATGTCGTGTGGATGGGTGAGGCCGTTGACGATGCCAGGCGGGGTGGCCAGGTGGATCACCACAGCGCCGGGAGCGATGCAGGTTTCCAGCAGCTCCCGGTTGGGGAGCTCACCGCCGAACCAGCGAGGCTGGCTCGCGAGCCCCGCCGTGGAAGCCATGAACCGCTCGGGCTGGCGGGTGCAGGCCTGCACGGGAACGCCCCGCCGGCAGAGATCGAGAACCAGGTTGGTGCCGATGAAGCCGCCCGCACCCGTGATCGTGACGGACATCAGCGGGCTGGCGCCACGGCAGACGGCAAGCTATCAGTTTCGTTCGGGCAGGGTCCGGTCGGCAGTGCCGGGATCCCGCCGCAGCTGCAACAGCCGGGGGGCGGCAGCGAGCAGGAAGGGAAGCATCGCCAGCAGGGCATAGGTGTTGCGCAGTGGCAGGCCATCGATCCGGTAGCCATAGACATTGGGGGCTCCCAGCAGGATCAGCACCAGCAGGNCGCCGCACACGCCCCAGGCGGGCGGCGGAAACCGATCGGCCGGCGGCGACGCGATCGGCACCACCAGGCACTCGTGGCCCACCACCAGGATCGTGACCAGCAGGGTGTGGACCGCGAACCTTCCCCAGTCGACAGCGATCACATAGAGGGGCAGCGAGCAGAGTGCCAGGCTGAGCCACACGCGCGGCACGAGCCTGGAAACCGGGGCGGAGCGCGCCAGGGTGAGCAGGGCCAACAGGGCCGCGATCGGCAGCAGGCCGGTGCGAAACGGCTTGAGCACGAACAGCAGCAGGCTGCGCGGATCAGCGAAGCTGCTCTGGCGAACGCCGTGGAGGAGATCCAGAACGCCAACGTCGAGACTGCCCGAGTGGAACAGCCGCTCCTGGGTGAGCGGGTGAATGGCCACCAGATCGGAGGGCGAGGGGGCCGGAGCGCTGTGCAAGCCACCGAAAACGGCAAACAGCCCGGCCCCTGCCAGCAGCGCAATCGCCAGCACCACCAGGCGGAGGAAGCGCCGCCAGTAGCCCCGCTCTGCCGGCCGGGCCGCCATCACCAGGAAGGCGGGTGCGATCAGCAGCAGCGACGCCTCGTGCAGCAGCGCCATCGCGGGGATCAGCAGCAGAGCGCCGGCAGCCCGCCAGGCGGTGGGCAGCTGAGCGGGCAGGGCGAGGGCCAAGAGGGCGAAGAGCAGCAGCAGCAGCTGCAGCGGTCGCCGAGGGTCTCGAGCAGCACCCCCACCAAAGGGGTGAGCAGGGCAAACAGCCAGAAGGCCAGGGCCGAGGTTGGGCCGAGCATGGCGCGGAGCGCCCTGTGAAGCAGCAGAAGCAGCCCGAGAAGCACGCCGAAGCTGAACAGATTGAGGGCAAGGAGGTTCACCTCCGCTCCGGCGAGCTGGAGATGCAGCCAGCCCAGCAAGCCGCGTCGCACCACACCGCCCCCGTAACCCACCAACCAGTGCTCGATCCAGTAGGGATCGATGCAGCTCAGCGACGCGATCGAACAGCGTGACGCGATGACCGTGGAGTAGGCGGCGGCCGCGGAGAGAAGAAGGGCAGGCCGACTCAGCAGCCCTGCCGCAGCCCGCATGGAGGGCTTCGCCACCATCGCTCCAGGAGGCCAGATCGGGGGCAACGCTACAGGGGACCCGCCGAAGCGGCGCAGGCACCCCATGGCGGCGGTCGCTCCATCGAAAGAGCTATGCCATGCCATGCCGCAGGATTGCCGGATCCTCGATGCCTGAACGATCATGCAATGATCCTGCGGTTGCCGCCGAGGCGCTCGAGCCAACGCTCGCGTCCGGTTGCCGCAGCTTCAATCGTGTTGTGACCAGTGGCCGCCCCTCGGCAGCCTTGCCCTGAACGCCCGGCAGCACCTGCCATCAGCCCAGCAGCAGCTCGTCGTTGACTCCCACCTCCACCCCCCAGCCTTCTGCAATGCACCGTGCGGGCAGGCGCCTGCTGGGCTTGCCTCTGCGGCCGCTGCTGCGGCCCCTGCGCAGCCAGGAGCCGGCGGCGCGGCTGATCCGGCAGACGGCCCGGCAGCAGTGGCGGCTGATCGCGCTCAACCTCGGCAGCAGCCTGGTGGCAGCCGCCAGCGAAGGATTCACCCTGGCGGTGGTGTTCCTGGCGGTGCAGGTGCTCTCGGCACCGGCAGACCAGCCCTTCAACTGGAGCGCCAATCCCCTGCTGGGCCGGTGGCCGGCCGCGGCGGCCTGGCTCAATGGGTTGCCATCCGTGTGGGTGTTTCAGGGCCTGCTGGCCCTGGCGGTGCTGCTGCAGATGCTGCAGAGCCTCAGCATGTTTCTCGGTGGGGTGAGCGGGGGGTACTTCGGGGCGCGCTGCCGGGCGCTGATCACGGCGCGGATCCATTCCCAGGTGCTGGGTCTGAGCTTCCCCTGCGCCAGCGGCTACAAGGTGGGCGATCTCACCGCCTACGCCAACCAGGGACCGCAGGCGATCATCACCCAGATCGATGCCCTTTCCGGCCTGATTCAGAACGGGCTGCTGTGCGCGAGCTACCTGGTGGTGCTGGTGGGCGTGTCGCCCTGGATGCTTCTCGCTGCGGCGCTGATCGCAGGGGTGATCACCCTGATCCAGAAACAGCTGCTGCCGCGGATCCAGCGGGGCTCCGGCGCGGTCACCCAGGCCGGCGTGGCGGTGAGCATGCGGATCACGGAAGACTTCCAGGGCCTGCGTCTCTTGCACAGCAGCGGCCAGCTGGATGCCGCCGACCGGCGCGTGCAGGGCCTCTCCGAAACTCTGGAGCAGGCCGAACGGGGGCAGGTGCGGCACATGGCCGTGATGGGGCCCTTCATCGCGCTGCTGCCGATGCTGGCGATCGCCCTGATCGCCAGCCTCAGCCTGCTGCTGTTCGGCGGGCGCAGCACCGGAGTGCTGCCGAGCCTGGTGACCTTCGTGCTGGCCCTGCAGCGCCTCAACGTGCGCCTGGGCGGCATCTCGAACATCATCAGCACGCTGGCAGCCAACAGCGCCCTGCTCGACCGCCTCAATCAGATCCTCTCAAGCCAGGGCAAGCACTTCCGCCGGCAGGGCGGCATCCACTTCCGGACCCTCGAGCGGGAGATCCGCTTCGAGGCGGTGAGCCTGCGCTACGCGCCCGAGCTTCCGCCGGCACTGCGGGAGATCAGCTTCAGCCTGCCCNGGGGCCGGATGGTGGCACTGGTGGGCCCAAGCGGCGCGGGCAAGAGCTCGATCGCCGATCTGCTCACCGGTCTCTATGAGCCCTCCGCGGGGCGCATCCTGATCGACGGCACGCCACTGCAGCAGTTCGATCCAGCCAGCTGGCAGCAGCGGCTGGGGGTTGTGAGCCAGGACACGTTCCTGTTCAACGCCACGATCGCCGAGAACGTGGCCTTCGGCACACCTGGGGCGAGCCGCCGGCAGATCGAGACAGCCTGCAAGGCAGCCCAGGCGGCGGGCTTCATCGAGAGCCTGCCCCAGGGCTACGACACGCTGGTGGGCGAGCGTGGCTATCGGCTGAGCGGCGGTCAGCGGCAGCGCCTCAGCCTGGCGCGAGCGATCCTGCGCGATCCAGAGCTGCTGATCCTCGATGAGGCCACCAGCGCCNTCGATTCGGCGAGTGAGCGGCTGGTGCAGGAAGCGATCGAGCGGTTCGAGCGCAACCACACGGTGCTGGTGATCGCGCACCGGCTGAGCACGATCGTGAAGGCCGATCAGATCCTGGTGTTGCAGGAGGGCCGAGTGGTAGAGCGCGGCAGCCACAGCGAACTGCTTGCTCTGGGCGGGCTGTATCGGAGCTTGTGGCAGCAGCAGGTGGAGTCCAACAAGCCATCGCCTCAGCTCATCCAGGCCGATGCGGGAGGCGACAGCGGCCGGGCCTGACCCCACAACTCTGAGTGGAACCGGCCCCAGGCTGGTGAATACCTCACCCCGCCAAGCCGGAGCTCGTCATTCAAGCCCTCGATGCAAAGGTCGAGACATCGCTATGGGCACCTAACGCTCAGGATCAGCGGCGTGAGGCAGCTTGGGCGGTGACGGCCGGGAAAGACGAAGTCTCCGCCGCTGATCAGGCAGCCTCACCAACTTATCCGTGCAGGCCACAGTTGGGCGGCAACGCGTCGCCAGGCTCATGAACCGTGCCGACCTCAGGGCAAGTCCCCCGCAAAGCGTTCCGGCCCTTTCCCAAGGCGAGGAGCGGGGCCTGTGAAGTGGTGGAGAGGCGGCTGCAGCAGGATTTCCAACCCCTCGCTCGGAACCGCTGCTGCGACAATGCTGTAATGGAGAGCTTCTTGTGCACTCACAAGCTCGAGCTGGACGGCGATGACATCGAGTGGTCCTGATCTCAACCCAGCAGTTTCAGTGTGATCTGGTCTTCAGAATGCAGGGCTACAAAACCGAGAGCTCCGCTATTCAATGGTCTGTTAACATCGCCCGATCGATGACGAGCACAGGTTCATCACCGCTTCTCCACTCCCCCTGGGAACCCCCTGATCGATGTTCCCGAAATGGGGGAATCACAGGGAATTGCCGGACTCAGGAGTCGCTCAAAGTTCTATTGTCCTGAGATTTATTGTCCTGAGATTACCCGAATGCTTATTTGCGCTTCCCGCCCTCCCCCGTGAACGTCAACCATAAGGAATGCACAGGCAAGTCATCCGTATCATTGCGGTTTCGAGTTGCAAGTTTGTGTAGTGCTGTCGGCCTAGCCAGGCCTATGCTTCGCTTGCTGATTCGGATGTTTCTTTCGACCTTGCCGCCCCCAGTCATCGTGGTGGGTTGCCACCGATCGGGCACCACTCTCGTCAGCAATCTCCTGCAGGGGCTCGGTGTCTTCATGGGTGCCGATCTCGAAGAGAATGCGGAGTCGATCTACTTCATTACCCTCAATGACGAGCTCCTGAAGATGGCCAATGCCCGCTGGGACCGCCCTGAACACGCACGCAAGTTCGTCGAGGGCCCTTCTTCCGGCTGGATCCAACACCTGAAGGCTCGAGTCCACTCCAGGGGGTGGCTTCAGGCTTACTGGGGACAGCATTGGGCCCTGCGTATGTTGCTTGGAGCCTGCCGAGGTCTGCGGTGGGGATGGAAGGACCCGCGCAACACCCTCACCCTGCCAGTGTGGCTCAGCCTGTTCCCCCAGGCGCGTGTCATCATCGTCACGAGGAACGGTGTCGACGTCGCGACGAGCCTGGTCGCCCGCGAGCGCGGGCAACTGAGGGACGCCGCGTGGGGCCTCGCCTTCGAAGACGCGTTCAGCCTTTGGGAGGAGTATGTGCAACTGGGGTTGGCGAACACCCAGCGGGTTGTTGAGCAGCGCCGCCTAGGCCTGCGGTACGAAGATCTTCTGGAGGATCCTGGTGGGTGGCTGATGCGAATTCGTTCGTTCCTTCAACTCCAAACCACCAATTCACAAATTAGTGCGCTCTGTGCAATGGTGGATTCGACCCGCAGCCGAAGATATCTCCAGAGCCCTGAACTGATGGAGCGATATAATGCCTGCCGCCGCAGGCCCTCCATGCTTACCCTGGGCTTCGATTACGGTGACTCTGCCGCTGTTGCCCACCGTTCTTGAGCCGGGCCGTGACGCACCAGCGGGAGCGGATCGTCGTTCTCGGCGCGGGCCTTCAGGGCACCTGCGCTGCTCTCGTCGCCGCACAACGGAACTATCAAGTCTGCCTGGTCGATCAGGCCGCACGCTGTCTGGACAGGGCAAGCCTGCGCAATGAAGGCAAGATCCACCTCGGCCACGTCTACGCCAACGACGACAGCTTCAGGACGGCGGACCTCATGCTCCGGTCGGCTCTTTCGTTCGCCCCGCTGCTGGAACGCTGGATCCCCGGAGGATTCGACTGGCCCACGCTCCGCACGACGCCCTTCACATACGTCGTCGCGAATGAGACCCTCATTCCGTTGCCGCATCTATACGAGCACTATGGCCGGGTAGAGGCCCGCTGTCGCGAGCTTCAGGCTGCAGACCGTTCCCTCCACTATCTCGGCGAGCGACTCGACTGCCTCTGGAAGGAGCAGCCTCTGCCACGGTGGTTGAACCCCGCCTTCGCTTCCACGGCGGTAGCCACGCCAGAGGTTTCGATCGACCTGATCCGCTTCCGGCAGATCGTTGACGACGCGTTGGAACACGACTCGCGGATCGAACTGCTCTATGGCCACAACGTGCGGGAGGTGACACGCGAAGCCCACGGGTTCACGGCTCGCGGGTGCACCACAAGCGGCGAGCAATGGACACGAGATGCGGGTTGCATCGTCAACGCGCTATGGGACGGCCGCCTCGAGATCGATGCACAACTGGGACTGACACCGAACCAACCCTGGGTGTACCGCCTCAAGCATCGCGTCCTAGGGCGCACGCCGAAGGCTCTGGCGGGAATCCCCTCGATGACGTTCGTTCTCGGAGCCTTTGGCGACGTGGTCACCCGCCCCGACGACGATTCGCTCTACCTCTCCTGGTACCCCTGTTGCCAGACAGGCTGGTCACAGATGCTGAAGCCGCCCGCCGAATGGGACGCTGCCCTGACAGGCACACTGAGCGCACGTGAGCAAGCGAGCGTCGTGGACAACACCCTTGCGGCCTTCGACCATGTCGTTCCGGGGCTGGGAGAGACGCGGGGTGCCTCAGCAGATGGCGGCGTGATCTTCTCGTGGGGCGATTCCAACATCGACGATACCGCCAGCAAACTTCACCAGCGACATCAGATCGGCATCTCAGCTGCAGATGGCTATTTCTCCATGGACACCGGAAAGTTCACGAGCGCTCCGTACTTCGCGAGTCAACTCGAAGCGCTACTGTCGTGAGCCGGCCCCTCGTCACCGTAGGGATCCCGCTGTTTCGGTCGCGGCGTTTCCTGGATGGCCTCCGGGCCAACTGCAGGGCATTGGCCCATCGCGATGACGTTGAGGTGCTCGTCTCCGACCGCCACGGTCTGGACGACGCGTTCAATGAGCTCGCCGCCGAGTGGCGGGGCGATGCCCGCTTCCGTTTCATCCAGGTCAGGGACGGACTGAACTGGGTTGAGCATGCGAACTTTCTGCTGAGCGAGGCCCAAGGCGACTTCTTTCGCTGGATGCCACATGACGATCTCTTCCCTGACGGGTGCCTTGACCCGCTGGTGGCGCGGCTGCGGCAGGACCCGGCGGTCATCCTGGCCTACGCACCCACCCGCGCGATCGATGCCGCGGGGCGCCGCCTGCCAGAGCGCGACCGTCTGAACACCTGTCCGGTCCATTTCCCGGGGCAGTGGTCGTTTCGGCATTCGCTTGACCTGTTCTGGACCGGCTCATGTGACGGCGCCTTCAAAGGCCTGTTCCGCCGGCGACGGGTACTCGAGGCGGCCCTTCTCATTCGCCCCACGCGCGATCTGATCTTTGCGGAAAGAGCCTGGCTCTTCGGAGTATCCCTGCTGGGAGGGTTGGCCGAAGAGCCCGGCTCGCAGTACCTGAAGCGCTATTATCCGGAGAGCACTCATGCGCAGTGGTCGGCCAAGCCGAGGCACATCATCAGCGCAACGGCGACGATGATCGGCTACCTGAAGGATGTTGGACCGGATCCGCCCTGTTCCTGGTGGGGCATGGGAGAACTATGGGTACGTGCCGCAGCTCGAATTGCCCAGCAGTTCAGAGGGNTCAAGAGATGATTTCTCCCGTTGATGGTGTCTTCTGGAAACACGACATCCACTCGTGGCCCNTCACCCGTCCGCGCGCGATGGTCGACCTGCTCCCGCAGCTGTTGGATGGCCGTCGCAGGTGCCCGCGCCCCGAAGCCGATCCGGAACTGGGGCGGGTTGTCCAGGAACTGGAGCGGGACGGTGTATCGGTTCTTGAGGGAGCCGCAACCACCGCCCTCGTAGCCGCAGCCGTCGCCGATCTTGATCGCTTCATCGAGCGCATGCCTGCATTGCAGGGGACGTGGCGCACGAAGCCACGCTCGACGGGCGGGATCATTGATTACCGAGTTCACGAGTTCCAGCGAGATCTGAACATCTACCGCAGTCACGATCCGCTGATGTTTTCGCCTACGTATGCACAGTTTCTGCTGCTCCCGGCATTGACGGCCATCGCAGAAAGCTACCTTGGAAGGGGGTGGTTGTACCAGGCGATGATCGCGACCCGTACCGAGTCGTCGGCCCCGACGCGGGAGGGCTTCGCTCAGTGGCATCACGACGCTCGCGGCCGCAAGCTGAACGCCCTCCTGCTACTCACCGACGTTCCGGCCAATGGCCCCGCCACCATCGTGCTAGCCGGCTCCCACCATTTGCTCTACTCTCGTGCCAGGCGGGTACACAATTTCTTCAGCGACGAGGAAGTCGAACTGCTGCAACAGCGATTCGGCTGGCGGGAGCGGGTGTGCCATGGGCGTGCCGGAAGCCTGATTTTCTTCGACTCGCAGGCGCTGCACCTCGGGAGACGTTCACCACACCGACGGAATGTATTCCAGGTGAACTGCATGAACAAGCGGGGGCATCTGTGGCCACAGCAGATCCCGGCAAGCTTGATCTCCACGCTCGCAGAACGTGATCGGCGTACCCTTCTCGAGCGTGCAGACCTGGAGGTGGTTGGGGAGGTCTTGTCCGTTCACTAATCCCTACACAGATGACTACGGCTGCGCCGAGCATATCTGATGAAATTGCGCTCTCAGCCGGGTGACTTAGTGAATCGGCAGCGGGATCGTACGAATCACTGATGCAACGGCTGAAAGTAGTCGTCGATCAACTCAGAATGAAGCTTCGTTGCGCTGCCTAGCTGTGTTTTCTCATCAGGTCATTCAGCGATCAGCAGCCGCTGTAGGAACTGCTGGGGGCTGAGGCCACCGAGAGCCATATTGCACCTTGTGCCGTTATAGATCCCCAGCTAGCCGGGTAGCCAGTGGTTGCGGTCGTCCGATGTCTGGTAAGCGATGATATAGGACCACTCCCCCAAGAGTGTCTTGATGAACCGTTCCGCCTTGCCATTGGCCTTCGGCGTGTAGACCCAGTGCGGATCGGTTTCAGATCCAGTGCCTGAGACTCTTTTCACCAGTCCCCTGAGCGGCAGGCTGTGCCATTGTCCGAGAGAACCCGGCGGCAGGTGATCCCCTGCTCGGAGAACCATCCGACTGCACGGGCCAGGAACCCGGTGGTCGTGGCCTTCTGCTCATCGGCGAGCACCTCGACGTAGGCCAGGCAGGTGGCGTCGTCGACCGCGACATGGATCATGTCGCCGGGGCGCTCCCACTGGTAGCGCTGCACTGGCTTCTTGGGCTCCAGATTCCTGAGCCGGCCCAGCCCAAGAGCGTTCATCACACGCCCGACCTTCGAGAGNNCGCCTGGGGAGGCTTGGCGATCCGGCGGAGCGTGCAGCGCTGGTGCCTCAGCTTCATGGCCTGCTGCAGTTGCTGCGGATCGAGCGTCCGCCACGGGGTGCGGCGAACACTCCGTCTATCCGCCAGTGCCGCGAAGCCGCCAGCAGGGAAGCGCGCCAGCCACTTGTTACGCACTGCGCAAGCTATCCGGGCTTGCACCGCAAGGGCCTTTAGCGGCACGCCCTCATCGAGGTGCCGACGAATCAGGCGTTCCCGGCTGATCGGCGTCAGTCGGGCCAGTGGGTGGCTATGCATGGGAGGTGAGGTCTTGGAACGGGCGGTGACACCGCGACCCTGGCGACCTCACACCTTCTTCTCAGCTGAACAACCTGGTGAGACACAACAACTAGACACTTAAGCCACAGACCATGCAGACACCGAGCTGCAGAAGATCAATCAATATGCGACCATACAGCACAAAGGCAGCATATCGCATTTCTAGCTAGCGCATCCGCAACACTTACGGCCTTTTGATCATTTGCAACGAAGCACCTAACACCATGAAAGCCGTAATTTTAGCAGGAGGATTTGGCACCCGTCTCAGCGAAGAAACACATCTCAAGCCCAAGCCCATGGTAGAGGTAGGCGGCAAGCCGATCCTTTGGCACATACTCAAGATCTACAGTCACTACGGCATCAATGAATTCATCATCTGCTGCGGTTATAAGGGATTTATGATCAAGGAGTATTTCGCCAACTACTTTCTGCATACCAGTGATATCACCTTCCATATGGACATCGATAATCACATGGAGGTGCACCAGCGCAAGAGCGAGCCCTGGAAGGTAACCTTGGTCGACACGGGCGAACTCAGCCAGACCGGTGGTCGCCTGGCCCGCGTTCGCCCCTTCTCAATGGCAGGTGTTTCTGCTTCACCTATGGGGATGGGGTGGCTGATGTTGACATCGGCTCCCTGATCGCGCATCACCGGCGGGAGGGCCGCCAGGCCACACTCACGGCGGTGCAACCACCGGGGCGCTATGGCGCGCTGCACCTGGATGGAGAGGCTGTGCAGCAATTTCAAGAGAAGCCCGATGGCGACAACGCCTGGATCAACGGCGGTTTCTTTGTGCTGGAGCCTGCAGTGCTGGAACGCATCGCAGGCGACCACACCAGCTGGGAGAGTGATGTGCTGCCCCAACTGGCGGCGGCTGGCCAGCTGAGCGCTACCGGCATCAAGGCTTCTGGCAGCCGATGGATACCCAGCGGGATCGAACACGGTTGGAGGAGCTATGGGCCGCTGGGCAGGCTCCTTGGAAGGTCTGGTGAGCATGGATGCTCAATTCTGGCGCGGCCGACGGGTGCTGCTCACCGGCCAAACCGGCTTCAAGGGCAGCTGGCTCACGCTCTGGCTGCTCAGCCTGGGCGCCGAGATATGGGGCTATGCGCTGGCTCCGGAAGCGGGTCGCTCGCTGTTTACCGAGCTGAAGCTGGATGAAGCCACTGGCAATGCCGATTGGGGCCGTCTTCACCATCGCCTTGGGGATCTGCGCGATCTGGATGCTCTGCAGCGACAAGTGGCGGAAGCCGAGCCAGAGGTGGTGCTGCATCTGGCGGCCCAGCCACTGGTTCGCCGCAGCTATCAAGACCCGCTAGGCACCTGGGCCGTCAACTTGCAGGGGAGCCTGCACCTCCTTGAGGCGCTGAAGCCGCTGCAGCACCCCTGCGCCGTTGTGATGGTGACCACAGACAAGGTGTACGCCAACCAGGAGTGGGATTATGGCTACCGGGAGGCCGACCGCCTTGGCGGTCACGACCCCTACAGTGCCAGCAAGGCTGCTGCGGAGTTGGCCATTGCCAGCTGGCGCGCAAGCTTCTGCGGCACGGGAGCCCAACAGACTCCACATCTAGCCATCGCCACGGCGAGAGCCGGCAACGTGATCGGAGGTGGCGACTGGGCGGAGGACCGGATCTTGCCCGATGCGATGCGAGCCCTGGCGACGGGAGGCCCGATCCCAGTGCGGCGGTCCGAGTCGACCCGACCCTGGCAGCATGTGCTCGAACCGCTTGCGGGCTACATGCTGCTGGCCGAGAAACTATTCACTGGCAGCGCTGCCTATGCCAGTGCCTTCAACTTCGGGCCCTCACTGGAGGCCAACCGCTCGGTCCGGGATCTGGTACAGGCCGTGTTGCTCCACTGGCCCGGTCATTGGCAGAGTGTCTCAGATCCCAAGGGACCCCATGAGGCCGGCCGGCTTCACCTGCAGGTTGACAAGGCCCATCACCAACTCGGCTGGCTGCCCCGCTGGGATTTCTCTACCACGGTTGCGCGAACAGTGGGCTGGTATAGGGCCGTGCACAATGGAGCGACCCCACTAGATTGCTGTATGGCTGATCTGAAAGCCTTCGAGCAGGATTAATCGCTTGCCTTTTGAGCTCCACCACACAACCATCAAAGGCGTATACGAAATGCAGGGACATCCCTGCATCGACCGCCGCGGTTCCTTTCTCAATCTCTTCCGAGCCGATGAAAGCGCGTTCGTTCGATCCTGGGGCGCTCGAGGCATTGGTCAGGTGAACCTCAGCAGCTCCCAGACCGTCGGCACAGTCCGGGGGCTGCATCTGCAGGCCGCGCCCCACAGCGAAGCCAAGCTAGTGCGCTGCCTGAAGGGAAAGGTCTGGGACGTAGCGGTGGATCTGCGCCGCGGTTCCGCAACCTATGGCAAATGGCAGGCCATTGAGCTCAGCCCTGAGCGGTGTAATGCCCTCCTGATCCCGGAGGCTGCGCCCATGGCTTTCAGGTATTGGAAGCAGGCAGTGAGCTACTTTATCTGCATTCCGGATCCTGGGTGCCGGAGGCGGAAACGGGCGTGCGCCATGACGATCCCCAGCTAGCCATCGCCTGGCCTTTGGTCGTGACCGAACTGAGCGACCGCGATCGGGACCTGCCCCATCTGCCAACGTCGTTAAGCAGTTGCCGATGACTTACCCCTGCAGGCACTGCCAATCAACACTGAAGCATCCAGTGATCGATCTAGGCCACCAGCCGCCCAGCAACGCTTACCTCACACAGGATCAGCTGGCGCTGCCAGAGATCACCTATCCACTCAGGGTCTTTATCTGCACCAGCTGCTGGCTGGTACAGCTGCCCGCCCATGCGGCGGCAGAAGAGCTGTTCTCCGCTGACTACGCCTACTTTTCCAGCACATCAAACAGCTGGTGCTCCCATGCCGAACGGTTTGTCGCCGCGGCGGTTGACAGGCTTGGCCTGGGTCCCGAGAGCCGAGTGGTGGAACTGGCCTCCAACGACGGCTATCTTCTGCAATTCGTGAAACAGCGTTCCATCCCCCACCTCGGGATCGAGCCAACCCAGGCAACGGCGGAAGCGGCACGAGCAAGGGGAATCGAAACGATCCAGCGCTTCTTCGGGGTGGCGCTGGCGGAGGACCTGATCGGCGCTGGAAGCCCTGCGGAAGGGGGAGCGGATCTAGTGGTCGCCAACAACGTGCTGGCACATGTGCCGGATATCAACGACTTCGTGGCTGGGATCGCCAAGCTGCTCAAGCCAACTGGCCGCGCCTCGATCGAGTTTCCCCACCTACTTCGGCTGCTGGCCGGCAACCAGTTCGACACGATCTATCATGAGCACTACAGCTACCTGAGTCTGCGTACCGTGCAGCGGATCGCTGGCTCAGTTGGCCTTGAAGTGGTGGATGTTGAGGAGCTACCCACCATGGCGGCAGCNTCCGGGTGTGGCTGGCCCACATTGGCACGNCTGAGNCCTCAACGCCGGTTTCGGCAGTGCTTGCGAACGAATCAGCCGCAGGACTTGAAACGCTGACAGCGTACACCGGGTTCCAGGTGCGAGCCGAAGCGGCGAAGCACGAGTTGCTGGAGTTTCTGCTTCATGCCCGACGAGATGGGCGGCGCATCCTGGGCTATGGGGCAGCCGCCAAGGGCAACACACTGCTGAACTACGCCGGCATCCGTGCCGATCTACTGCCCGCCGTGGCCGACCGTGCTTCCAGCAAGCAGGGCAAGATGCTGCCAGGCAGCCACATCCCTGTGATCAGCCCCGAACAACTCGCCATAGAGGAAGCCGAGGCCCTGCTGGTACTGCCCTGGAATCTGATCGACGAGATCAGCCATCAGCTTGCGGACATTGAACTGGTGACGGCGATTCCCGAGCTGCGGCGAATGCGTCCAATCAATGAATTGTGATTGCTTTTNCTCAATAAGTGACAACAATCCATTTGCTAGGAAGTGGAGGCTTCATTGGCAGCGCTGTTCAACGGCAAGCCTATAATCTGCCATTGCATTGCTGGAGCCACCGCTCTTCCGATCATGATCACCACTTCGACCTGTTAAATCCATCCAGCTGGCAGAAACTACTTAGCCATCAGCCTACCCACGTCATACTACTGAGCTGGCCTGGCCTTCCCAATTATCAAAAGCCCTTTCATGTGACCCATAATTTGCCGGCCTGTATTGAACTGGTAGAGCGATTGTTGGCAGCCGGCC
The DNA here is from genome assembly GCF_001039265.1 of Synechococcus sp. GFB01. Taxonomy (GTDB): domain Bacteria; phylum Cyanobacteriota; class Cyanobacteriia; order PCC-6307; family Cyanobiaceae; genus NIES-981. Next base: position 47,257 of record NZ_LFEK01000123.1, on the reverse strand, counting down.
TGCAACGCCTTGTGGCCGCTGGTACTTGTTATGAATATGNCCTGCAGAACGGCGGGTTAAAGGAAGATCAACTCACTGACCCCGCCAATTGCTACGCTATTGCCAAGGACAGCCTACGCCGAGTAATTGCTAATCGATGCGACGAACACAAAGTGGAGTGGTGCTGGCTTAGGATTTTTNNATCCTTATGGACAAGGGCAGAACCCAAAGTCACTTGTACCTTCCCTTCATAAGGCTCTGGAGAATGGAGACAAGGTATTTCCAATGGGCTCTGGTCGCCAGCTTCGGGATTTCATTCCAGTTGAAGACGTAGCCGAGCAGCTGCTGACATTAGCAACTCATCAGGATGCATTTGGCGTCTACAATGGAGGCACAGGAATGCCCCGCTCAGTCTTCGAAATGGTCGAGGAAGCTGTTGTAGCCCATGGCGGATGTATTCAGCTCAAGAGAGGAGCCCGTCCAGATCGAACTGATGAGCCATTGGCCTTCTGGGCTAATATGGAGAAGCTTCAGGGTCTTCACCGCTCCCAACAGATTGAACAATGAGTAACGACCCAATCCAGGCGCACTTTGAGCAAGCAATTGAGAGAGCGAATACGCAGGCATCTGATCCAACCATCACCAAGCCTGCTGGAGAATTCTTTGCACGAAGCCATGAGTTGCGTTATTCCTACAACTTTACCTGGCTTGGGAGGCCCATCATCCAGTACCCCCAGGATGTTGTTGCCTTCCAAGAGATTGTTTTTNGATGTAAAGCCGGATGTGATTCTTGAGACTGGCATCGCTCACGGCGGCTCCCTTGTGCTTTCAGCTTCCCTGTTGTGCCTTCTCGATATAATGGAAGGGCTGGACCCCCGCCAGTCACACCGCAAAGTCGTTGGCGTGGACATCGAAATCAGGCCACACAACCGGAAAGCCCTCAACGAACATCCTCTTCGGTTCAAGTTGGAGCTAATTCAAGGATCTTCAATCGACTCTGAAATCATCAAGCAAGTGCGTTGTCATGCCGGGGGCGCAGAGCGTGTATTGGTCTGTTTAGATTCCAATCATACGCACGACCATGTTCTAGCCGAGCTTGATGCTTACGCCGATCTTGTGTCGATCGGTAGCTACTGCATTGTATATGATACCGTTATCGAAGACTTATCAGAAGGTTCATTTCCCGACCGCCCGTGGGATGTTGGGAACAACCCCAAAACAGCCGTGCATCAGTGGCTGAAGAACCATTCCGAGTTTGAGATCAATAAGAATATTGATAACAAGTTGCTAATCAGCGTCGCACCGCATGGTTTTCTTAAACGGTTGCCACAATAGAAATAAGTACAGCACCACACGATTAGCATGAACCAAAGCATGCCAGTAGTTAGCATAGGTATGCCCGTTTTNNAACGGCGAGTACACAATTAGTTACGCACTTGACTCAATACTGGAGCAAGAGTTCACTGACTTTGAGATACACATATCAGACAACCATTCGACAGACCGAACGCCAGAGATAATTAAAGAATACATGGCCAAAGACTCGAGGATACGTTACTTTAGGCAACCGCGCAACATCGGAGCCTATAAGAATTTTGAATATGTGTTGAGTTTGAGCAGGGGCAAGTATTTCATGTGGGCAGCCGCAGATGACTGGCGTTCACCCAATTTTTNNAGGTGAATGCGTGAAACTACTTGAATCGCACAAATCATGCGTGGCCGCAACAAGCTTTGACAAGTTTATTGGGCGCAACCAAATCAACACTTTTACGCTAGCGGGCTCGAAATCTGAAAGATTAAAGCAGTTTATTGACAATTCCTTTCACTCGAATGCTCTTTTCTACTCCTTAATGCACAGAGAATTATGCGATGACTTTAACTTCGAACTCTTAGAATGCCTTGCAGGCGACTGGATATTCATTTGTTTCTTAGCCCAAAGAGGAGACATACTTAGGTCTCCTGACGCGCTAACTATATTTTCAGATAACGGAATGAGTTACAGTGAATCTAGATATAGCATGTTTAGGAGCAGACTGGCTCACTGGTTCTACCCTCTCCTTAACTTTTNCAAGGTTTGCTTACACATTATCAAAGAATGACTCAAAGGCGGCGAGGAGTAACATTGAAGCAAAACTATTCTCGCTTAACCACTATACAGCTCTTGATCAAGCAAGCCTTGAAACCAGAAAGGCTCACTCACTTGCCAAGATTGTGATAATTAGAGTGGCACTCAAGGCAATTTCTACAAGACTAGGGCTTTATCTTTATCGCAGATTCTTCGGTTTCGCATTAGCCTAAATCCAAGGATGGTATCAAGTAGGAATCCTAGGTGTTGTCTCTTGCTAGGTTAGTCTGCGGATACTCCTTCGATCCGCCAGAGAGTATGGACCGCCTGAACGGGAGCGGGGCAGCCAGCGGTAAGCGCAGCGGAGGCTGATCAAGCTCTCAGCGGCCAGCTCGGCCAGGCTGCGGCCGTTCTCCAAGTGCTGGATCACCAGCTGGAGGGGGCCCTTCTAGGTAAGACGTGCATTGGAGTGGCTCTGCATGGGTGCGTGAGGCCTGGNTTGGTGGGTCGCACCTCAAGCTCTAGCGGCCTCACACCCTTGTCACTGAGCAACCTGCTGAGACAGAACAACTAGTACAACCACCGGCACCGCCACAGTGCCATCCGGTTCGTGACGCCTCAACAGCGCCATAGCGGTCAGGCCGAGGAAATCTGCCGCCACCGTGCCCGCGTCTACGAGCAGGCCCGTCAGCGTCAACCCCGCCGCTGGAGCCGCTCCACCCCCCGGTTTCAGGAAAGATGTCACCCCTCTGATCAGTACACCTGGGGGCTTGAGGACATGACCAATGCGTCGCTACAGCGAAGCCGTCAAAGCTGATGTGAGAAGGCGGATGAGTCCGCCACACCGCCAGAGCGTGGCCCAGATCTCAGCCGAGCTGGGCATTCACGTGGTCACCCTCTACAACTGGAGGAAGGCTTGGAGGTTGCAGGGAGAGGTGGTGCCGGCATCCGAGAGGGAACCCGAGGNCTGGAGTGCGGCTGACAAATTCACGGTGGTGCTGGAGACCGCCGGGTTGAACGCCACCGAGCTGAGTGCCTACTGCCGGGAGCGGGGGCTGTATCCGGAGCAGGTGGAACGTTGGCGTCAGGCCGCCCAGGATGCCAACGAGAATCCAGTGCTCACCTTGAAAGAGCAGAAGGAGCTGGAAAAGCTCCGTGCCTAGGACCAGCGAGAGATCAAGGCCCTCAAGAAGGAACTGCAGCGCAAGGAGAAGGCCATGGCGGAGATGGCGGCCTTGCTGGTGCTGCGAAAAAAGTGGGAGGCCTTCTGCTCGGAGGACGCGGAAGGCTGACCAGCGCCGCTCACCGGCGCAAGGCGATGGAGTTGATCAGCGAGGCCCATGCCGCGGGTGCTGGCCTGGTCAGCGCCTGCGGCGAGATCGGCATCAGCTTGCGCACGTTCAAACGCTGGCGCAAGGTATCTCTGGGTGATGGTGACGGCCACGATCGCCGCAAGGAGAGTCACCGCCTGGTCTCGCAAAAGCTGAGCGAAGAGGAGCGCCAACGCATCCTGCTCACCTGCAACCAGGCGGAGTACGCCTCACTGCCACCGGGGCAGATCGTGCCAGCCCTGGCGGATCAGGGGATTTATATCGGCTCAGAGAGCAGTTTTTACCGGGTGCTCCATGCTCACGGCCAGGCCCACCGGCGCGATCGAGCGCGGCCACCACAGGAGCCCAGGNCTGTGCCACGGCTCAGGGCCTCAGGAGCGAATCAGGTGTGGAGTTGGGACATCACCTATCTCCCCACCACCGTGCGCGGCGTGTGGCTGTACCTCTACCTGGTGATCGACGTCTGGAGCCGAAAGGTCGTGGCCTGGGATGTGGATGAGCGTGAGGATCCAGCCAGTGCCGCCGATCTGGTGAGTAGGGCTTGCCTGAGAGAGCGGATCAGCAAGGGCAGGAAACAGCCCNTGATTCTCCACGCGGATAACGGCAACGCCATGCGCGCCGCCACGCTGGAGAGTCGCCTGGAAGAACTGGGCGTGCTCAGGTCTTTCTCCAGGCCAAGGGTGTCCAACGACAACCCCTACTCCGAATCGCTGTTCAGGACAGTGAAATACCGACCTGATTACCCCNGCAAACCCTTTGCCTCCAAAGACCAGACCTGTCAGTGGGTCGCCGCGTTCGTTGCCTGGTACAACCACCAGCACCGCCACAGCGGGATCAAGATCGTGACACCTCATCAGCGCCACAACGGTGATGCGGTTGAGGTCTGCCGCCATCGCGCTGTCGTCTACGAACAAGCTCGCCAGCGAAATCCAAGGCGATGGTCACGATCAACCAGGTGCTGGCGTCAACCGGAGGTGGTCTGGATCAATCCGCCGCCACATGAAACCGAGATCAATCCAGCTACGTTGGTGATGGCCGCCTGATCAGCAGCAGGGGCGTCATCTTTCCTGACAGTCACCGAGGCAGGGCGCCGAAGGATCCCGATGCCAGAGGCCGGGATCGCATGTTCCGATCCAAGGTCAGCCAGGCGATCTACGCCCCGCGCAGAAGGGTAGTCGAGCCGGTGTTTGGCCAGTTCAGCGGGTCCGGAGGGCTGGATCGGCTCCTGTTGCATGGCTTGGAGAAGGTGAACAGGATGTGGGCGTAGATGGCCTCAATTCACAACATCCTCAAGTTGTTCATGGCATCGATAGTGATGGCCTGAGGACACTCAAGTCAGAACGAACTCCAGCCTTGTCAAACACGCTGAGGATGACTCCAGTGCGCCTGCGGCTGGAATCAGTCAACATGCGACACACTCCTTGCTGTTGATGCTACAATGGAATTTGAACAAGTCAACTTGATAAAACCTCGTGTCATCTGCGACCTAAAAAGGATAGTCCAATGAGCGACCGACGGCAGACCTAAAGAGCATCTGTATGCATAAGCAGAACAATCTCGTCAAGGCTACGGCTAGACTTCCACTCTAGCTTCTCATTGATCTTGGTGGGGTCCAAAGCTGAATACGTGAGATCAGAGGGTCGCATCAGCAGGCTAGAGAGCTGCAACCTCCCCTCAGCATCAATACCGGCCGCAGCAAACGAAGCCTTAACAAATTGCCGCAGTGAGCAAGTTGTTCCAGAGGCAATGATGTAGTCGTCTGCTTGCTCCGCCAATAGCATCTGATGCATCGCTTCTACATAATCTGGTGCCCATCCCCAGTCCCTCCACACGTCTAAGTTGCCAAGTTTCAACACCTCCTGCCGTCCTTCGGCGATCGCCTTCACACCCTGAATGATCTTTTGGGTGACAAACCTGTTGGGACGCAACGGTGATTCATGGTTGCCCAGTATACCGGTACAGGCGAAGAGACCATAAGCCTCACGATAGTTAACAACCTGCCAAAACGCTGTGGCCTTGGCGACCCCATATGGGCTGCGGGGTCTGAAGGGAGTTTGCTCGTTGGCAGGCTCTTTGCCTGTGTCCCCAAAACATTCTGAGCTACCGGCGTTGAACAGCCGTACTGGGGCCTGCAGGAAGCGAATCACCTCCAAGAGGTTCAGCGTACCCCCAGAGATCGATTCCATGCACTCCACCGGCTGCTCGAAAGATAGACCTACACTTGTCTGGCCAGACAAGTTGTAGATCTCCTGCGGCTCCACGCTGCTAACAACCTTGAGCACACTGCGAAAATCGTTCGGTGCTAGCGACAAGATCTCCACCTGCTCTCGCACCCCGAGACGCTCAAGCCTGCTGGTGCTTGCCATCAGCGCATCACGGCTGGTGCCAACCACTCGATATCCCTTGCTCAGTAACAATCGTGCCAGGTAGGCGCCGTCTTGCCCTGTCACTCCAAGGATAAGTGCGGTCTTGGCCATGAGTTAAAATAGCAGAGCGCTAACGTGGCAAGAAATCAGAACCTAAGATGGATAAACAGAAGTTACGAATTGCAGTTTGGCACAATTTGCTGTCTGGTGGGGCAAAGCGCGCACTCTTTGGCCACATTCAGGGCCTAGTAGCTAGAGGGCACCATGTCGAGATTTGGTGCCCTCCCTCAGCTGACATTGATTACCTATCGCTTCGCTCGTTGGCCAAGCACCATATCATAGACCTCAGCCATAGACCACTGCCAAGNCGCTGGAAGCTCCGGAGCATTTTTGGAAGTCACGACAATGTATTTGCAAATTTAAGTGCTTTAGATAAACACTGCAGAGATTGCGCCGCTGAGATTAATGCGGGCGGCTTTGATGTAGTATTCGCAAACTCCTCCAGCCTCCTCTACAATACTCCTATTGGGAGATACGTTGAGGCTCCTTCATTGCTCTATCTTCAAGAGCCCTATCGATGGCTCTACGAGGCACTGCCCCGGCTGCCGTGGATTGCGATAGATCCTAAAGATCAGCGATTTTCACTGGCATCTGCAAAGGCCATATTGAAGGATCATTTCAGCACCTATGCTCTTCGAGTTCAAGCCAGAGAAGAGCTTGTAAACGCTCAAGCCTTTGATCGCCTACTAGTAAACTCACTCTTCAGCAGAGAGAGCGTAACAAGAGCGTACGGATTGGATGCACAAGTCTGCTATCTTGGCATAGACACATCTCATTTTACTGAAGGCTCCCACCCCAAGGAGTGCTACGTTATTGGCCTAGGAGGTGTATACCCACTTAAGCGGATTGAGCTCGCTATCGAAGCCCTCGGAACCATAGATGCTGATGTGCGTCCAACGCTAGTTTGGATTGGCAACTTCTCTGACCATGCCTACGAAGCCCTTCTTCGCGAAAAGGCACGCAAATATTCTGTGAACCTTGAGATAATGGTAGGAGTTTCAGAAGAAACTCTTACCAAGTTGTTGCAATCGGCCGCTGTAATGCTTTATACACCCTTGCTTGAGCCGTTTGGCTATGCACCACTTGAAGCCAATGCCTGTGGTACAGCAGTGGTTGGCGTGGCTGAAGGGGGTGTACGGGAAACTATTCAGGATGGCGTCAATGGAGTTCTTGTGTCGAGCTGCTCCCCCCATGAACTTGGGGCTGCGATAAAAGAGTTCACTGGAGATCTGTCGTATGCCTATACATTTGGCCTGCAAGCCCGGCAGCACGTCATCAAACATTGGGGGATTGCAAGGGCACAAGAGATGTTGGAAGCGCATCTAGTTTCCTTGGCCAATGAATCGACCTCCTAGGATTTTCCCTGAATAGAAAACAGATCACCTTTTACGCCCTGTAATCAATGAGAGCCATCTGCCTTTATCTCCCCCAATTCCACCCCATCGCTGAAAACGATAAGTGGTGGGGAGCAGGGTTCACCGAATGGCGAAACGTAACCAGGGCAAAACCGCTTTTCCCAGGCCACTACCAGCCGCATCACCCGGCTGACCTTGGTTACTACGATTTGCGGCTAGCAGAAGTACGCCAGCATCAGGCTGATCTAGCCCGCCAGTATGGCATCGATGGCTTCTGCTACTACCACTACTGGTTCACTGGAAAGCAACTGCTGGAGCGACCTGTCTCCGAGATTCTGAGGACAGGCCAACCTGATTTTCCCTTCTGCCTCTGCTGGGCAAACGAAAACTGGACCCGCCGCTGGGACGGCCAGGACCAGGAAGTGCTCATCGGCCAGCAGTACTCACCAGCCGACGACCAGAACCACATCCAGGCCCTGCTTCCCTATTTCCACGACCCACGCTATATCCGCATCCACAACAAGCCCCTGTTTCTCGTCTACCGCAGCTCGGAGCTGCCAGATCCCCGCGCCACCACGGCCCTCTGGCGTGATCAGGCCCAGGCCAACGGCCTAGAGGGCCTTTATCTGGTTAAGGTCGAGAGCTTCCCCGTAGAACGCGCGCGCCACCCTGAGCCCGATGGTTTCGATGCCGCGCTGGACTTCCAACCCGACTGGGGATCGCTCCCCGACCACTAAAGCCACCACGCCGCTGGACACTGCTCAACACGCTCGGCGTGGCCAGCCCTCATCCGTTCGGCACCAACCACGTGTTCTCCTACCCTGAAGCGGTTGCCGCCATGCTGGCACGCCCCCCAGTGAACTATCCCCGCTTCCCCTGCGTTGTGCCCTCCTGGGACAACACAGCCCGCCGACGCAACGGCGGGGCAACCATCCTGCACGGTTCCACACCCCAGGGCTATGCCCACTGGCTCAACTCGGTGCTTAGGGACAAAGCCACCTTTAACCGCCTTCCCGAACCGATCGTATTCATCAACGCTTGGAACGAGTGGGCAGAAGGCAATCACCTTGAACCCGACCTCCATTGGGGGCATGCGTATCTGGATGCAACAGCTCACTCTATCGCCGAGATGGTGGATAAATGATAATCGTCGGAGACAAGGCAAATAATCTTTGCAACAGGCTTTTCGTATATCGAGATATAATTGCGGCTTCAATCGAACTAAATCATCAGGTGGTCAACCCATTCTTTGAAGAATATGCGAAATACTTTATCGGGACGCGCAACGATATCCTCTGCCGCTTTCCAGGACCGCAGCAATCTCTAATTTCACCAACTCCTCTGGGGCGCAAGATAGCGAGAAAGTTAATACATAAAGCGCTGACCATGCTTAGGCATCCGGACAGCTTCCTGGCGAGAAGTCTAAAAATGGCATTCATATCCTCGGGATACGAGACAACACTGACCAATGCCTCCGGTGAATACGACCTTGGGAGCAAAGATTTCAGGGAAATTGCCAAAAGCAACAATCTCATTGTATTGACTGGCCCGCTATTCCGCGTGAAAACCCAGGATTGGGTACAAAAGAATGCGCGCACTATCCGAGATTATTTTGAACCCGTAGCTCCAATCAGATCCACAGTCGACCGAAACATTCACTATGCACGACAAAGGGGCTCAATGATTGTCGGTGTACATATTCGACGCGGTGATTACAAGTTCTTCGTAAACGGTCGGTTCTTTTACTCGCATGACCAATATGCTGCCATCATACGCAATGTGCGCAACATGCTCGAGGGGCAGTCGCCAGTATTTATACTGACTTCCAATGAGCCCATTCCTGAGATCCACTATTATGGCTTAAATGCAATAGCGGTTAACTGCTCTCCCATGGAAGACCTCTATACACTCTCAAACTGCGACTACCTAATAGGCCCACCCAGCACATTCAGCGCCTGGGCATCATTCTACGGGAGTGTCCCGCGATACACGATAAGCGACCCACAACAGAAGCCTTTAATAGGCGACTTTAGAATCGGATAGTACCGGCAAGCCTGGAAATGCTTACCACTGCATATTGTTGCCAGTGATTTTAAATTTACTTGCAACAACCAGTTTACAATGACCAGGCCGCAATAAAGACTTTTGAAAATGGCTAGCTGTAATTTCGCACAAGGTTGTTCTTGCCTGCAGCTGAGCCAGCCGCAGCTAGGGGGTGAGGCCACCTAGGGCCATGTGGCACCTGCGCCCGTTATAGATTCGCAGGTAGGCCAGCAACAGCGCGTTCCTGGCGGCCGAGCTTCCGTAGGGCATCACGTGGATCCACTCCTCTAGGAGGGTGTCGCGCATAGATCGCCAGCGCGCCCTCCACAGATGCCCCTGAATCCTTCCAGAATCCAGTCACCCCAGTGGATCTGAGCGAGATAATGGGGCATGCAGAAGCCCAAGTCATTCCGACCCTGGCAGCCGGAGCAGACCACCCTGCTGCCGCCATCACCCAGCGACTGGCTGTCAGATGACCATCAGGTGTATTTCCTGCTGGATCTGGTGGATGAGCTGAATCTCTCACAGGTCCTGATCCCGGCTCAGAGCAAGGATCCCGCGGGGAGAAAGGGTTTGATCCGCGAATGATGACGATGCTGCTGCTCTACGCGTACTGCGTTGGCATCGTCTCCTCCCGCAAGATCGAGCGGGCCTGCTACGAGGATCTGGCCTTCCGTGTGTTGACGGGCAACCAGCAGCCCGATCACAGCCGGATCAGCGAGTTCCGGCGGCGGAACCTCGATGCGCTGCGCGACCTGTTCGTTGAGATCCTGCGTCTCTGCCAGAAGGCCGGCATGGTGAGCCTGGGCCACGTGGCGCTGGATGGCACCAAGGTGCAGGCCAATGCCTCCAAGCACAAGGCCATGAGCCACGAGCGGATGCTCAAGGCGGAGAAGCAGCTGCAGCAGGAGATCAACGCCCTGATGCGGAAGGCCGAGATCCTGGATGCCCAGGAGGATCGGCGCTACGGCAAGGGGAAGCTGGGCAGTGAGCTGCCGGATGAGCTGAGGCACAAGCAGGGCCGCCTCGAGAAAATCCGTCAGGCCCGCAAGGAGATGGAGGCAGAAACCGCTGCGGCGGCTGCGCGGCAGCGCCAGGAGGAAGCAGAAGAGGCCAGGGCCAAAGCGGCGGCTGCGCATGAGGCCGATGCACCGGCTGCTGAGCAGGCCGAGCTGACCAGGAAAGCTGAGGCGGCAGCAGCCAAGGCCAAGGCGGCCCGTGAGGCGGCGTTCGAGGCCGCCGAGAGCGCTGGCCTGGAACCGCCGGATCTGGAGCCGTTGGCGGCTGACGCGATGCCCAGGCGCGGGCTGGCCAGGAAAGCTGATGGCGCACCAACCAAGAAGACCCAGCGCAATTTCACGGATCCCGACAGCCATCTCATGCAGTCAGGCGGGGCCTATCTGCAGGGCTACAACTGCCAGCTGGCTGTCGATCGCGACCACCAGGTGATCGTGGCGGTGGGCGTGAGCAACCAGCCGCCGGATGTCGAGCACCTGGAGCCCATGCTGCAGCGCATCGCCAGCAACGCCGGTGCCTTGCCGGATGTGATGACGCTGGATGCGGGCTACTGGAGCGAGGACAACGCAGGCCACTGCCAGACCCGCGGCATTGACGCCTACATCGCCACCGGCCGTCTGCCGCACGGCCAGCCCCCTCCGCCGATGCGGGGACCGTTGCCCAGGGGTGCCGATGTCAAANCCCGCATGGCCCGCAAGCTCAGAAGCAAGAAGGGATCAGCGATCTACGCCCAACGCAAGGCCATCGTGGAGCCGGTGAATGGCCAGATCAAGGAAGGCCGGGGCCTGCGGCGCTTCCTGTTGCGGGGCCTGGAGAAGGTTGACGGTGAATGGCACCTGATCGCTGCCACGCACAACCTGCTGAAGTTGATCAGGTACAGGCGGTCACAGCAGCAGGCGCTGGCAGTAGCGACGGGATGAGGGGCGACAGCGGCCAGGGCTGACTCAAAGCCGCCGCAATGAACCCGCTCAGCAGATGAACGGTGCCGCTGGGGTTTACCTCAGCCACGTTTCGTCGTGGACTGGGNCTCACTGCTCTATTGGCAACAAACTCCTAGGAGCGTGTCGCGCATAGATCGCCAGCGCGCCCTCCACATACGCCCCTGAATCCTTCCAGAATCCAGTCACCCCAGTGAATCTGAGCGAGATAATGGGGCATGCAGAAGCTGCAGGCTAATACGATCAGGATCAGCTGGTCAGCAAGGAAGCGTTGCTACGACAACATCCTGGTGGAGCGGCTGTGGAGAACCGTCAAGTACCAGGAGGTCTACCCGCATGCCTATAGTGATGGCTGGGACGCTGAAATCAGACTGGCGCGCTTCCTGTGGAGGCACTGCAGTGGAAGGCCTCACAGCGCACTTTGAGGAAAAGTTTTCTATGAGGTCTAAACTGAGACCAAACCCCGTTCGTCCCGCCCAAGGTTTACGCAGTGAGTGGCTACATCTGTCCAATAAAGGACACCCACCATAACTTTCTTTGCCACACCCTCCTAATCAGCGCTAGCCAATTTATAGTCTTCATCAATCTACGCCACCTTCACTAGGGATGCTCTGAGCAACAAGGGCTTGGGAGCCTCCTGAGATCAGACATCGCCGGATTGCCCCTCCGGATGTGCTCAGGGATTGATCTGTGCCCAACCAGGGTCATCTTATGACCCTTTTTTGCTGCCTTGCACCCGTGAATGGCCTCTTTCAGGCACGCCACTCCCCTGATCACGGAGTCGCAAGCAACTGACGCCGCGCCAGGAACAGATTCGTCAGTGCAGCCAGAATATTCACCTTGCAGCGGTTCTTCACCATGCCCCTCAGCCTGGTCTTCTGAAAGCCGAACTGCTGCTTGATCACGCGAAATGGATGCTCACCTTTGGCGCGGATGTGGGCCTTGGCTGTCTCCACCAAATCGTCCAGCCGGCCATCAGGTGTATTGGGCAGTGCTCGGCGCTTGCCAGGACGCATGGCCACCCGAAACTCCGTTGACTTGCCGGCCATCTCTGGGCGCTTGGCGATTCCCTGGTAGCCAGCGTCGGCGTAGACCACCTCCTCCTCCCCGTGCAGCAGCTCAGCTGCTGGGGTGAGGTCATGCACGTTGNCTGCAGTGGTGACGACCGAGTGGATCAGTCCTGAGTCCTTGTCCACGCCCGCATGGATTTTCATGCCGTAGGCGAAGCCTTCCGCGTAGCGGTGGTACCACTGCTGCCCNTTCTTGGTCTGGTGCATCTCCGGATCCCGCTCACCAGCCTTGTTTTTGGTGGAGCTGGGCGCGGCGATCAAGGTGGCGTCGATGATCGTCCCCTGCTTCATGGCCATGCCCCGGTCCCTGAGATGGGCCTTGACGGTCTCAAAANTCTGCTCGCCGAGGTTNNGTGCTTNNCTCCAGCAGGTGCCGAANCGCCAGGATCGTCGTCTCATCGGGAATCCGGTCGCTGAGCATGTCGATCCCGGCGAACCGGCGCATGGTCGGCACCTCGATCAGGGCATCCTCCATCGCTGGATCACTGAGCGAATACCACTGCTGCATCAGGTGGATCCGCAGCATGGTGGCCAGCGGGTAGGGCGGCCGGCCGCCTTTGCTGCCGGTCTTGGGGTAATGTGGCTCTATCAGGTCGATCAGGGCTCCCCAGGGCACCACCGCATCCATCTCAGCCAGAAACTTCTCCCGCTTGGTGCGCTTCTTGGAGGTGGTCTGCTCGTAATCGCCAAATCCCAGCTGCTTACCGCCCATCACCACAGCCCTGGCCTGTGATCACAGGACCATTGTCCCGTGGCCGGGCTGGGTTTTCCAGGGTTTCCCTAGCCTAAGCCGCGCCTATTCACATGCTTAAGAGCATCTCAACTAAACCAATCCTTTTTATCCGACGCCTTTTGGGCGTCACACAGCTTGCGTGTCGGCAGGAAAAGATTATGTATCAGCAGGAACAGATTATGTATCAGCAAGAACAGCTGCGAAAGCAGATGTATGCGCAGAAGCATATACTGGATAAGGCGGCATCATACCTTGAGTTCACGCAGATTGATGTCGAACGAATGATATCTTCGAATAAGCATCAAAATCTCCATAGATTAATCAAGCTTTTGTCCCCAATGGATATTTCGGGAGCAAGATATCGACGTGTAGGGCGGGATTATGATGGCGGCTATATTATGCTAGATGACTTTGCTATCCGGAGTATCGACGCCGCCTACAGCTTCGGGATCTCGGATGATGTGTCCTGGGATGAAGATATTGCAGGCTTGGGGATAGACGTTTTCATGTATGATCATACAATAGAAGCATTGCCGAGACAACACCCACGTTTCCATTTCTTTAAACAGGGCGTTGCCGGCATCCCTTCTAGCGAAGGCCTTGCAACACTGAGCACCCTAGTAGCTGAAAATGGCCATCAAGAAACTAACAACCTAATCCTAAAAATGGACATTGAAGGTCATGAATGGAGCGTGATTGAGGAGACGCCGAGCGATGTTCTCAATCAGTTCTCGCAGATTGTGATCGAATTCCATGGACTCAACCCTACTAGTACTTCAGAAGATCTAGCAAGAATCTTCCTGGCCCTAGCGAAGATTAATGAAACTCATCAATCTATTCATGTTCATGCAAATGGATACTGCAGTGTTAGCTGGTTGTGTGAGTTGGCGCTGCCACACGTGATTGAAGTTACGTATGTTCGTCGTTCAGATTACCAAGGTCAGTTCATCCCGAACAAGCGATTCTTCCCTACAAATATTGATCAGCCCACATTCCCATGGTTGCCCGATGTGTATTTGGGCTTGTTTGCCGTGAGCGATTTTAATGCCGTCGAAGACGATAAGAGGGGCTAAAGACAGGTTGCAGCGGACTACGTAAGACGCCACCGCTGAACAGAAACGTTGAAAGGACAATCTGACCCTATACTCTGCACATGATGCCACTTGATCTGTCCCCCTAGTGAGTTGAACTGGTTTTTCTTGACAGGTCCCATCGTTAATCTCTGAGGCGGGGCACCGCCCCTGAAAGGGGCTCCCACCGACGGGCGGGCAACGAACCAACAACTGCAAGTTAAGGGCCTCCCCTGAGGTTTGTCTATCAACAGTCCTTACTCTTGATAATGCTGCCGTCCCCTCCTGGTCCAGACTCAGGCTTGCCAATCTATGGGCGTGGTGGGGCGATGACCTCTCTTGGGAGAAGACGCCTCATGCACGGTGACATCGTGGCGGTGATGCGCACGACCACAAGTGGTCCAATGGTGGGCAGCATCGACAGGATCCACTGGGACACCGCCCCGGTCTGGATCAGCCTGGTCGATATAGACACCTGCGAATGGCGATCCGCTCAGCTTCAGCATGTGGTCGGACGGCTGGAGAATTTCGATCCAGCGCCCCGACCAGAGCCGGAGCCTCTGGCGAGACCGATACGGCCGGTTGACTTACCGAGGGTTGCGGTGTTGCTTGCTGACTAGCAGGAGGGTCCTCTATGACCCACAGCCGCAGCTACTGAGGTGCCACCTACAGCCGTCGGCGTGCTGTCGCCAGACAGCGGGCAAGACCATTCCACCAACGCCCCGGCAGCGCCTATCCCCGTACTCGAATCGCACGCAACCGTTGGCCGTGCCTGTGGCTAGTGTGCCGTCCCGCAAATAGCCGGTAGAATATGAAGTGTCTCCTCGGGGAGTCGTTTCATGCCGACTGGTCGCCCCATGGCTCCTCTGGAGCTGTCGGCTGATGAGACCAGCCAGCTCCAGAGCCTGGCTGGATCAAGGACCTTGCCGCATTCGATCGTTCAGCGGGCGCAGATCGTGCTGGCCTGCGCTGCTGGTGACACCAACACCGCTGTTGCCAAGCAATTTGGAGTCCGCGGCTCAACGGTGGGCAAATGGCGGCAGCGCTACCTCGATCTGGGCATCGAGGGCCTTCATGACGAACTGCGTCCTGGCCGGCCCCGCACCTACGAGGACGACAAGGTGGCCGAGGTCATCAACCGGGCCCTGCAGACCAAGCCAACCGATGGCAGCACCCAGTGGAGCGCTCGGACTTTGGCTGCAGCGACTGGGATCTCCAAGACCACGGTCCACCGCTGGCTGCAGACCTTCTCGGTGCAGCCCCACCGCCAGAAGCATTTCAAGCTTTCGACCGACCCCTTCTTTGTTGAGAAGGTCCGGGACATCGTTGGCTTGTACCTGAACCCGCCGGACAAGGCGATGGTGCTCTGCGTCGACGAGAAGACGCAGATCCAGGCCCTGGACCGCACCCAGCCGCTCCTGCCCATGGGTCTGGGCTACGTGGAAGGCGTCACTCACGACTACATCCGCCACGGCACCACCACCCTGTTCGCCGCCCTGGACGTCGCCACCGGCGAGGTGATCACCCAATGCAAGCCCCGCCACCGGCACCAGGAGTTCCTGGNCTTCCTGCNCCAGATCGAGNCGTCAGTGCCAGAGCACTTGGACGTNCATCTAATCGTGGACAACTACTGCACCCACAAGCACGCCAAGGTCAGGGCGTGGCTGGCGCAGAGGCCCCGCTTCCACGTGCACTACACGCCCACATACGCCTCCTGGCTGAACCAGGTGGAGCGCTGGTTCGGGATCATCACCCAGCGGCCATCCGGCGCGGCAGCTTCTCCAGCGTCAAGGAGCTGATCGCCAAGATCGAGCAGTTCGTGGCCGCCTACAACAAGACCAAAGCGCCGTTCAACTGGACCGCAACCGCGGATTCAATCCTGGAGAAGCTCCAGCGACTTTGTTCGCAAATCTCCGGGACGGGACACTAGGAGGCTGCTGAAATAGCGGCCCAAGCGAGTCCCATCCTGATGCTCTCGCTCCAGCCGGAGGGGACCAGTGCCCTCTGGGACGTTCGCTCGGCCCATCGAGCAATACCTGCTGGCCTCTGTCCCCNTCTCTGGGNAGTGAATCGGCTCTGATCGCCCATCAACTCCCGTCTCATGCCAGCGCCTGCCGTGGGCTGAGCAGGTTCGCCAATCGGATCAGGTTGTAGGCCACCACATGCAACCGGAACACCGCTCCCACCTTTGAGCGGCCTCGGGCCTTGAGCTGCCTCAAGCCCGCGGCCTGCTTGATCCAGCCGAACACCTGCTCGATCCGCTTCCTGGCGTTGATGGATTGGGTATAGCCCGGATGGCGGACGGTGCGGCCGTCGATGGCGGAGCGGCGGCGCGCCTGGATGTTCTGCGCCACATGCGGCGTGATGCCGGCAAAGCGGATGTCGGCCACGAAATCCTTGGTGTCGTAGCCCTTGTCGGCGGCAAGCGTCTTCCGGTGCGCCCNAACGAGCGAACGGGCCATCCGGATCGCCGCCGCCCGCTCCCCATAGCCGTCCGCTGGGGTGACCTCACTGGCCACCACCAGGCCGTGGCGGTTCTCCATCAGGCAGTGGCCCAGATAGCTGAGGTAGGCGCCGGTGCTGTTCGACTTGCGGAACAATCGGGCCTCGCCGTCGCTGCTGGAGCGGTGGGTCTGGTTGGAGAGCAGCAGACCGCGGAAATCCCCTTTGGCGCGCTTCTTGCCCTTGGCAGGAGCTGCCCCAAACCCATTGCCGCCACTGGGTGGTGGCGGATCCTCATCACTCCCGTCGATCCGCTCCAGGGAGCTGTGGGAGGCCCAGGCCCGCAGCAGGGTGCCATCCACCGAGAAGTGCTCCGAACTCAGCAGTGGCTTGACCTCCGGTGCGGCCATCAACAGCTCCAGGAACCGAGCCATGAGCTCCTCATTGAGCAGCCGATCGCGATTCTTGGTGAATGTCGTCGGATGCCAGACGGGGTCGTCGGGGTTGAGGCCGACAAACCAGCGGAACAGCAGGTTGTAGTCGAGCTGCTCGATCAGCATCCGCTCCGAGCGGATGCCGTAGATCGCCTGCAGCAACAGGGCCAGCAGCAGTTGCTCCGGCGGGATCGAGGGCCGACCGCCCTCGGGGTAGAGCCTCCAGAAGGTGGGATTGAGCCGATCGAGGGCATGATCCGCCAACCGCCGCACCTGCGCAGGGGATGGGCCTTGGGGATTCGGGTCCTCGGTGGAGACGTAGGAGAACAGGGGACCGGTCCGCTCCTGCTGGCCGCGCATCCGCTCAGTGCCGATGGGCCATTCTCACGCGGCTGGCCAGGTTTTTCAGCAGCCTCTTAGCCCTGATTGCGAAAGACATCGGCATGACCGTGCAGGAGTTCCTCAGCTATCGCTGAACCGGCATAGGAACCGAGCCGCGGGCGGCGTGAGGCGGCGGATGTGGTCTAGTCTCGGTATCGACCGTCTGCGGAGTGGGCCGATGCGCGCCAAGCTGTTCCGCAACGGCCGTAGCCAGGCGGTGCGTCTGCCAGCCGAATTCCGCTTCGAGGGCACGGAGGTGGAGGTGCATCGCGATCCCGAGAGTGGCGCGGTGGTGCTCACACCGGTGCGGCCTTCGGCCCAGGCCTGGCTGGAGCGCAGGGATGCGCTGCTGGAAGACCCAGCCTTGCAGGCGGAAATGGCGGCGTTCCTGGAAGGGTTGCGCGACACCCGTGCTGCCGAACCGGTGGCGTTCCCCTGATGGCTTCGGCGCCGGCCCGGCTGATGCTCGACACCAACGCCGTGAGCGCCTTGCTGAAAGGCCTGTCGCCACAGTTGGATGCCTGGGCCCGGGAGCAACGCTGTTGCCTGTCTTCGATCGTGGTGGCCGAGATCCGCTACGGGCTGGAGAAGCTGCCCCCAGCGTCGCGGTTGAGCGCGTTGGTGGAGGAGGCCATGGAGATCCTGGAGATCCTGCCCTGGACCGATGGCTGCGCCAGGGTCTACGGGCGGCTGCGGGCCGATCTGGAACGGAAGGGCACACCTCTGGCGGCCATGGATCTGCTGATCGCCAGCCATGCCCTCAGCGAAGGCTGCGCCCTGGTGACGGCGGATCAGGCCTTCGCCAAGGTGGCCGCACTGGAGCTGGAGGCCTGGTGAGGGCAGGACCGTTCGGCACCCACACCACACCACCGCCGACAGGGTCCCCAGGCCCTGAAATCACTGCGACGTCCTTGAGGATGACGGGCCGACCGAGGTGGCGATGGCGCCCATGTCTGACCTGCTCCAACTGCCGCAGAGCGAGCGACTGGCCCTGGCGATCGCCCTGTGGGACAGCCTCGATGAGCAGACCCGGGATCGTGCGCTGCCCATCGACCCTGCCCTCTGCGCCGAGCTCGACCAGCGCTGGGCATCCCATCGCGACAACCCGGACGCCGATCTGTCCTGGGATGAGATACGGAACCGGCTCGGCATCGAATGACCCGCCCCTCGGTCCGCTTCCTGCCGAGGCGGTGGAGGATCTGCTGGAGACCCAGCTTCCGTGAGCCCTCGTGCCGTGCCCCTGATGGGGCTGGTGATCCACCATCAGGGCCACCAGAATCGGCACAGCCCAGCCCCCTGAACCCAGCCGGCGATGACCCGCTACCTCCCCACCGAAGCGCAGCAGTGGCGCACGATCGACGTGGTCGGGATGCCGATGAAGGCCTGCCGCCTCTGGGAGGGTGATCACAACGTGAAATCGGGCCTCTTTCACATGCCGCAGGGCATGGCCCTTCCCTCCCATCACCATCCCTATTGGTGCCAGATCTACGTGGTGAGTGGAACGATGGAGGTGCAGGCCGAAGGTGAGCAGCCCCACATCATCGGCTGCGGTGGCTATTACTTCGTGGAGCCTGGCGACACCCACCGGGAAACCGCCCTCACAGACACCCTGCTGCTGACGATCTGCGAGGAAGACCGGCCGGAGTTCCGTCGCTAGAGAATTCGGCAGCGGTCTGTCTGCTTCTCCACCGAGAAGGCAGACCCCATCTCGATCTGGGTGTTCCACCCCTCCCGGCCCTCGAACCTGTCGAGCTGGATCGAGTCCTCATCTCCCCGGCCCCTGGCCGTTCGGGCCTGGGCGGAGCTGCGGAGCCAGCTGGGCGGTGGAGGATCTGCCAAGGATCCCGTGCTGGGTCAGCGTCTTGGCCGTTCGCGGCGCTACAGACCCTCTCAGAGCATCTCCCTAATCTCCCAGGAGCGATAGCGTGCAAGACATGGATCGTCTGCGCGAGCTCTTCGACCTGGTGGCGCCGCACGGCACCACCACCACGGCGGCAGACATCCGGGCCCGCATCGAGAGCAGCGGCCTCGGTGGCGACGATTTTCGTCTGGCCACCACCATGGCCAGGCTGCAGGAGCTGGGCGATCAACCGATCTCCTTCGAGCAGTTCGCCGCGATCGTGGGCGATGAGCTGCTGATGGTGAATCGCGCCTTCAGGCGCCAGCTGGTGATTCCCGACTGGCAGGAATTCTGCGCCGACATCGAAACCGTGTACCACCATGTGGCACCGGATCGAAGTGGCAACAACGCAGACTACATCCCGATCCTGCGCGATGCCGATCCCGAGAGGTGGGGCGTGGCCGTGTGCAGCGTGGATGGCCAGCGCATCGGCCTGGGCGATGTGGATGTGTACCACTCGATTCAATCGGTTTCCAAGCCGCTCACCTATGCCTTCGCGCTCGACAGGGAGGGGTTCGAGTTCACGCATCGATTCGTGGGGATGGAGCCCTCCGGCCGCCCGTTCAATGCGCTGGATCTGCTGCCCGACGAACGCCCTTACAACCCCTGTGTGAATGCCGGAGCNATCATGATGGCTGGCCTGGTTGCATCGGGCACACCGGATCTGAGCTCCCGCGAGATCACCCAGGTGATCATGGACCTCTGGGCCAGGCTCTGCGGCCATATCGCCCCAGTGCGCTTCAGCGAGGAGACGATGCGTTCGGAGCGGGATACCGCCGACAACAACTTTGCGATCGCCTATCTGCTGCGCGGCCGCTGCGGTTTACCCCGTGGCGTGGATCTCCACAAGATGATGGATGTCTATCTGTCGTGCTGCAGCATCGAGATGACCGCGCGGATGCTGTCGATCGCGGCGGCGACCCTGGCCAATGGCGGCGTCTGCCCGATCACGGGCGAGCAGGTGCTCCCCACCGACGTGGTGAAGAAGACGCTGTCGGTGATGCAGTCGGCCGGGATGTATGACAATGCCGGCGTGTTCACCCTCGAGGTGGGCCTGCCGGCCAAATCAGGCGTGGCCGGCGCCGTGATGGTGGTGATCCCCAACCTGATGGGNTTCGCCACCTTCTCNGCCCCGCCTCGATCCNTACGGCAACTCCGNTGCGGGGCGTGAACTTCTGCCGGCAGCTGGTGGAGCGCTTCACCTTCCACATGTACGACAGCATCTCCGGTGGGCGCACGGGCTGCAAGCGCGACCCGCGGGCCTCGCAGCACACCCGCCGTCAGCGGGATATCACCGATCTGCGCTGGGCCGTATCCCATGGCGACCGCTATGCCACCCGGGTGCGGGATCTGATGCTGGATTGCATGATCTCGATCACCCTGGCCGATGGCGAGATCGAGACCTCCGAGCTCGCCACCATGGCCGAGGCCTATGCCGAACTGATGAACGAGCGGCCCGATCCCGCAGCGCTGCAGCAGCAGGCCGCCGCCTGCCAGCAGCAGGCCGCCGCGGAGGGCCGGCAGGGCGCCACCGGAGCGTTCGAGGCACTGCTGGAGCGGCTCAGGAAGGAGCTGCCCCTGCTGGATGACAACAGCCGCGAACTGATCCTCGAGGCCGCCTTCCGCGTGTCCTGCGCGGATGGGGAGATCGAACCGGAGGAAGACCAGCAGCTGCGCGCCATCGCCGATGCCCTGGCCATCCATGAAGGCGTGCTGGAGCTGGAGATCGGCCGTTTCCAGCGGCAGCTGCTCGCCTGAGCGCGGCGCCTATCCCGCCCCGCCCGAAGCCCACCGAGCGCAGGNCGGCCCAGAGGTTGCCGCCGGCTTCGGGGCGCTCCATGCCCCGGTTCACGTACCACATCGCGCCCGCCATCACGTTGAGGGCCAGCACCGCCAGCCACACCCTCCATCCCTCCGGCAGCTTCATGGCGATCGCTTCAGACAACGGCGCCCATCATCTCCGCTCTGGGCCGCCCCCGTTGAGGCACCCGCCTCAGCCGCGCAGGTGACGGCTCCAGGAGGCCGGCGAGAAGCTGTGGCCTTCCTCGTGGGCGATCGCCACCACGGCGGCCGCATCGGCGGCGGCATCCACGCGGGCCTTGAGGGCGGGATCGGCGGCGACCTTGACCATGAAGGCGGTGAGCTGGGCTTTGGACACGGGAGGATCCCTGGGGTCACCTCCATGCATAGTCGAGTGGCGCCCGCGGGATCGGAAGAGATTCCGCTGTTCGCTGGCGGCGCACGCGGAGCCGCTCACCGGTGCTGCAGCCTCAGCCGTTGGTGAGCATTTTCTCGCGCTCGATCTCGCGGCGGAACAGGCAGAACAGATAGTCGGGCGATTTGTAGCGCTTCGGCAGGCTGTTGTGCAGCGTGGCCAGCCGATCCCAGCAGACCGTACGCTCGATGGCCTGCTGATTCTTTCCTTCCACCAGCAGGTAGCGCAGCACCTTGCAATAGGTGGGGTATTTGGCCTCCAGTTCAGCGATGGTCAGGGCAGGTTCGCTGGAA
Source organism: Synechococcus sp. GFB01 (assembly GCF_001039265.1). Taxonomy (GTDB): domain Bacteria; phylum Cyanobacteriota; class Cyanobacteriia; order PCC-6307; family Cyanobiaceae; genus NIES-981. The sequence continues at coordinate 25,565 of NZ_LFEK01000123.1, read as the reverse complement.
GAAGTCATGATCGGAGGCACAGCAGAACGACGGCAATCTGTACAACCAGCGCCACAGAACGATCCTAGGCATGGCTGTGATGCAGACGCGCCGCACCCCGCAGGGACACAGCCTAAGCGGACTGGAGCTGATCCCGCGCTGTTCCGGGGAAAGAGATGCTGATCACAGCTCGGCGGCTGTGGTGAGCCGGGAGAGCTCCGGATCCCAGAGGATGTAGGCGAAACAGCGGCTCAGATCCGCCAGGCCGAGGCGGGTCACCCCCTGAAGCAGGTGGGCGTTGCGGCGCTGGCAGTCGCGCAGGCGGTAGTTGGGAATCGCCGAGCAGAGGTGGTGAATGGCGTGGCAGCCGATGTCGGCGGAAAACCAGTTCAGCAGCGCCGGCAGATGCAGGTCGCTGGTGCCCTCCAGATTGCCGCTCAGCGGATCCCAGCCCCGGGTGCGATGGGCATAGGCATCCGGGAAGTTGTGCTGCACGAAAAAGAGGCACAGGAAGATCGCGGCACTGCCGGCCATCACCGGCGCGTACACCATCCAGAAACGCCCCGGGCCGATGGCGAAACCCATCAGCAGCCAGAGGCCGATCACCGCCAGGTTGTTGAGGATGAGGTCGAGGCCCTCCTCGAGGCTGTGCCAGTGCCGGCTGCGGTAGGTGGCGATCACCTCCCCCATCGCCATCGAGGGTGATCGCTGCAGGCTGCTCACCGCGTGACCCACCAGGCCGGCGAGGGCCTGCAGCAGGGTGAGGCGCGGTTTGATCACCAGATAGAAGAAGCCGGCGGGAGCGAGCATCAACGGATGCCTCAGCCAGCGATAGAGCCGTTGCCGTGGGGAGGAGAGGCTCCGGTAGGACTCGGTGCTGATCACGGAGGCCGGTCCCTGGTAGAGCTCCCAGTCGCCGTTGTGGCGGTGGTGAAAGGCATGACCCCGCGACCAGGGCAGCTGCGGCAGGCCGCAGACGATGCCGAACAGAAAGCCGGCGATCCGGTTGGCGGCAGGCCGGCGGAACAGCGATCCGTGGCCGGTGTCGTGCATGAGCGAGAAGCAGCGGCCCAGGAACAGCACCTGCACGGCGATCACCAGCGGCAGCAGCTGCGGAGCCTGCCCCTGGCACCAGATCGCCACCCACCAGAGCAGGCCATAGGGGATCAGGGTGTTGGCCAGCTGCCGCAGGGCGGTGCGGTCGCAGCTGGCCAGGAACGGCCTGAGCACGACATCACCCCGCTCGATGTCCAGTCGGCCCGGGGCGGAGGGATCGTCCCCGCTGCAGGGAGCCCCGGGCTCCAGGGTCAAGTTTTGAGACGGAAGCTGGCCATCGGTCAAAAGGGTCCCCGTTTTCTATGAATCAACCCTAAGCGGGCCGTCGCGATCCACAGCTGAACCGGCTGGACCAGCAGACACCGGCTCCGCGCACCCCGCGGGAACAGTGCCCCCGCGGCCTGCGATCCCCGGCGGACGCCCTGAGACAATCCACAACCGCCCACCCCCAGGAAGAGACATGGCCGTTCTCGGGAGAGAGGCGATCCTGCAGGCGATCGAAGAAGGCGCCATCACGGTCACGCCCTTCGTTCCCGAGCGGGTGGGCCCCGCCTCGCTCGATCTCACCCTGGCCCACACCTTTCGCGTGTTCCGCAAGGTGCACGAGGTGATCGACGTGCGCGAGCACACCGACTACCGCCAGCTCACCGACAAGATCGAGGTGCCCCAGGGCGAGCACATCCTGATCATGCCGGGCGAAACGGTGCTCGGCATCACCCGGGAGCGGCTGCGCCTGGNCCCCGGGCTGTGCGGCTGGCTGGAGGGTCGCAGCCGCTTCGCGCGGCTGGGCCTGATGGTGCACATCAGCGCCCCCTTCATGGGGCCGGGGATCGACAGCCAGCAGGTGCTGGAGATGAGCAACTTCGGCCCCGCTCCCCTGGCCGTGTATCCCGGCACCGCGATCTGCCAGTTCGTGTTCCAGAAGCTGCAGGGCAGCGAGAGCTACGTCGGCCGCTTCGCCGGCCAGACGGAAGACTCCTTCTGACCGCCCGTGCATTCACGGGGTGCAGGGACCCTTGGCGCTGATCACCACCTCATCGCCCAGCTGCACGGCGGCGAGCAGGGTGCGGAGCGCGGGCTCAGCCACGTTCACGCAGCCGCCGGTCACCTGCTGGCCGATGCGCTGGTCGTTGTTGCTGCCGTGGATCGCGAAGCTGTACCAGCGGAAGCGGCCGTCGTAGGTGTTGAACGCGAAGGGCTGCTTGACGCTGTTCACCGGAGCCAGGCTCACGTAGCCGATGCCGTACTCACCGGTCTCGCCATCGCCGCTGAAGTCGATCGCGTTCATGTTCCGGAACAGGGTCGTTCTCAGCTCGGCCTCTGACTTGCCCGACTGGGCGATCAGCGCCGGCTCCATCACGAAGCGCCCATCGCTGAGAATCGCATTCACCCGGAAGCTGCCCAGCGGCGTGTAGCCCTCCTCGAAGCGGCTGCCCGCGCAGGTCACGCCGTGTCTGCCGAACCCCACCTTGAACACGGTGCGCTCCTTGCCGCGGGTGAGCACACCGAAGCTCCTGGATGGATCGCTCAGATCGAGCTCGATCCGGATGGGTTCCGTCACGCCAGAAGCTTGCTGTCTGGGCGCGCTGCTCTGCCCGCAGCCGCCAAGAGCCAGACAGACGCCGACCAGGCCGACTGCGGAGACACGACGCATGACGGGGCTGAGGCTGCGCGCCCATGATGCCTGGGGTGCCGCAGGCGCGCGTTGTGAGGAATGGTGGTGGCAGAAAGGCAACCGGGGAGAGATGGTTCATGGCATGCCACGATCCAGGGCTTCAGCGCCTCCGGCAGCAAGCTGATCTCTTGCCGCTTCGCTCTCGCATCATCCGTGCGGTAGCGAGTTCCACAGCCATCGAAACGGGCAAGCCCATCGCCGAGATCGAAACCCAGCTTCAGGCTCGGCGACCCCAGCCCATCATCACGCACCCTGCAGCACCTGCCTGAACAGCCGTTTGATCGGAGCGTTGTTCAACACAGCTCCGGCACGAATGGCGGCGAAATACTGCTCACGCTGGTGGTCCCAGGCTGAATCGTCGAGAGGGCCGACTCCTGCCTGAGTGGCCATCACGTCAGCCAGCAGTCGTGCGATCCGGCCATTGCCATCACGGAAGGGATGGATGAGAACAAGTTCAAGATGAACCTCGGCCAGCGCCGCCTCTGGGAGGGCGACCACAACGTGGAATCGGGCCTCTACCGGATGAAGCAGGGCATGGCGAAGACCCGCACACCTTCGATGCCGGCGGCTATGACTTCGTGGAGCCCGGTGACACCCACACCGAAACCGCTCTCAGCGACACCCTGCTGCTGGTGATCTGTGAGGAAGACCGGCCGGAGTTCCGCCGCTAGATCCTGCGGCAGCGTCCCGTGCGTGTCTCCTTGCTCATCTCCGGGCCCATAGCGATCTGCACGACCGATTCCGATGTGTAGCGGAGCGTGGTGAGATCGATCGAATGGCTGTCCCGCGCCCACTGGGGTCTGCACATCCTGGTCTCCCAGCTGACCTGCCGCGGCGTGATCGTCACCCGGCTGTCGTCGATGATGCCGCCACCGAGTTCGGGCGGCGGTTCACTGGTGGTGATCGTGCTCCTCACCTGGTCCGTTTTCGGATCCAGCTCCTGCACCTGCCCGCTCCGGGGCTCGATACGGAAGATCGTGGGCGAGTCGGAATCAAGGCTGCAGCTCAGGCGGAAGGGCTGGGAGGTCCAGCGCCAGAGGGTGTCTCATCCAGCCAGCAGGGCAGCAGCAGGCCGCCGAAACCATCGCGCAGCGCACCGGGATCATCCGCCGATCGCTTCAGTCTCCCCGATCGCACCCGATCCTCTCCGCTCTGTCGACTTCCGCAGCCTGGCCTATGTTGAACAGCCATGAAACGTGCCGCTCCGCTGAGCATCAGCCACTGGCTGGGCGCCTGCGTGATCACCCAGCTGCTGCAGCTCTGGGGCGATGGCGTCATGCTGCTCAAGCAACGCTTCAGCTGACGCAGCAGCGCGCCGATGAATCCCGCCACCATCCTCAAGTTGGTGCTGCTCCTGAGTGTGGTGCTGCTCGTGATGGCCATCGGCCTGCGGGCGCGCTTCGAGCAACCGATGCTGCTGTTGCGGAAGCCGGCCCTCGGCCTGCGCGCCATGGCGGCGATGTATTTGGCGGTGCCCGCCTTCGTGCTGATGCTGGTGTGGCTCCTGCCGCTCCGGGAGGGCGTGGGCGCGGCACTGCTGGGCATCGCGATCTCGCCCGTGCTGCCTCCCTGGGCGAAGAAGGGAACCGCCGTGGGCGGCCAGACCGACTACGTGATCGGCCTGCAGGTGCTCTCCTCCGGCGTCGCACTGCTGCTCATCCCGCTCCTGATCGGCATCGTCGACCGCTTGTTCGGCGTGCAGACCTTCCTGGAACCCCTGGCTGTGGAGCGGGTGCTGCTGATCACGTGGCGGCTCCCCTGGCTCTCGGCATCGGGCTCGCCCAGCTCTGGCCGCGTGCGGCGCCGCGGCTGGCTGGGATTGCCGACAGGGTGGGTGGGCCGGTGCTGCTGCTCGGCGTGGTGGTGCTCCTCATCGTTCAGGGCCGCGGGATCCTGGCCCTGCTCGGCGGCGGCACGCTGCTCGTCATCGTGGCGGTCGTCGTCTTCGGGCTGCTGGCGGGGCACTGGCTCGGCGGCGATCCGGGCAACCGTGGAGCACTCGCCTCGGCCACGGTCTCGCGGCATCCCGCCATCGCGCTCCTGCTCGCCTCAGGCGCCTTTCCGCAGCACCAGGCAGCGGTGATCGGCACCGTTCTGCTCTACCTGATCGTGGCGCTGGGCCTCGCCGCGCCCTACGAGCGCTGGCGACGCTGAGCACGCCGGCCACTCGCCGAGCCGTGGCAGACCCGTGGCCGAGCTGTGAAGAGATCCGTGGCGATCGGCACCATCAGCGCCAATCCGGCCAACCCTGGGAAACGCTCGTGCAGTCAGCGCGAGCCACTGATCCCTGCCCCGAGCCATGGCCAGCGTCACCGAGATCGCACCGGATCTGTTCCGCCTGTCGATCTACGTAGCCGATCTCGATCTGCAGTTCAATCACTTTCTGGTTCGAGACGAGCAGCCGCTGCTGTTTCATGCCGGCCTGAAGGGGATGTTCAGCGATCTGAGCGACGCTGTGGCGACACTGATCGATCCCACAACGCTGCGCTATGTGGCCTGGAGTCACTTCGAATCGGATGAGATCGGCGGCCTCAATCACTGGCTGGCGCTGGCACCACAGGCCGAACCCGTCTGCACGTTCGTGGGCAAGGTGGTGAGCATCGACGACTTCGCGATCAGGCCCGCCAGAGGGATGACCGCCGATGACGTGCTGAGCACGGGACGGTTCCGGTTCCGGTTCCTCCCCTCTCCGCATCTGCCGCATGGCTGGGATGCGGGCCTGCTGTTCGAGGAAACCCGCAGAACCTTGTTCTGCTCCGATCTGTTCCACCACTTCGGCGATGTCGCGCCCCTCACCTCCGGTGATCTGATCGGGCCAGCGCTCGCCGCGATGCGCCAGATGCAGCAGGGCCCGCTGGCGTCGTACATGCCCTGCACGCGGCAGACCAGTCGGCTGCTGCAGACCTTCGCCGATCTCGAGCCCGTCACCCTGGCACTGATGCACGGATCGTGCTTCACAGGTGCCAGCCGGGGCATGCTCGAAAGCCTGGCTGGGGCCATGAAGGAGGTGCTGGATGTGGCCTGAGCCGCAGCCGGCTCAGAAGATTCTCAGGGTTTTCTTCTTGCAGTACCCCGCCCCGATGTTCATCCAGCCCGAGTCACAGGGCTTGCCGTTGGTGGGCTTCACCTCGTAGTAGATGGGTGAATTGCAGTGCTGCTTGAGGTCGTTCACATAGCCGAGCGGACACTCGTCATAGCCCGGCAGCTTGGGAATCCGCTTCTGCGCCAGTGCCGCACCGGGGATCAGGGCGGGCAGGGCGATCAGCCCCATGGTCACAACGAGAGCGGGTGTCTGCAACGGCGAGCCATCGACTGGGGCAACTCTAGGAGTCTGGTGCCGTCAGGGCGGTGTCCGCTCAGGGATTCTCTGGATTCAGGTGCTCACCACCATCCTTCACGGGCGAAGAGCGTGTCGGGAAAGATGTCCTGACAGATCCTCTCGGCGCTGCGGAGATGCTCGTCATCGTGATCGGGGTCGTGATGGGTCACGACAAGCTGCTTGACATTGGCCTGGATGGCCACCTCGGCGGCCTGTTCGTAGCTGCTGTGTCCCCACCCCTTTTTCTTCACCAGCTCCTGATTGGAGTACTGGCCATCATGGATGAGGATGTCCGCCCCCTGGGCAAGCCTGACCAGATTCATATCGATGCAATCGCCATGCTCGATATCGGTGGCAAACACCACGGATCGGCCGGCGCGTTCATAGCGGTAACTGTAGGCTCCGCCGGGGTGCTTGTGTCTCAGCGCCGTCACCCGAACCGGGACACCATCCGGGGGCCGAAAGGTCTGGGTGTTGTTCTCCAGCAGCATGAACTTGAAACGGGCCCCCATGTCTTCCATGGCAACGGGAAAGTAGATCTCCTGCATCTGAGCGGCAAAGATATCCTTCAGAGTGTCGATCTTCGGGTCACCACCTTTGGCCAGAAGCACAAGGGTCATGTCCGGGTCATAGGCCGGCGCGAAAAAGGGAAAGCCCTGGATATGGTCCCAGTGGAAATGGGTGAACGCCACGAAGATCTCTGACTGGTCGGTGCCCATCGCAAGGAAGTCTGCACCCAGCTGGCGGATGCCGGTGCCTGCATCGATGATGCCGATTCGCTTCGTTTCGCTGGCCATGATCTGAAAGCAGGTCGTATTGCCTCCGAACTCGTTGTAGCGGGGCCCTGAAACGGAAATCGAGCCGCGCACCCCATAGAACTTGACCTCCATCATCCGCGGCAGCCTGTCTGGTGGCCTGATCCCGGCAGCGTAGGTGTTTCTGCTCGCGGCAACAGTGGCCAGGATCACCACTGTGTGGCCCAGAGGGTCACGGCGGACAGCGCGGCGGTGAGGGGTCCGGGTCTGCGGAATGGGCTGCCCACTGGAGGCCTCACGAAGCCGGGACAGCGGGCAGGAGCGTGTGCCGCAGAGCCCTCACACGGCGATCAGCGTTCTGAATGCAGGCCGATTCTGTTCCCTTCCGTGACCAGGCAGATGGCGATGAAGCCGTAATCGGCGATCTTCATCTTCGACTGCAGCACCTTGCCACCGGCAGGCTCCACCCGGGCCTGTTCCACGCTGCAGTCTTCGCAGCTGAAGTAGATCAAGGTGCCGCCACCGCCAGGTTGCATGCCCTCCATGGTGGTGAGTGCGCCACCGGCTCCCATGAGGGTCTCGCTCATGGGAAAGGTCCAGTAGTCATCGCCCCCGGGGGTGGGGAGCTTGGTGAGGCTGAGCGCAAACACGGTCTCATAGAACCGCTTGGCCCGCTCGATGTCGGAGACGGCGATCTCGAACCAGGTGACGGGGTTGCTGGCCATGGCGGAGCCCGTGTCGAGAAAGCCATGCTACGGGTGCTGTCCGGGCCTCCAGCCACCCCGGAAGACCCTCAGCCCTGGCCTGCTTCCCTGCGTTGAACAGCCATCCCAGCGATGCTCACGGTCTTCCGACAGATGCTGAGGATGGCTCGCCAAGGGCAACAGACTCCTGACGGAGCTGCCAACCATGTCCTTCCCCCGCCAACCCCTGCCGCCGATCGCCGGCCGTGAAGCCGAACTTCTCGCCCTGGTGCAGCAGCCGGGGCCGGTGGCACTGGAGCGCACCAACCTGAAGCTCGAGGCGATCGAATCGGCCTTCGCCTGCGCGCTGCACATGCACCAGCCCACGATTCCGGCCGGTGCCAACGGAGAGCTGATCTCCCACCTGCAGTGGATGTTCGAGCACCCGGGCGAGGGCGACAACCACAACGCCGAGCCGTTCGCCCGCTGCTACCGGCGCCTGGCCGAACTCATCCCCCAGCTGATCGCCGAGGGCTGCAACCCGCGGATCATGCTCGATTACTCCGGCAACCTGCTCTGGGGCATCGAGCAGATGGGCCGCGCCGACATCCTCGAAGCGCTGCGGTTCCTGGCCACGGATCCCACCATGCAGCCCCATGTGGAGTGGCTGGGCACGTTCTGGAGCCACGCCGTGGCGCCCTCCACGCCGATCCCCGATCTGAAGCTGCAGATCCTGGCCTGGCAGCACCACGTCGCCGCCCTGTTCGGCAGCGAGGCCCTGCAGCGGGTGAAAGGCTTCTCCCTGCCGGAGATGGCCCTGCCCAACCATCCAGACACGCTCTTCGCCCTGGTGCAGGCGCTGCGGGAGTGCGGCTACCGCTGGCTGCTGGTGCAGGAGCACAGCGTGGAGAACCTGGATGGCTCGGCGCTGAGCCAGGAGCAGAGCTTCATCCCCAACCGGCTGGTGGCGCGCAGCTCCAGCGGCGAGGAGGTGGCCATCACGGCGCTGATCAAGACCCAGGGCTCCGACACCAAGCTGGTGGGGCAGATGCAGCCCTGCTACCAGGCCCTGGGGCTGGGCCGGCAAGCGCTGGGCGGCATCACCATTCCCTCCATCGTCTGCCAGATCGCCGACGGCGAAAACGGCGGCGTGATGATGAACGAGTTCCCGCCGGCGTTCGTTCAGGCCCATCACCGCATCGCCAGCGAAGCAGCCGGCGATGCGGCCACGGTGGCGATCAACGGCACGGAATACCTGGAGCTGCTCGACGCCGCCGGCATCCACGCCGACTCCTTCCCCTCGATCCAGGCGGTGGGGCAGCACAGGCTCTGGCAGCGCACCGGCAGCGCACCCACCCCGGCGGCGGTGGACGCCGCCATCGCCGAACTCCAGGCCGGCGATCCCTCCTTCTCGATGGCCGGCGCCTCCTGGACCAACGACCTCAGCTGGGTGGAGGGCTACGCCAACGTGCTGGAGCCGATGCAGAACCTCAGCGCGCGCTTCCATCAGCGGTTCGACTCCCTGGTGGCGCAGGATCCCGCCATCACTCAGACCCCGGCCTACCAGCAGGCCCTGCTCCACCTGCTGCTGCTGGAGACCAGCTGCTTCCGCTACTGGGGCCAGGNCACCTGGACCGAGTATGCCCGCGAGCTCCACCGGCGGGGGCTTGCAGCGCTCGCCCATCCTGAAGACAGCGAAGGCGGCGTTCCATGAGTGGCACCCCGACCCAGCCGCGCCCCGATCTCTCAGCAACCGAGCCGGCCGCCAGTGATCAGGGCCCCGGTGGATTTCCGGGCCCCAACCCACCGCGCCCTCAGGGAGCCGGGGTTCCCGGGGCCACCTCCGCGGCGGCGGCGGGATCAGCCAGCACCAGGCGCAACAGCACCGGAGCCAGAAAGGTGGTGCCGATCACCATCAGCAGGATGGCCGCCTCCAGCGACGACCCCAGCACCCCGGTCTGAGTGCCCAGGCCGAGAAAGATCAATCCCACCTCGCCGCGGGGCATCATCCCCAGCCCCACCGCCAGCCGGTTGGTGGGTTCCGGGCTGAGGTAACTCCATCCGGCCGCCACCTTGCTGACCACGGCGGCCACCAGCAGAAAGCCGGCCATCGCCAGCCCCTCGTGGTTGGCGGCCTCGAAGGGATTGAGCACGGAGAGGTCCATGCCGCTGCCGATCAGCACGAAGAACACGGTGGCGAACAGCGCCACCAGGGGCTTCACCGCCGCTTCGATCGCATGCCGGTGCCGGGACGAGCTCAGGATCAGGCCACCGGCGAAGGCCCCGAGGGCCGCCTCCAGGCCGAAGGCCTGGGCGGCGAAGCAGGCCACCGAGAGCACCAGGAAGGCCGCCACCACCACCTCTCCGGGAGCCTGGAGGCGATCGAGCAGCCAGTCGAAGGAGGGGGCGGCGGTGCGNCTCAGGAACAGCGCCACGATCACGAACACCGCGGCCGCCGCGATCAGCTTCAGGATCGGGCCGACGGCGAACCCTTCGCCGCCCGCCAGTGCCACCACCACGGCCAGGATCACGATGCCGAGGATGTCATCGAGCACGGCGGCACCGATCACCGTCTGCCCATCACGGCTGCGCAGGAACTTCAGCTCCCCCAGCACGCTGGCCGTGATGCCGATGCTGGTGGCCGTCATCGCCGCACCGGCGAAGATCGCCGGCAGCAGCGGCACCCCGAAGAGAGCATGCAGGCCGAAGGTCCCCAGGGCGAAGGGAAGCACCACACCTGTGAGCGCCACCGTGATCGCCTGCACCCCCACCGCCATCAGGTCGTCCAGTTCGCTCTCCAGACCGGTGAGGAAGAGCAGGGAGAAGAGACCGATCTTTCCAACGGCCTGCAGATTGGTGAAGCTGTGGTCATAGATCTCCCGCACCTGCTCGGGCCCCACGTGGNCCAGCGCGGCGATCGTGCGCTCGGCGAAGGCGTTGAGTTCGCCGGCCAGCTCCGGGGCCAGGATCAGATGGAGGCCCGAGACGCCGATCAGCACACCCGCCACCAGTTCCCCGAGGATGGCCGGCAGGCGCCACCGCACCATCAGCTCGGCCAGGGCCCGGGCCGCGAACAGGATCACCGCGAACCGGCCTGCCTGCACCAGCGTCTCGGCGGCTTCGAGCTGGTGGCCACCGGCCGCGAGCAACAGGGCTGGAAGGTCCATGGCAGGCCGGCTGGGGCAATGGCGCGCATCCTTTCACCCCTCTGCATCGATCTGCGCCGGAATCAGCGACTGAGAACCATCGCCGGGACGCTCTGCACGACGCCGCGATCGAGCGGCTAGCGCTAGGCCGGAGATCCCTGCGGGCGCCTCCGGGGAAACCCCGGCGGAAAGCTGGTGACGGCCTCGGGGGGCATCACCCTGGGGGAGACCACCAAGCCCGACGGCCCGGAGCGCCACGGGATCGTGGCTGCGCAGCTGGTGGGGGCTGATGGAGGTTGGCGGCAGATCACGAGCCCACGCCCCAGCACGGCAGCAGCGCCTTACCTCGAGTCCAGCGGCTCCAGGTAGGGCGAGGACTCGGGCTCACTCCAGGTCAGCGGAAGGCTTCCCGGCACGCGGTGCCCCCGCCGGAGCCGGAAACGCAGCAACCGCTCGGCGCCGGCGTAGTGGCGGATCTCCTCTCCTTCCCAGATCACCTGGGCTGNNNTGNNCCGGTGAGATAAAGGAGGTCCCCNTGCCGGAAATCGACGAACAGCAGTCCGGCGCGGGGGTTGAGTTCGAGATTGCCGAAGGTGTTGAAGTGGTGGTTGCCGGAGTAATCGGGAATCGTGAGGGTGCGGGCATCGTGGAGTCGCACGAACCCCGGCCTGCCCCCCCNGATGGGACACATCCACACCGGCCGCGCTTCCCGCCGCGGCAGCCTCCACCGCCGTGGCGATAAAGAAGGTGTCGGCGGCGGCGATCAGAGCCGCCTCCTCCTCCCCGAAGCGATCCACCGCCACGATCGCCCTGGGCTCCGAGGGCTCGAAGGGCTGCAGCGTGACCTGGCGCGCCTGGATGTACTGGGGACAGTTGCCGAAGGTCTGCTCGACATGGATCGTGAAGCCATCGGCGCCAGGGGAGCCGACCACGCCATTCATGCGGTTGCGGCGGCGGGTGGCCAGCTCGATCCCCAGCACACCGATCGGCGCTGATGCGGCGAGGTTGGCGGCGAGGGGATCGCCGGGCAGAGGCCGGGCGGCCACCCGCAGGGTCCGCTCGTCCGGCGAGGAGAGGAATCCCGGAGGCCCCACCAGCATGGAGGCCCAGGGCTGTCCCTCGGCATCGACGGACCCCACCAGCAGGTAGGGGAGCATCCCGAAGAAGGCGCGATGTTGCTCGGTCAGAACGGTGCGGATCACGCGCCGGCCCTGTCGGTCGAGCTGTTCCTCCACTCCCAGGCGTGCCTGGATGGCCCGTTCGCCGGCATGGAAGGGGGAGTCCGATCGACTCCATCCAGGCGTTGTCATGGTGTGGAGTCTCCCTCCATCGGCACATAGCCGGGCAGCTGCCGCAGCCGCTCGATCCAGGCCAGCACCTGGGGATAGGAGCTCAGATCGATGCCGCCATCGGGGGCGAGGGCGACATAGGGGAACACCGCCACATCGGCGATCGTGGGCCGCTCGAACTCCAGCCAGGTGCGGCTGGCCAGGTGCTGATCGAGCTGGCCGAGGATGAAGGCGGCCCTCTCCTGAGCCCGCTCGAGATTGATCGAGCTCACGCCGAACAGCTGGTGCAGGCGCGCCTGCTCCGGGCCCTGGCGCACTTCACCCGCCGTGATGGAGAGCCAGCGGATCACCTGGGCCAGGGGGAGAGGCTCCAGCGGCAACCAGGCCTCCCCGCCATGGCGGCGGGCCAGGTACACGAGGATCGCCTGGGCATCGGCGAGCCGCACGGTCGTGCCGTCGGTGTCGTCCTCCAGCAGCGGCACCTGGCCGAACGGATTGAGGGCCCGGTAGGCGGGTGAGCGGTGCTCTCCCTGCATCAGATCGACGCGCACCCAGGTGTAGGGCACATCGAGCAGATGGAGGAGCAGGCGGGGCTTGTAGCTGTTGCCGGAGAGCTCGTGGCCGTGGAGCTTGAGCATGGCGAAACGGTGGCGAAAGGGGTGACGAAGAGGCGGTGGAGCGGGATGGGGCTGAGGGGCTGGTTGGAGGAGTCGAATACAGACAGACCCGTCTGCCCAGAAACAGTAACAGACCGATCTGTCTAGTGGCTAGCGTGATCGTGCCGCGATCCGCCCATGGCCCCGCCTTCCCCTGCCGCCGGCGCCGCCTCCGCCAGGCGCGAGGCGCTGCTCGACACCGCCCTCGAGCTCTTCAGCCGGGAGGGCTACCGCGCCGTGGGCATCGACACGCTGCTGCAGCAGGCCGGCGTCGCCAAGATGACCCTCTACAAGCACTTCCGCTCCAAGGAGGAGCTGATCGCAGCCGTGCTCGAACGCCGCGGCGCGGCGATCGTGGCCGAGATCGTGGCGCGCGTGGAAGCCGTACCCGCCGACGCGCCCGAGCAGGCCAGGGCCCGTCTGCTCGCCGTGTTCGCCTGGCTGGAAGACTGGCTCCGCTCCCCCGGCTTCCAGGGGTGCCTGTTCGCCAAGGCGGCCGGGGAGTACCCCCAGAGTGAGGAAGCGCCGCGACAGGCAGCCACAGCGTTCAAGGACCACTGCCGCGAACTGCTCGAGCAGCTCTGCACCGATCTGGGCTGTGCGGATCCCGTGGGCCTGGCACGGCAGCTGGAACTGCTGATCGAGGGGGCCGCCACGGTGGCGTTTCTCCGCCGCGACCCCGCCCCCGGCGCGGCAGCGACCCGGGCGGCGGCCGTGCTCATCGATGCCGCGCGCACGCCGGTGGGAGGCTGAGCGAGCTGGCGGGCTCGGCGCTGCAGAAGAGAGGTGTGGCGCCGGCAGGCATCGAACCACGATCCAGCCAGCGCCCGGACATCAGCACGCCTGGATCCTTGCAGGCGCCGACACGCCCGATAGGGTGAAAAGTGAACTGGGTTCAGTCCGTGCAAGAGATCAGCCTGCTCGAGCTGCTGGCCCGATCCGCGGCCCGCTTCGCCGCCGTGTCCGGTGTGGTGGCACTGCTGATCTGGGTCACCTGGGTGATGCTCGATCTCAAGCACCTGCAGTCGGGATTCACGCTGCCCTGATCGCGCTCGCCAGCGCCGCCGGGCCCCGGGCCGGCTCGATCGCCTGCCGGCACTTCTGTTGCGACTGTCGACAGCCGCCACCGCAGGGCCCCGTGACCTGAGCAGGATTGAGCGGTGTCCGCCAGGCCGGCAGATGGGGATGGTCGACCGCGCGACACGGCCCCGCCTCCGACCGCTGCCCCTCGCCGCGGGGGTGCTGCTCACCACCCTGGCCGCTGGGGGCGGGGCTGCTGGAGCGGCGGCGGTGGCGGCGGCGGAACCGCCTTCCAGCCTGGCGGGCGAACACCGCCAGCAGCGGCAAGTCTTCCTGGGTGTGTGGGCGCTGGTCGACAACACCAACAACCTCTTCAATGTGCGCCTCAGCGCCGATGGGCGGGCGCTGAGCACCAGCGGCGTGGCCGGCACGCCGTTCGGCGGCAGCCAGAACCTGCGACCCGCCGAGCTGCTCGAACGCGGCCGCTGGCAGCCGTGGGGCAACGGCGTTCGCATCGACTACGCCGACGGCTGGACCGATGCGATCCTCACCGGGCCCGGAGGTCTGCTGCAGTGGTCGTGGGCACCGGGCGACGACCGTCTCCAGCCGCCCACCAACCACGGCAGAGCCGTGCGGGTGAGCGGTGCGATCGCGGCGGTGGTGGGCGTGTATCGCTTCCGAGCCGTGCAGGACGAGCTGCCCCCCACGACCCTGAGCCTGCTCTCCAACGGCCTGGCCTTCAACACCGTGGATCGCTCGGCCGGCGGCGTGTGGCGGCTCAGGCAAGGCACGGTGGTGATCGAGTGGGCCTCGGGCTGGCGGGCCGAGTTCGAGCCTCGCGATCAGGGCGCGCTGCGCGCCCGCATCTGGCGCCCCGGCAGCGATCCGCAAGCGCCCCCCACCGCCGTGCGCTCCGGTGAGCGGCTCGACTGAGGCAACCAGCCAGCAGCCATGACGCTCGGGTTCGGCGGGGCCTCGCTCTGTGGCGCGTGGGTCGGCCGGGGAAGTGATTGTCGAAGCGGTTGGAGCGGCCTGGGCTCAGCGGAACACCCCCACGATCGCCATCACCAGCAGCGCCGCGCTGCACAGGAAGCTGATGCCGAATCCCGGCGCACGCCTGCCGGCCGCCTGCCGGTAGCCCACGCCGTAAGCAATGCGCCCGCCCACCCAGATGAAGCCAAGCAGGCAGGCCCAGGATTCACTGCCGAGCAGGGCGGCCAGCCAGAACGTGGGCAGGAAGAACACCAGCTGCTCGAGCGTGTTCTGCTGCACCCGCAGAGCCCGCTCGAACCCCTCCGGGCCGCTGCAGGCCGGCGGCAGCACCCGGTGCTTCACGCGCGCCTGGCCCACCGCCATCGCCGTGCCCTGGTAGGTGATCAGGGCGGCCAGGGTGACCACGGCAGGCAGGGCGGGAACGGTCATCGGGGAGACGTCCGGCAGGACTCCGCCCTGCCACGCATCAGCCGCTGCCTTGCGTGGCCGTGCCGCTGAGCCACTGCTCCGGCGCCGGCATGCGCAGGGGTCGCTCGCATTCGAGCGCCTGAAGGGCCTCGAGGCTGGTGGCGGTGCGCACCTCCACCGTGTACCGCATCGACGAGCCCACGCCGGTGCCGCGGTACCGGCCGCTCACGGCCGCCGCCTGGCGATGATCGGGAGCGGCCGCCAGCACCACGTGCCCGTCGGCCACCGCCAGGCCGAGGCTGGGGTCGTAGCCCCGCCAGCCGCCGCCGGGCAGATACACCTCGGCCCAGGCGTGCAGCTCGTGCTCGCTCACCTCCTCCGGATGGTGCATGGAGTAGCCGCTCACGAAGCGGGCGGCCAGCCCCAGGCTGCGGCAGGCCTCCACGTAGAGCATGGCGGTGTCGCGGCAGGCGCCGGTGCGGCTGCGCAGGGTTTCGGCGGCGCTCATCGGCTCGCCGTCGGGTCGGCCCACGTGGTGGAACCCGTGGTGGATCGTGTCGGCCAGATGGATCAGGAAGTCGGTGGCGCGGCCATCCGCCGCTGCGGCCTGCTCCGCCGCCCACTGCCGCACCGACGCGTCGACGGGGCTGCCGGGTCCCTCCAGATAAGGGGCCAGGGAGAGGGCTTCCTCGGGCGGATAGGCGGCCGGCAGCTGCAGGGCCGGCGGATGGGTGACGATCCAGTCGAAGGGGTTCTCCCGCAGGGTGCGCACCACCATGTCCACCTCGATGCTGAGCTCCTCCTGCAGGGCCCTGAACCACAGCACCACCGCCTCGCCGCCGTCCGGCTCGAGCACGTGGGCGCTGCCGGTGGGCTCCGGGGTGATCCGCAGATCGTGATGCAGCAGCCGCTGGGCGGGATCGCTGCGGGGGGTGAGCCTCAGGGTGGTGGGTTCGAGGAACACCGGCCGCTCGTAGGCATACCGCAGGGCATGGCGCACGTGAAACAGCATGCGGGCGGGGCCTCCTTGCCGGTTGCCATTCTCGAGCCTGGCGCCGGGTTCAGCGGCGGGTCAGCGCGGCGCTGAACCGGTCGTAATCCTCCTGCGGCCCTGCCGCACTGGTCAGAAACGCCCGGATGGCGGTAGCCTGCCGCCGGATCGACGGCAGATCCTTCTGGGAGACGATCCAGACCACCAGCACGCGGTCGGAGAGCCGCAGGGCGGCGGTGCAGAGCCCCTGACCGTCGGCAGCACAATCGGTGCCGGGCTCGCCGTTGCGCAACCGCATCCGCCGCACCACCTGCCGCACCGGCTCCTTCTGGCCGGCAATCCCACCGAGCGCGTTGGTGCGAGCGAGCGCGTCCGCTTCGATCAGCGTGAACCGGCGCAGGCTGTCCCTGAACAGCGACGGGCCCAGGCACTGCTGGCGGGCCCAGCGCTGGCTGAGCCGACCACAGAGCTGCGGGATGCTCAACCACTCATCCCGCCCCGTGTCCTGGAACAGGCTGTAGCCCTCGAGCAGCACCTCCACGCTCGTTGCCCTCACCGCTGCGGCCGGCGAACCGGTGGAGGCGACCAGGGTCCCGAGCGGCACAGCGCACAGCCAGTCAGAGCCCTCGCCGGGGCAGGGGCGCTGAACGGCCGACCTGCCGCCGCGGGAGACGGCCACCACCGGCACATGCAGGCGATGGGGCCCCACGGCCAGTGTCACCTGCGTCGCGAGCGTGTCGACGGGGGGCCCGGCGCCGGAAGCGCCGAACGGTTGGCAGGCGGAGAGAAGCAGCGGCAGCAGGGCTCTCCAGTGGGGCTGGAGCCAGCGAACGGCCGATCGCCATCGGTTCCGGATGTCACAACGCCGCATAGGCGCTCGGGTCACGGAACTCACGCTTGCGGCCAGGGAAGGCGTCGTAGAGGGCCCGATGGCGGGCCAGGCCGTACTCGTCGGTCCGCTCCTCGTAGGAGCGCACCCACTCGATCAGGTTGGCCAGATTCGCGTCCTGCTCCTGGCGGGATCGGAACTTGTCCGGCTCCCACGCCCTCGCGCGGCAGTGGGCGATGCAGGCCTCCACGCCGGGATTGAGGAAGAGGAGCTCATCGCAGAGCGGCACGATCGGCTCCAGGATGTCGGCGTAGCAGCCCTCGATGATCCAGCTCTCGTTGCCGGCCATCCACCGGTTCACGGCGGCGATGCTGTCCTGGATGGGGCGCCGCTCCGAGCCATCAAGAAACGCCACCGCGTCCAGGGAAAGGCGGGCGGCGGGAGACCGGGCCATCAGTCGTCGGGCGAGGGTGCTCTTGCCGGCACCGGCGTTGCCCAGCAGAACCACCTTCATCGGCACCGTCGCCGCAGCCTTACCAGAGAAGCAGCAGCGGCGGCGTGGCGTCGAGGCGCCAGAGCTGGGATCGGCGGCGGAGCAGCTCCTGCCCCACGATCGCCTCCACCCCCAACGCCTGGAAGATCGGGTTCACGGTCACGATCCCCTCGAGCGGAGCGGCGAGATCGGTGCCGCCGCGGGGTGCCGAGCCGGGCAACCCGAGGCCGGACAGGCGCACACGGCTGGCCGTCTGATCGCCGCAGAAGCCGGTGAGCCGCAGAGGCGTCGCTCGGCCCTGAGGGCGCAGCCGCACCGCCAGAGCAGGCGTGAGGAACAGCCCCTCGGCGCCGGTATCCGCCAGGGCCTGCACGGGTCCCGTGGTGGTGGAGAGCGGCAGCAGCGGCACCCCCTTCTGCCAGCGCAGGGGCAGGCTCACCGAAACGGCCGCTCGGGTCGCCGCCGCCTGGTCCGCGGCCCGCAGGGCCCGCTCGCCGAGGGCCAGCCGCTCAGCGGCGGGATCGATCCAGAGGGGGAGGCGCCGCAGCAGCGGCGCGCCCAGCACACCATCGATCCCCGGCGGCAGACCGCCCACCTCGAGCACCAGCGCTCCGGCTCCGCTGATCGAGAACGCCGCCTCGCCGCCTTCCAGCCGCAGCGGCGGCAGCACGGCCCGGCGCACCTGCAGGCCCTCGCAGCCCGCCCCCGCTCCGGCCAGGCCGAAGGCCTCCGGGGCGACGGCTTCGCTGGCCAGGCCGAGCCGCCCAGCCAGGGCCGGGGTCACCAGATGCGAGGAGGCTCCGGTGTCCACGAGCAGGCGCACCGCACCACGGGCGCTGCTGAAGGTGAGCACCGGCGTGTCGCCTCCGGCCGCGCGCTCCAGCACCACCTGCGCCGAGCCGCTCGGCGTGCCGCCCGGCAGAGGCGTGCCGCGCACCTGGATCAGCGCTGCGGCTGTGGCGGCTGTGGCTGTAGCGGCTATGGCGGCCGTCAGCAGGTCCATGGCGAGGGCGGCTGCAGCACCGGTCGCGACCTTGCGGCAGCGCAACAGCACAAGGGTAGGAGCGGTGCGCCGCCTGCCTAACCTGGGCCACGGTTCGGCCTGCCATGACGCACCCCTCCCCAGGCTTTCAGGTGCTGGAGGAGGGCGGCAGACCGCCCGCCGGCGCGAGCCTGCCACCGCGCGAACCCCGCTGGTGGGACACCCTCGCCTTCATGGCCGATCCGGACCGGTTCTGCCGCGACAACCTCCGGGCCCACGGACCGATCTTCCGCACGGGCGTCTTCGGGGGCACCACGGTGTTCCTGGCTGAACCGGAGGCGGTGCGGATGGCGTTCAACGGCGACGGGCACTACGCGGAGGTGAGCCTGTTCCCGACCACGAACGCCATGTTCGGGGAGTACAGCCTGTTCCAGCGACCCGACCTGCATCGGGTGCGCAAGGCGGCACTCACCCCGGCCTNCAGCGGAGCGATGCTCGCCGGCACCGTGCCGGCGATGCATCGCCTGGTGGCCCGGCACNTCGCCGCCTGGGGAGCGNAGGCAGACCCTGGCGCTGCAGCCGGCGATCGACAGCCTGGTGTTCGAACTGCTCGTGCCNNTGCTGCTGGGGNTGCCGATCGATGCGGCCGACAGCGGCCTCGAGGGGTTGCCGATCAGTTCGACGGCCGAGCTGCGGCGGCTCTACCAGNCCTTCTACGAGGNCTNCTTCNGGCCTGGTCCGCCTGGAGGGCCCGCTCACGGCCTATGGCCGCGGCATGGCGGCCCGGCGCCGCCTGATCCAGCTCATGCAGGCGGTGATCGAGCGGCGCCGCTGCGCGCCNNNGNCCGATCCGCNCNNCACGACTTCCTCGGCATGATGCTGCTCGGTCAGCGCGCCGATCCGAGCGGGGTGTTCAGCGATCCGCTGATGGCCAACCAGTGCCTGCTGCAGCTCTGGGGTGCTCACTATGAAGTGACCGGACTGCTGGGCTCCTGGATGGTGCAGATCGACCGCCATCCCTCCGTGCGGCTGCGGCTGCGCCAGGAACTCGACTCCGAACTGCGCGGTCCGATCGACAGCCTCGGGCTGGGCGACCTGCGCCGCCTTCCCTACCTGGACGCCACCATCGCCGAGACGCTGCGCACCCTGCCTCCCTCCTCCACGGTGACGCGCCGGCTGACGAGACCGGTGGTGCTCAACGGCATGCTGCTCAAACAAGGCTGGAAACTGATCGCCGAACCACGCCTGGTGCATGGCTGGGAGCGCAACTACCCCGACCCCGGCCGCTTCGACCCGGAGCGGTTCCTGGCCGCGCCATCGGAAGACCGTCGCTATGCGTTCATCCCCTTCGGGGGCGGTGTGCATGCCTGCCTGGGCGCCCAGCTGGCCATGACCATCGCCCGGGTGTTCGCCGTGCATCTGCTGCGCAGCCACCGCTGGCAGGGGCTGGACGCGCCCCGCTTCGATCAGTTCCCGCTGCGGATGCTGAAGCCCGACTACCGCATCGGCCTGATCCCGGCTGAGGCGTGACGTTGGCGTGGTCCCGGCCCGAAGGTCACGGCCAGCCCGACCATCACTGCGAGGACGATGCGGCCATGCGCCTGTGGGCAACGCCATGATCAGCCTGCTGCCCTTCGTGTTGCTCGGGATCGCGGCCGGTGCCCTGAGCGGCCTGATCGGCATCGGCGGCGGCGTGATCATCGTGCCCGCCCTGGTGTTTCTGTTCGGCATGAGCCAACACGCCGGCCAGGGAACCACCCTGGCCNTGATGGTGCCGCCGATCGGCATTCTCGCCGCCTGGACCTACTGGAAACAGGGCGACGTGGACATCCGCATCGCCGCGCTGGTCTGCCTCGGTTTCCTGGTCGGCAGCCTGCCGGGCGCGCGGCTGGCCATCCAGATCCCCAACCTGGTGCTGGGGCGGATCTTCGGCGGGGCCCTGGTGGCGATCGGCCTCAGGATGCTGCTGGCCCGGTAGACGTGAGCGGCGGGGCCTCCGCATCGCCAGCCGGCTGGATCGCCTCGGGGTTGCGAAGCGGGCGAGGGGAAGCTACCCCTGGCGCAGCCGCGGCAGAGGCAGCGTGGATCCGAAGGCGGTGGTGCGGGCCTACGTGGACGCCTTCAACCGGGGCGACCTGACGGCAATGCGGGAGCTGCTGGCCGACGATGCCGAGATCCAGGGTGTGCTCGGCAGGGGAACGTTCGAGCGTGTCGAGCCGATCTGGCGCCAGCTGATCGAGGGCTACGGCATGCAGCTCACGATCGAGGAGCTGATCGCCGAGGGACCGGTGGTGGCGGCCCGCTACCGCGAAACCGGCACGTTCCGCGCCCCGGCCTTCGGTCGTGAACCCACCGGCCGCTCCTACGAGCTGGTGGCGATGGAATGGTTCGAGATCGACCCGAGCGGCAGGATCCGACGCCGCTGGGGAGCCCGCGATGCTGCCAGTCAGGCCCGCCAGCTCGGGATTCCGCTCGAATAGGCCGTGACCCGGGCATCGACCCGCCGGGTTCGTAACGCGGGCGTTGTGGCGGCCTCACCCCACGGCTAGCACTGAGGGGCGTGTCCGGCCTCGGCCCAGCCCATGTCCCTGCTCGAATACAAGCCCGGCACCAGCTTCCCGGGGGTGATCGGCCGCACCGCCGACGTGTCGGTGCCCGCCTGGCCGAGACCCAACCGGGCCCGCGAGGGGGCGCCGAACGTGCTGTTCATCGTGCTCGATGACACGGGCTTCGGGCAGCTCGGCTGCTACGGCAGCCCGATCGCCACGCCGCATCTCGACGCCCTGGCGGCGGAGGGTCTGCGCTTCAGCAACATGCACACCACGGCGCTCTGCTCGCCGTCGCGCTCCTGCATGCTCACCGGCCGCAACCACCACTCCAACGGCCTGGCCTGCATCACCGAGGGGTCGATGGGCTATCCGGGCGCCAACGGCCTGATCCCGTTCGAGAACGGCTTCCTCTCCGAGATCCTGCTGCAGCAGGGCTACAACACCTATGCGGTGGGCAAGTGGCACCTCACCCCCGCCGAGCAGACCTCCGCAGCCGGCCCCTACGACCGCTGGCCCCTGGGGCGCGGCTTCGAGCGCTTCTACGGCTTCATGGGTGGCGACACGCACCAGTACTACCCGGAGCTGGTGCGCGACAACGGCCAGGTGGAGCCCCCCTGCACCCCGGAGGAGGGCTACCACCTCACCCCCGATCTGGTGGAGAAGGCGAAGGCGATGATCGCCGACGCCAAGCAGGTGGCGCCCGACAAGCCATTTTTCATGTACTTCTGCACCGGGGCCATGCATGCTCCCCACCACGTGCCGAAGGAGTGGGCCGACAAGTACAGGGGCCAGTTCGATGACGGCTGGGAGGCCTACCGCGAGCGCACCTTCGCCCGCCAGAAGGAGCTCGGCATCATCCCGGAAGGCACGGTGCTCTCGCGCCAGGATCCCGACGTGCCCGACTGGAACGCGCTGTCGGCCGAGGAGAGGCGCCTCTACGCCCGGATGATGGAGGTGTTCGCCGGCTTCCTCGAGCACACCGACCATCACATCGGCGAGCTGATCGCCTTTCTCAAGGAGATCGGCGAATACGAGAACACCATGATCATGGTGATCTCCGACAACGGCGCCAGCTCCGAAGGCGGTCCCACCGGCTCGGTGAACGAGGGCAAGTTCTTCAACAACGTGCCGGAGAACCTCGCGCAGAACCTCGCCGCCATCGACGACATCGGCGGCCCGAAGTACTTCAACCACTACCCCTGGGGCTGGACCCACGCCGGCAACACCCCCTTCCGCCGCTGGAAGCGGGAGACCTACCGGGGCGGCACCAGCGATCCCTTCATCGTGAGCTGGCCGCAGGGCATCGCCGCCCGCGGCGAGATCCGCTCCCAGTACTGCCATGCGATCGACATGGTGCCCACCGTGCTCGAGGCCCTGGGGATCGAGCCGCCCGACACGATCCGCGGCGTGACCCAGAGCCCGATCGAGGGGTTCTCGCTGTGCTCCTGCTTCGGCAACCCGGCGGCTGCGAGCCTGCATCTCACCCAGTACTTCGAGATGTTCGGCCACCGCGCGCTGTATCACGACGGCTGGCGGGCCGTGTGCCCCTGGCCGGGCACGTCGTTCGTGGAATCGGGACGCCGTTTCGGCGATCCGATCAGCTACGACCAGCTGACCCAGCTCGATGCCCACGGCTGGGAGCTCTACAACCTGCAGGAGGATTTCGCCGAGACCCGCGACCTGGCCGCCGCCGAACGCGACCGGCTGATCGCGATGATCGGCATGTGGTACGTGGAGGCCGGCAAGTACAAGGTGCTGCCGATCGA
This sequence comes from Synechococcus sp. GFB01, assembly GCF_001039265.1. Classification (GTDB taxonomy): domain Bacteria; phylum Cyanobacteriota; class Cyanobacteriia; order PCC-6307; family Cyanobiaceae; genus NIES-981. The sequence goes on along the minus strand of NZ_LFEK01000123.1, from coordinate 2,976 downwards.
CAGCCGCGGCGTGCAGCGCTTCGCCGAGGAACGCCCCCAGATCAGCGCCGATCGGCAGCGCTTCATCTACTACCCGGGCACCCAGATGGTGCCCACCAACGCGGCGCCGCGGGTGCTGAACCGACCGCACTCGATCTCGGTGGAGGTCGAGGTGCCCGAGGCCGGAGCCGAGGGGGTGCTGTTCAGCATGGGCGGCAACGACGGCGGCTTCGCCTTCTACGTGCAGAACGGCCTGCTCACCTACGGCTACAACTACGTGGCCGAGCAGTTCTTCCGCATCCGCTCCGACAGCCCCCTGCCGGCCGGCCACCACATCGTGAGCGCCGAGTTCACCCCCACCGGCCCCGCCGACCTCGCCAACGGCGCGGCACCCCGGCCCGGGTGCAGCTGTTCGTGGATGGCCAGCCGGTGGGCGCCGGCGATCTGCCGGTGACCATCCCGCTCAGCCTCGGCCTGGCGGCAGGGGTGGCGGTGGGGGCCGATCCCGGCTCACCCGCCCTGCCGGATTACAAGCCCCCCTTCGCCTACGGCGGCCGCATCCGGCGCGCCATGGTGGATGTGACCGGCACCCCGATCGAGGACCTGCAGGAGCGGATGCGCCAGATCCTCGCCCGCCAGTAGGAGGCCGGGTGACCGTTCAGTCGAGGTCGCGGGGGTCCAGGCAATGGGCTCCCGCCCCGGATTCCTCCACGGCGACCAGGGCGCCGTGGAGCCGGAGGGTCACGGCATCGCCCCTGCTGCGCAGGTCGGCGATCAGCTCCTCGGAAGGATCGCCGCGCAGGCACTCCAGGAAGAGTTCGCCCTCATCACCGGCCGTGTCCTGGGAGTTGAACAGGGCATCGAGATGGTGGCCGAGCTGTTCGCTCAGCACCGCGATCACCTGCTCCTCGAGGGCGTCCTCGAGCCAGTCGCGGTTGATCAGGATCAGGCGCTCCTGCTCCAGATAGGCGCAGGGGATGCCCTCCATGGCCTCCCAGTCGAGGTCGCGGATCGGCGGCAGGTCAGCGAAGTCGCCCGCTGCCAGCTTCTGCTCCAACCGGCCGAGCCCGGGATGATCCGCGGGCAGATCCAGGGCGATCGCGGCGGCCCGTGCCAGCCGGCCCTGCCCGGCCCAGGCGGCCAGAGCACGGTGCCAGGCGGCGATCAGGGCGGGATCGATCGGGCCGGTGTGGTTCACGGAGGCGCGACCGGAAGCTGCGGCCAACCCTAGGCGTGGCCTGCAGCCGGGCTGGATCGGCCATCTAGCCTCGGAGGCCAGGCCCGGCCCCGCGCCCCATGACCATCGCGCTTCCCACCTGCCGCACGATCGAGGTGGCGCTGAGCGCCAACCCCTATCCGGTGGTGATCGGCGCCGGCGTCCTCGCCCAGCTGGGCGAGCGGATCCTTGCCCGCGGCTTCAAGGCCGGCACGAAGGTGCTTCTGGTGACCAACCCGGTGGTGGATCAGCACTACGGCGCCGCGGCGCTCGCCAGCCTGGAAGCTGCGGGTCTGGCGGCCTGCCGGCTGGTGATCGAGGCCGGCGAGGAGCAGAAGACCCCCGCCACGGTGGCCCGGATCCACGACGCGGCCTTCGCGCAGCGGCTCGAGCGCGGCTCGCTGATCGTGGCCCTCGGCGGCGGCGTGGTGGGTGACATGGCCGGCTTCGCGGCGGCCACCTGGCTGCGCGGCATCGCCGTGGTGCAGGTGCCCACCACCCTGCTGGCGATGGTGGATGCGGCGATCGGCGGCAAGACCGGCGTGAACCACCCGGGCGGCAAGAACCTGATCGGCGCCTTTCACCAGCCGAAGCTGGTGCTGATCGACCCCACCACCCTGGCCACCCTGCCCGGGCGGGAGTTCCGCGCCGGCATGGCCGAGGTGATCAAGTACGGCGTGATCGGCGATGCCGAGCTGTTTGCCCGGCTCGAGGCCGCCGGCGGCATCGCCGACATGGCGGGGGTGGGTCCCGAGCTGCTGCAGACGCTGCTGGAGCGCTCCGCCGCCGCCAAGGCGAAGGTGGTGGCGGCCGATGAGCGCGAGGGCGGTCTGCGGGCGATCCTCAACTACGGCCACACCCTCGGGCACGTGGTGGAGACCCTCTGCGGCTACGGCACCTGGCTGCACGGTGAGGCGGTGGCGATCGGCATGGCCGCCGCGGGAGAGATCGCCGTGGCCATGGGGCTCTGGAGCGCCGCCGACCAGCAGCGCCAGCTCGATCTGATCGAAGCCGCCGGGCTGCTCTGGCGCTGGCCCCGCCTGGAGGAGAGCGCCGTGCTCGATTGCCTCCAGGGCGACAAGAAGGTGCGCGACGGCACGGTGCGCTTCGTGCTGCCCACCGCCATCGGCGCGGTGGAGATCCGCGGCGATGTGAGCGGCGAGCAGGTGCTGGCCGCCTGCCGGCGCCTGGCCGGCTAGGGGGCGTCGGTGTCTTCGAGGGCGGTTTCGAGGCTGGTGAGCAGCAGGGTGAGGGCCTCGTGGGCATCGAGATCGGTGCACGCCACCTCCCGCAACCACTGGCGGCTGAGCTGCTCGATCCGCTGGAACAGGCCGGATCCGGCGCGCAGCCGATCCATCACCTCCTCGATGCGCGCCTCGTCGCAGTCGGGCGGGAGTCCCACCACGTAGCGGCGGCCGTCGTCACCGATGTAGGTGAGCCGCCCCTGGTCGTCGTGGACCGGCGCCGCGTGGGGCATGATCGGATCGCTGCAGCGGTCGCGGTCCGGTTCAGCTGCGGCCATGGCGGCACCACCCTCCTGCTTTCCTGCTAGGTCGGCCCGGGCGACTTGCCAACGGAAGGGCGGCAGCGATCAGCATCGCTGATTCATCAGCAACCGGCCGGGATTGATCGCGTTGGCTGGGATCAGGCGCGGTTGCGGGGCGGCTGGCCGCTGCCTTGCTCGAGACCCCGCTGCCAGCGGGCCAGCTGACGCTCCGCCAGCGCCAGCAGCAGGGCGATCAGCAGGGCGGGCAGCAGCAGCGCCGGCCGCAGCAGCAGGG
>NZ_LFEK01000122.1 GCF_001039265.1 Synechococcus sp. GFB01 | reverse complement strand
CCCCGGGCCGGGAACCGGACCGACGGCGCAGCAGCCACCAGCCGCCGGCCACCAGGGTGCCCAGGCCCAGCACCGACCCCAGCGGCACGTGGCTGAGCCGCAGACCCGCATCCACCACCAGCCCCCCGCCCACGGCGAGGGCAGCCATCGGCCAGATGCGGGACGGCAACGGCAGCGTCAAGGGGGCAGCAGGAAGTGCTGCATCTTTAGCTCAAAGCGACACAGCCCGCCCAGCCCGAAGCCCAATAGCGTGGTCGACAGTTGGATCCGACCCGTGTCGAGCCCCGCCGCGGTCCACGCCCCTGGCGACAACCGCCTGGCGGTGCGCCGGGTGCTGCTGGCCGCCGTGGCCGTGAACCTCGGTCTCACGCTGGTCAAGCTGCTGGTGGCCCTGTGGAGCGGTTCGCTGGCGGTGCTGGCCGATGCCATGCACAGCGCCACCGACGGCTTCTCGAGCCTGATGAGCCTGCTCACCAGCACCCTCTCGGATCCCAGGCCCGACCGGGACCATCCCTACGGGCACCAGAAGTTCCAGGCGCTCGGTTCGCTGGCGATCGCCGTTTTCATCTGCATCACCGTCTTCGAGATCCTGCAGAGGGCCGTGGGACGCATCCAGTCGGGGCTGTTCCCCCTGCAGCTGGGCTGGCGGGAGTGGCTGCTGCTGCTGCTGGTGCTGGGCTTCAACCTCGCCCTGACCTGGGCCGAGCGGGCCGAGGGCCGCCGGCTGGGCAGTCCGCTGCTGAGGGCCGATGCCTCTCAGAGCAGAGGTGACGTCTGGAGCACAGTGGTGGTGCTGGCGGGGCTGGGCGCTGCCGTGGGGCTGGGGATCGGCTGGCTCGACGTGGTGCTGGCCATTCCCCTGTGCCTCCTGCTGGTGCGGCTCTGCTGGCGTGTGCTCCAGGCCAATCTGCCCCTGCTGGTGGATCAGATCGCCATCGCTCCGGAAGCCATCCACGCCGTGGCGATGGACGTGCCGGGGGTGCTCAACTGCCACGACATCGCCAGCCGCGGGGTGGTGGGGCAGCAGGTGTTCATCGACATGCACATGGTGGTGGAGGCCGACGATCTGCCCACCGCCCACCGCATCACCGAACTGGTGGAGGAGCATCTGGAGAACCGCTTCGGACCGGTGCGCTGCACGATTCACCTGGAGCCGCGCGAATACGCCAGTGCCGCGATCACCTTCCGGGGCGCCCATGGCTGAACCTCTCCCCTGGCTGAGCGAGCGGCAGCGCGGCCAGCTGCGCACCTGGCTCGACGAGCTGCGGCGGGCTCCGGGCTGGAGTGGCCATCTGCCCGTGGCGCTGCTGGACCGCTGCTGGCTCCGGTTGCGATCCGTCCCGGTCGCCGCGCTGGCCGCCCGGCTGCCGCCGGACACCTCGGCCGATGCCCCGGAGCTGACGCGCTACCGGCAACTGATCGCCCGGGGTTTGCCCGGCTTGACGGCCCAGCAGCTGTGCTGGGAGGAATTCGGCAGCGCCAGCTGCCAGCTGGCCCAGCAGCGCTTCTGGCAGTGCCAGGAGCGGGGCAACCACGGCTGGACCCTGGCCCGCTATCTCGAGTTGGTGCAGGCCTACCGCGAAAGGATGGAGTCGGATGCGCCGCGGGAGCTGCCGCTGCTGGTGCTCGCCCGGCCCGGCAGCGACGACGCGCACCAGCTGCACTGGCTTCAGCCCCTGGGCCTGTCCATGCGCCACACTTGCGCCTGATTCAGGCTGCGGCAATGGCCGACGACATCACCAGCGACACCAGCACGTCCAGGGGTGGCTTCCAGGGGGGGCCGGGGCGCGAGGCAACCGCCATTCAGCCCCCAACCGTGAAGCCGGCGGCCGCGAACCGGGGGGCTTCCGGATCCGCCTGAGCGACAACGAGATGCGCGCGGCCCGGGCCGTTCAGGAGGCCTTCCGGCTGCGTTCCACCGTGGCCGCCCTGGGCTTCTCGATCCGCACCATCGCCCAGCTGCTGGAGGAGGGCAAGCTCGACGCTCTGGTGGCCGAGCAGCGCAGCCAGGCCGGCAGCCGCCCCGATCGCGCTCGCGGTGAGCGGCGCACCGAGCGGCCCGGCGGAGCGCGCATCGATCCCTTCGCCAGGCCCAGCCGGCCGGCACCGCCGCTGCCCGAGACTCCGGTAGACGCGGCAGCCGAGGAGCAGCCCGCAGCCGACACGCCGCTGACCGACGCTGCCGCCGAGGAAGCCAGCGACGAAGCCAGCGAGGCCTGATCGGCATGGCACGGGCAAGGGTGCTCTCCGGCGTACAGCCCACAGGCGCCCTGCACCTGGGCAACTGGCTGGGTGCCATCCGCAACTGGGTTGACCTGCAGGAGAGCCACGACACCTTCTTCTGTGTGGTCGACCTGCACGCCATCACGGTGCCGCACCGGCCGGAGCAGCTGGCCGATGACACCCTCACCACGGCGGCGCTCTACCTGGCCTGCGGCATCGACCCGGCCCGCTCCACCGTCTTCGTGCAGAGCCAGGTGCCGGCCCACTGCGAGCTGGCCTGGCTGCTCAACTGCGTCACGCCGCTGAACTGGCTGGAGCGGATGATCCAGTTCAAGGAGAAGGCGGTGAAGCAGGGCGACCAGGTGTCGGTGGGCCTGCTCGATTACCCCGTGCTGATGGCCGCCGACATCCTTCTCTATGACGCCGATCGGGTACCGGTGGGAGAAGACCAGAAGCAGCACCTGGAACTGGCGCGCGACATCGCCCAGCAACGCATCAATGCCCGCTTCGCCTCCAGGGATGCCGCGGGCGAACCGGTGCCGATCCTGAAGGTGCCGGAGCCGCTGATCCTGCCGGAGGGGGCACGGGTGATGAGTCTCACCGACGGCAGCAGCAAGATGAGCAAGAGCGACCCGCACGAGGTTCCCGGATCAGCCTGCTGGATCCCCCGGAGCTGATCGCCCGCAAGATCAAGCGGGCCAAGACCGACCCCACGATGGGCCTGGAGTTCGGCAACCCCGAGCGCCCGGAAGCCGACAACCTGCTTGGGCTCTACGCGATTCTCAGCGGCAGGGGCCGAGAGGCTGTGGCCGCTGAATGCAGCGCCATGGGCTGGGGTCAGTTCAAGCCGCTGCTGGCCGAAGCCGCGGTGGAGGCGCTGCGGCCGGTGCAGGAGCGCTACCGGGAGTGGCGTTCCGATCCCGCCGCTCTGCTGCAGGTGCTGGAGACGGGTCGCAGCAGGCCACGGCCGTGGCCGATGCCACGCTGGAGCGGGTTCGCCAGGCGCTGGGATTCCTGCCGGCAGGCAGTGCACGGCAGCCCGGAGCCGCCACCTGAAACTTAACAATCCATTCGGGATTGATCAGCGGGGCTGATCGGTTAAAGCGAGCTTCGGCCGGTCCACTCCGGCGACGGCGGCAACGCTGCGGCGCGCAGGCCAGCCAGGCTCTCACAGCCGTCTCAGCCGCGACGCAGCTCGAAAAGAGCTTTGCAAGCATGGTGAGTCGCATTTGTCCAGAGCGGTCTGCCGGGGGGTGGCTGGTCCGGGGTGGGAGTCAGCAAGGTCTTGGCAATCTCACTGACCCCACGACGGTTTGCTGTTTCTGCGCCACTGCCTGCGTCGGCCTCGGCTCCGCCTCACCCTGCGGCCTGCCTGGCCCTGATGGCCTCGGTTCCATACCCCGCCGGCGGTCAGGCCGTCGGCCAGGAGCTGATCCAGCCGGAAGCCGCCCAGGGCAACGCGCGCTATGCACTCTCGGATCAGCGCCGCGCCCTGCTGGAGACGATCCGCTACGCCGAAGGCACCTGGAGAAACGGCAGCAGCGACGGCTACCGCACCCTCTACGGCGGCAGCCTGTTCCAGGGGCTGGCCCGTCATCCCGAGATCACGGTGCGCCGCCGCTACACCAGTGCGGCGGCGGGCGCCTATCAGTTCCTGCCGGGCACCTGGCGGGAGGTGGCCGGACAGCTCCGACTGCGAAGTTTCGAGCCGTCCAACCAGGATCAGGCGGCGCTGCATCTGATCGAGCGCCGCGGCGCCCTCAAGCTCTTCGATCGCCAGGGCCTCAACCGCGAGGTGGTGGCACGCCTGGCACCGGAATGGGCCTCCCTGCCGACCCTCCGGGGCAGCAGTCACTACGGCCAGCCCGTGAAGGATTACGCGGAGCTGGAACGGTTCTATGGGCAGGCGCTGCGGCGTCACGCCCTGAGCTAGGCAGGCCGGGATCCAGCTCAGAGGCGCCGCTGAGGCGGCCAGGGCAGCGGCGGCAGCTCGACACCGCTGCGGCGCAGTCGGGCCGACAGTGACCACACCCGCAGCACGAGCTGATGCCACGGGGCCATGGTCTCCATCGCCAGCGCCATCGGCGCGGGCGTGGCATCACGCAGGGCGACGGCGGCGCGCAGCTCACGGCTGGCCTGCTGCAGCGCATCGCCCAGCTCCTGCCGCTGTTCCGGGCGCATCACCCCATCGGGGCAGAGCTCGAGCAGAAGCTGACCACGCTCGAACCAGAGGCTGAAATCCTCGAGCAGGGAGCCCAGCAGGTGCTCCAGCAATGCGGCATCCGCATCCGGCCGTGGCAGCTCAGCAGCCATGCAGGCAGCCTAGAAGCGCTGCGTAGGATCGGTTTTCGCCTCCACACCCCGCCAGTGCCCGCCTCCGCCCCCGCGACCGAACCCGCTCCGGTGGACGGTGGTGCGGCGACCACCGCCGGCGCCGAGCTGGCGCCGATCCAGCTCCCCAGAACCAGCGAGAGCGAGCAGCTGCTGCGCATCCGCCACTCGATGAGCCACGTGATGGCGATGGCGGTGCAGAAGCTCTTCCCCAGGGCCCAGGTGACCATCGGCCCCTGGACCGAGAGCGGCTTCTACTACGACTTCGACAGCCCCGATCCCTTCACCGAGGCCGACCTCAAGGCCATCAAGAAGGAGATGATCCGGATCATCAACAAGAAGCTTCCCCTCGAGCGGATCGAGGTGAGCCGCGGCGAGGCCGAACGCCGCATCAAGGCCCAGAACGAGCCCTACAAGCTCGAGATCCTGGCGGGCATCCAGGAACCGATCACCCTCTACACCCTCGGGGAGGAGTGGTGGGACCTCTGCGCCGGGCCCCATGTGGCCAACACCGGCGAGCTCAACGCCAAGGCGTTCGAGCTGGAGAGCGTGGCCGGGGCCTACTGGCGCGGCGACGAAAACAACGCCCAGCTGCAGCGCATCTACGGCACCGCCTGGGAGACCCCGGAGCAGCTGGCCGAATACCAGCGCCGCAAGCAGGAAGCCCTGCGGCGTGACCACCGCCGCCTCGGCACCGATCTGGATCTCTTCTCGATCGAAGTCGAGGCCGGCGCNGGCCTGGTGTTCTGGCACCCCCGCGNCGCCCGCATGCGCCTGCTGATCGAGAACCTCTGGCGGGAGCTGCACTTCAAGGCCGGCTACGAGCTGCTCTATACGCCCCACGTGGCCGACATCAGCCTCTGGAAAACCTCCGGCCACCTCGACTTCTACAGCGAATCGATGTTCGGGCCGATGCAGGTGGATGAGCGGGAATACCAGCTCAAGCCGATGAACTGCCCGTTCCACGTGCTCACCTACGCATCCGCCCTGCGCAGCTACCGGGAGCTGCCGATCCGCTGGGCCGAGCTGGGCACCGTGTACCGCTACGAGCGCCCGGGAGTGATGCACGGCCTGATGCGGGTGCGAGGCTTCACCCAGGACGACGCCCACGTGTTCTGCCTGCCGGAGCAGATCACCGAGGAGATCCTGGCGATCCTCGATCTCACCGAGCAGATTCTCTCGGCCTTCGACTTCCGCAGCTACGAAATCAACCTCTCCACCCGCCCGGAGAAATCGATCGGCGACGACGCCGTGTGGGAACTGGCCACCCAGGGCCTGATCGAGGCCCTGGACCGCAAGGGCTGGGCCTACAAGGTGGATGAAGGCGGCGGCGCCTTCTACGGTCCCAAGATCGACCTCAAGATCGAGGACGCGATCGGCAGGATGTGGCAGTGCTCCACGATCCAGCTCGACTTCAACCTGCCCGAGCGCTTCGCTCTTGAGTATGTGGCGGCTGACGGCACACGCCAGCGGCCGATCATGATCCACCGCGCCATCTTCGGCTCGCTGGAGCGGTTCTTCGGGATCATGACCGAGAACTACGCCGGCGATTTCCCCTTCTGGCTGGCTCCCGAGCAGATCCGGCTGCTGCCGGTGACCGATGAGGTGCGCCCCTATGCCGCCGAGGTGCTGGCCCGGCTCAAGACCGCCGGCGTGCGCGCCACGGTGGATGGCTCCGGCGATCGTCTCGGCAAGCTGATCCGCACCGGTGAGCAGATGAAGATCCCGCTGCTCGGCGTGATCGGTGCGAAGGAGGCCGAAACGGGCTGCGTCAGCCTCCGCNG
>NZ_LFEK01000121.1 GCF_001039265.1 Synechococcus sp. GFB01 | reverse complement strand
CCCTGGCCGACGGCCTGGAGCGACTGCCCCAGCTGGCCGCCCGGCTGGGCGGGGCCAGCAGCGCGCCCCTGCAGGCCCTGGCCCGCCCCTGGCCGGAGCTGGCCGTGCTGGCGGGCGAGCTGCGCCACACCCTGATCGATGCCCACCCCTCTCCCTCACCGAGGGCGGCCTGATCCACGACGGCGTCGACCCCCTGCTGGATGGACTGCGCAACCAGCTCGACGACCAGGACGCCTGGCTGGCCCAGCAGGAGGCCAGTGAACGCCGGGCCAGCGGCATCGCCACCCTCAAGCTGCAGTACCACCGCACCTTCGGCTACTTCCTGGCGGTGAGCCGCGCCAAGGCCGCCGCCGTGCCGGAGCACTGGATCCGTCGCCAGACCCTGGCCAACGAGGAGCGCTTCGTGACACCCCAGCTGAAGGCGCGCGAGGGCCAGATCCAGCAGCTCAGGGCCCGCGCCGCCCAGCGCGAATACGAGCTGTTCTGCGGCCTGCGGGCCCGGGTGGGGGAGGAGGCCGCCGCCATCCGCACGGCAGCCCGCCTGGTGGCCGAGCTCGATGCCATCGCCGCCCTGGCCGAGATGGCCGCCACCGGCGGCTACTGCTGCCCGGAGATCACCGACCCGGAGGGTCCCGACGCCCGTGTGCTGGAGATCGAGGCCGGCCGACACCCTGTGGTGGAGCAGCTGCTGGTGGAGGAACCCTTCACCCCCAACACCGTGGCGCTGGGGTCGCCAGCCCCCAGCGCCGCCACCGACAGCTCCAGCGCCCGGCCCGACCTGCTGATCCTCACGGGCCCCAACGCCAGCGGCAAGAGCTGCTACCTGCGCCAGACCGGCCTGCTGCAGCTGATGGCCCAGATGGGCAGCTGGATCCCGGCCCGCGCTGCGCGCCTCGGCATCGCCGATCGGATCTTCACCCGCGTCGGCGCCGGCGACGACCTTGCCGCCGGCCAGTCCACCTTCATGGTGGAGATGGCCGAGACGGCCAACATCCTCCACCACGCCACACCGCGCTCGCTGGTGCTGCTCGATGAGATCGGGCGGGGCACCGCCACCTTCGACGGCCTCTCGATCGCCTGGGCCGTGGCCGAACACCTGGCCACCCCCGCGGCGGGCGGCGGCATCGGTGCCCGCAGCATCTTCGCCACCCATTACCACGAGCTCAACGAGCTGGCCGCCCTGCTGCCCAGCGTGGCCAACGCCCAGGTGCTGGTGGAGGAGACCGGCGACAGCCTGCGCTTCCTGCACCGCGTGGTGGCCGGAGGCGCCAGCCGCAGCTACGGCATCGAGGCCGCCCGCCTGGCCGGAGTGCCGGCACCAGTGCTGCAGCGGGCCCGCCAGGTGCTGGCCCGCATCGAGGCCAACAGCGTGGTGCGGGTGGGTCAGGCCCCCGATTCGGAAGCCAGCGCAGGACACGGAGCGCTCGCCGCCTGAAGCCAGGCAGCCCGCAGCAGGGCATTGCAGGCGGCGGCCACCAGCGCGGCCCCACCCCTGGAACCCTCAAGCCGGACATGGGCCAGGCCACTGGCAGCCAGGTGGCGCTTGCTCTCCGCCACCCCCACGAACCCCACCGGCATGCCGATCACCAGCGCCGGGGCCGGGACTAGGCCCGCCGCCACCTGCTCCAGCAGCACCTCCAGGGCCGTAGGCGCACTGCCGATCAGCACCAGCGGCGGCTCGGGGAGCGCCGCCAGCGCCCCGGCCATCCCGGCCGCCGACCGCGTCGATCCCTGCGGAGCCTGATCGGGTGCCCAGTCGAGCAGGCACACCACCCGGTTACCGAAACTGCGCCGCACCATCGGTGCCACCGCCGCCGCCGCCATGGCCGTGTCGGTGAGGATCGGGGCTCCGGCCGCCAGCGCCGCCGCTCCAGCGGCGCTGGCCCCGGGGCAAAAGTGCAGATCGGCCGCGATCGACGGATCGCCGCTGCTGTGGATGCAGCGCTCGAGCACGTCGCGCTCCAGCGGATCCAGCCGGGCCAGACGGGCAGCCAGCGCCGGATCGGCCGCGGCCTGCTCGGCCAGCAGCGACCGGATCAGGCGGATGCTCTCGCTGAAGATCGGATGATCGAGCACCCACTCACCGGCAACGGACGGGAGGCCCGGGGCAACCCGATCGGGCGACCTCCGAGCAGACTCCCACTGTGCCTGGAGCACACCACCATGCCGATTCAGCTGCTCTGGGGCGACGACGAAGCGGCTCGCGGCCGTGCAGTGGACGGTCTGATCGCCGAGCTGGTGGATCCGGCCTGGGCGTCGATCAACCTCAGCCGCCTCGACGGCCAGGATCCCGCTCAGGCAGCCCAGGCCCTCGAGGAGGCGCGAACACCCCCCCTGGGCGGTGGCGCCCGGGTGGTGCTGCTGCAGCGCAGCCCCTTCTGCAACCAGTGCCCCACTGAGCTGGCCGAGCAGCTGGAGGCAACACTGGAGCTGATTCCCGACAGCTGCCACCTGCTGCTGGTGAACCCGGCCAAGCCCGACGGTCGCCTGCGCACCACGAAGCTGCTGCAGGAGCTGGTGAAGGCCGGGCTGGCCCACGAGCGCAGCTTCAGCCTGCCGGCCATCTGGGATGAGGCCGGTCAGCTGGAGCTGGTGGCCAGCGCCGCCCGGGAGCTGGGGCTGCAGTTGGAGCCCGCAGCCGCCGAGGCCCTGGCCGAAGCGATCGGCAGCGACAGCGGCCGCCTCGCCAGCGAGCTGGAGAAGCTCAGCCTGTTCAGCGGCTCCGCGCCGATCGGCAGGGCCGCCGTGGAGGCCCTGGTGGGCGGGCGGAGCACGAGTGCCCTGGCCGTGGGTGAGGCCCTGCTGGCCGGACGGCCAGCCGACGCCATCGCCCTGGTGGATGGCCTGCTGGCAGCCAACGAGCCGGCCCTGCGCATCGTGGCCTCGCTCACCAGCCAGATCCGCGGCTGGCTGTGGGTGGCCCTGCTCGACCAGAAGGGCGAGACCGATGTGAGCGCCATCGCCAGAGCCGCCGGCATCGGCAACCCCAGGCGGATCTATGTGCTGCGCAAGCAGATCCGCGGCCGCCGGCCCGGCGCCTTCCTGAGCCTGCTCAGCCAGCTGCTGGAGGTGGAAGCCGGCCTGAAGCGCGGCCAGGAGCCGGGAGATGCCTTTCGCGAGGGCTTCCTCAGCCTCGCGGGCGGCGGCGGATAATCAGCCGTCACATCTGCACGCTGCCGCGCGCCGCCCATGGCCCTGCTGGTTCAGAAGTTCGGGGGCACCTCGGTGGCCGACGTGGAACGCATCCAGGCGGTGGCCCGCCGGATCGCCCGCAGCCGCGAGGAGGGGAACGACCTGGTGGTCGTGGTGTCGGCCATGGGCCACACCACCGATGAGCTCACCAGCCTGGCCCGGGCGATCACCCGCACCCCGCCGCAGCGGGAGATGGACATGTTGCTGGCCACCGGCGAGCAGGTGTCGATCGCGCTGCTGTCGATGGCGCTGGATGCCCTGGGCGTGCCGGCGATGTCGATGACCGGCACCCAGGCGGGCATCGTCACCGAGTCAGCCCATGGTCGCGCCCGCATCCTGGAGATCCGCACCGAACGGCTGCGCCATCTGCTCGGGGAGGGCCAGGTGGTGGTGGTGGCGGGCTTCCAGGGCACCAGCAACTCGGCGGCCGGCACCCCGGAGATCACCACCCTGGGCCGCGGCGGCTCCGACACCTCGGCGGTGGCCCTGGCCGCGGCCCTCGGGGCCGATGTCTGCGAGATCTACACCGACGTGCCAGGCGTGCTCACCACCGACCCGCGCAAGGTGGCCGATGCCCAGCTGATGGATGAAGTGAGCTGCAACGAGATGCTCGAGCTGGCCAGCCTCGGCGCGGCCGTGCTGCATCCCCGGGCCGTTGAGATCGCCCGCAACTACGGCGTGCCCCTGGTGGTGCGCTCCAGCTGGAGCGACGCGCCCGGCACACGGCTCACCAGTGGCACGGCCAGGCCGATCGGCCATGGCGGCCTGGAGCTGGGCAAGCCGGTGGACGGCGCCGAGCTCGAGGAGCACCAGGCGGTGATCGCCCTGGCCCACGTGCCGGATCGGCCCGGCGTCGCCGCCCAGCTGTTCGAGGCTCTGGGGGCAGCCGGCCTCAACGTGGACCTGATCGTGCAGGCCACCCACGAGGGCACCTCCAACGACATCGCCTTCACCCTGGCGGAGTGCGATCTCGACCAGGCCCAACTGGTCTGCCGTGAGGTGCTGTCCGCGCTCGGCGCCGATCCCGACTGCGAAGGCGGGGCCCAGCTCAGTGCCGAGGCCGGCCTGGCCAAGCTGAGCATCGCCGGCGCCGGCATCATGGGGAGGCCGGGCGTGGCGGCGCGCCTGTTCGACACCCTCGCCCGCGGTGGGATCAACCTGCGCCTGATCGCCACCAGCGAGGTGAAGGTGAGCTGTCTGGTAGCGGGTCATCAGGGGGCCAAGGCCCTGCGGGCCGCGGCCGAGGCGTTCGAGCTGAGCGACGGCCAGCTGCGCCACAACCCCGAACCCTGCCACCTGGGCCTGCCGGCGGTGCGCGGCGTGGCGCTCGACCTGGGTCAGGCTCAGGTGGCGGTCCGGCGGGTGCCCGACCGTCCTGGCACCGCCGCGGCCGTCTGCCGGGCGCTGGCCGATGCCGGCATCAGCGTGGACGCGANTCGTGCAGTCAGAGCGCAGCCACGACGGCAGCAAGGACATCAGCTTCACCCTCAAGCGCGACGAACGCCCGCGGGCGGAGCAGGCCCTGATTCCGCTGTTGCGTCAGTGGCCCGGCTCCCACCTGGAGGAGGGTGCCGCCATCGCCCGGGTGAGCGCCGTCGGGNCCGGCATGCCCTGCACTCCCGGCACCGCCGCCCGCATGTTCAGGGCCCTGGCCGATCAGGCCATCAACATCGAACTGATCGCCACCAGCGAGATCCGCACCAGCTGTGTGGTGGCCGAAGCCGACGGGGTGAGGGCCCTGCAGGCGGTGCATGCCGCCTTCGGGCTGGGCGGAGAGACGGTTCACAGAGCGGAGGGCACCGAAGCGAAAGAATGAGCCTGTGCAGCATGGTGCCATCATCGGGGATAACCATCATCGGGGATAATGAGAGATCCGAAAAGAGAGCATCAGCATGGCTTACTAGGGCTTTCAGAAAGATCACGGCTTTGGCATGTATAGCCCTACCCAGAAGGAGAAGATTGCGTAGAGCACAAGCGATGGAGGCGCTACACGAGGCTATCAATACCAGTCAACCATGAGAACTAAAGGCATCCCAAAGGGAGTGGCTTTCCAAAGACAGGATCAGCCTTTTTTCATAGTCAACATATTCCCGCCATCGACAATGTAGATCTAATTGCATAAGATGACGCTCGGATGTCAAACCCGTAGCACCATAATCAATACACTCTGGCACGATGCCAGCCAGCTGGAGAAAAAGACCCACTGTAGTATCCTCATACATGATTGAGGGGACCTCCAGCGAGGCACGGTGAGCGAAGAACGCGTACGAGAGCTCCTCAAGAGCTTGAGGGGCAAGAGCATACCCGAAGCCCCCGTCAGCGAATGCAGAGGCAACTGGGACCTGGCAACCAATAGCCTCAAAGGTCTTGTCGAGGCATTTGCCCAAATGCCATCCATGCCACATCTGGCGATGATGCGGCCATCCCGAAACCACATGGCCAGCATAAGGAATAGAACGTGAGAGGAGGTCTTCTATGTGGGTGAGAAACAAATCAGAATCATCCAAATGCACATCGTCATCGAGCTTATAAACAAGTCGAGGCATAGAAACAGATGAAAGCAACGCATAGAAGTGGAGACATTTTTCGCAGTGGCCTTCGTAAGAGTCCCGACATGGAAGCTCTATGCGTTCCCCGTCATACCGCACCGAGAATCCACCATGAGCATGACTGGGGTCCCCGACCACAATGAGATGGCGGGTTCCATCGAGGTCACTTGGAAATGAATGGATGCTCGCTCTGGCCCGATCTTCTCGGGCACGACAACTGACATGCGCCACAAGAACTTGATTGCTGCAATCTGCATGCAGACGATCGATCGCTTCGCCACTCAGCATCCTGAAGAGACAGCCAAACAAAGGAACAAAGGTAGGGTTTGATGGATGAAGCGAAAAGAGATCACGTAATGCGTCGAACAAGAAGGCGTCAATAGTGGCTACGTCGGAATACCGAGGCAACTCACTCTGGAATAGCTCGGATAACAACTCTAGGCGCTTATCCTGCATTCGCAAGCCGCTTGTGATCTCACGGCTAAGCCGGAGACCTTCCTGAACTTCGACGACCCCAGCTGACAACTCATGCGTATAGTCACGCGCGAGGGAAAGCAGCTCTTGAACTTGCAGGTAAAGCTTCACAAGAAAGTACCAGTGCGAAAGACCAAGAGTTCAATCCTAAACCCACAGGCAGGTCAACCTAAACGGTAACAGTCGGTGGCGCTCATGCAAAATGTGCTGGCATCTCCATCGGTGAAGCGATTGCTGTTCAACCACTGCACTGCCAAGCGGGTAGGCGACAGGGCGTTGCAGCACCTTCACTTACCCAGCGAGGGGGATTAGGATTATATTTCCGAAGATCGAAGACGCCACGCGCGCGACACATGAAGAGGCCTCTCACGAATAGCATGAAAAGAAGAGAAGACCACCGTTCAGACAATTTTTAATGGAGGCAAAGAAAGAGAAGCAACAAGATAGTGGATGCATATCCTGGCAATTGATAAGACTCTGAGCTTTTAGGCTCTATCGGATGCGGCTGCTCTGCTGGGGCCTGTAGCGGGTTCGCTTCATCATGAAGCCCCCAGCCCTGCCTGGACAGCACAACACAGACATTCAACCTGAACCCTTTCCAAAGATCCACGTCAACGCCAACCAGAGCTCCTGATGAAACCTCGAAACCCCGCGAAGGAACCATAATAGTCCGCAGTTACCTGATGGGACAGCCGCTGAACCAAGCCAGAGACGTATTCGTCAAAATGAACCTCAGCAGATCGTGAAAACCATATAACCCAGACACTCCTCAAGCAATCGCGTAAGATGGACAATATTGCAGACGCCAATGATGAGGATGCTAAAAAGTGTGATGACTATGCTGAGGAGGGAGGAGACTCCTGCCCCATCCGTGTCTGTAGTAATCCCGTTCTACGGCAGTGCAAGCGAGCTCCAGACTTCGATTGCATCACTACAGTGCCAAACCAGAAGGGACATCGAAGTCATAGTCGTAGCGGATGGATGCTTAATCGATGATGAGGCAGTCTGCAGCCTCAGAGAAAAGAAAGTCCCAGTTCAGATCATCCGTCTCCCGAAACGTCAAGGCCCCTTCCAGGCTCGCACTGTTGGCGCGGAGAGATCCACTGGGGAACATCTATGGTTTCTAGATCATGATGACTATGTAGAGCCAGACTTTGTAGAACAGATGCTTGCAAGAAGCCTGGAAAGTGAAGCTGACATTGTTGAATGCCCTTTCATAATTGAAAAGCCTGGAGAGAGGCCTTATCTATTTCAGCGATTCGGCGAGGATGTCATACGAAGAGAAGATGAGATTCTCGAAAAGTATATGATCGGCGAGTCACACAACAACCTGGCTAACAAGCTGATCCGACGAGCGTTATGGATACGTGCCATGGAAAAGCTGGAAGAGCTAGGAGCACCATCACGAGAACGCCTAATCTTCTGCGAAGATCTACTTTGCACAATCATACTCTACTCAATGGCGCACAGATATGCCAGCACAAGAAGCACCGCCTATCATTATATTCAGCGAGAAGGCAGCACAATGAACGACCTAGAACCAAATACAATTACAGAGTGCCTGAAGAGCCTGGAGGTTGCAATAGAAATAATATGGCCACTACTTACATCTCTGTGCTCCCCGGTCTCTCTGCAGGCCTTTCGCAGAAGAGAGCTTGACTGGGCAGTTGAAGAGCTACTCGGTCGCGCATGCAATTGCTTAGGAGCAAATGAGTGGGCTCTTGTCGCAAAAATCCAAAGGCACTATATTGGATCATGACGACACAGCAACCTGACTAGATGGAGCACATCAATGAAAGATCCGCAGCAATCGGAATACTTCAGTATTTAATAGGCGCCAAGATAGATAAGGTAATGCTAATAGCCGCGCATCCCGATGATGACATTATAGGCGCAGGAGTTTTTATGTCTACACTTGAATCACTTCAGGTTGTTCACGTGACCAACGGGGTGCCAGCTGACCCAATATTCTCTAAATGGGCAGGCTTTCCATCTCCTTTAGAATACGAAAAAGCCCGCGTAGAGGAAGCTGATCTGGCCTTGCATCTTTTAGGGCTCTCATCTAAGAGTCTTATTCGATTAGGCTATAGAGATCAACAGCTGAGTCAGCAGCTAGAATCACTGACTCATGCCATAGCAGACTTAATTTCAGGAGCAAATGTAGATGTGGTAATTACGCACCCGTATGAAGGAGGCCATCCTGACCATGATGCAGTCTGTTTCGCCTGCCATCAAGCCATACTCTACTTAAATAGTTGTGGCAGGTCCGCTCCAAGAATTGTTGAAATGACATCGTACTATTCAAAAGATGGTGAACGTGTCGTTTCAGAGTTTGCGCAAGAAAGTCCAAAAGCTGTAGTTTTAGTCCTTAATGCTTCCGAAAGAGCTTTCAAAGGGGAACTCTATGATTGTTTTCTCAGTCAAAAGGAGCTTCTCAAGGAATTTCCACGAGAAGTCGAGCGATTCAGAGTTGCCCCAACATACAATTTCACAAAACTTCCGGACGTCCCTGAGATTCTGTACGATCGCTATGATTTAGGAACCAATTCAACTGAGTGGGTAAGATTCACCGACTCAGCGTTGAGGAGGCTAAGACACAGCAAACCACAAGGTGAATCATTGCGCGATAATATCCCAGAAGTAGGTCGTGTAGACTTTGGAGATTTTGCAAGGATCAATCCTATCAGTAGACACTTTGGCTACGATCGTGGGACTCCAATCGACAGGCCGTTTATTGAGGACTTTCTGTCTAGGAATAAACAGGATATCCAAGGTAGAGTGCTAGAAGTGGGAGACAATAGCTATACAAATCAATTTGGAGAAAGTCGTGTCACGCAAAGTGACGTACTTCACATTACTCCTGGGGCCCNAGGCGCCACAATCATCGGAGATTNGAGCGATGCTCCTCACATTGAGGATGAAAGCTTTGACTGCCTGATCCTCACTCAGGTTCTCGTTGTGATCTTCGACCTACCTTCCACCATCGCCACGATCCACAGGATTCTCAAACCAGGTGGGGTGGCGCTGATCACAGTGCCCGGAATCTCAAATATTGACTCTGGAGAATGGCGTGACTCCTGGATGTGGAGCTTTACCCCAAATTCTCTGAGGCAACTTCTGCTGCTTAAGTTTCCCAGTCAAAGAGTTGAAGTGAACAGCCGCGGTAATGTATTCACTGCAATCTCCTTCCTAGAGGGCCTCAGCGCTGAAGACTTAAAGGGCTACCCTAAAATAGCTGACGATCCGCACTATCCTTTAACTGTGCTTGGCCGCGCAGTTAAGCCGATGTCTACATAGTAAATGATGGTGTAATTAGCCACTCGCTGTCACCACGGCCAAGCGTGCACCCTCTGCAGAGCTTGACGGGCGAGTAAACATACCCGCTAGAAATAACGTCATCCACAGAAAGACCTGTTTGGGCTTCAATATCATAACAACAGGCAGCGATTCTCCCATCCCATGTTACTGCGAATATATCGTCACGCTCATAGTCGCAGGCGTTGGGGGGGGCAAAGTGGGGTGTTTTGTTTNCCATGATGGAATGGCAACTTGCCCTGCCCAGTCATGCAGATTACCCTTCTTTGGTTCCCAGAAATAAAGAATCTCAACTATTCCCTCAAGGTGTCTCCTGAACTCATCAGGTGGATGGGTGTGCGCAGAGATGCCAACACCACGGAGACCGGAATCGGCAAGTTTTTGCCAGAGACTTTGAGGGAACATCATATTTGTAGAATCAACCCCATTGGAAGCAAAGGAAACCTCAACACCGTTCTCTGTTGCATAGCTAATAAACAAGGGTAGCATGGGATTGAGTAATGGCTCGCCAAAGTGATTGAGCCACACAAACTTGCGACCATCGCGCTCCGGGTTTGCGGATCGAAGGACCAACTCGATGCACTTTTTAAACATGCCGAGGTCCATGTTGCCCTTAGGTCGTTGTTGCCCAGGATGAGGGCAGTAGCTACACGCAAGCGAGCAGTAGTTTGAAACCTCGATCTGCATAATTTTGTAGCTCATGATAGGAGCAGTCCGCGATAGGTATAGAATTACGGCCTGGCTTCCTGGATTGAAGCCTCGCTGCCGACAATCATTCTAACATCAGTTAGGGAAGCTCTGGGCAACAGCGGTATGGGCAGCTGTTGAGACTTGAAAGCGGGAGATTGGGCATTCAGCTGTGCTCAATATCTGCTTTGCATCGATACAAGGTAATTCTCTGACATCTTTTGAATGTATTGGACCTGTCGCTGGACCTCTTTCGGTACACAGCTACCTTGGTCAAGCTGTCGCCAGCAGGTGGCGTCGGGCCAGGAACAGGTTTGTCAGGGCAGCCCAGGGCTGCCTGAAAGTCTGATCAGGCCGTGCTCATGCCCCCCNAGCGTCAGCATCCGCCTGATGTCATGCGCCAGCTCCTGCTGGCCAGCATGGATCGAGCGGAATCCTCCTCGCCGCAGGAGGTTCATCACCACCGTGCGCAGGAAGGAGAACAGAGGCGCGCCGACCCGGTGGGCGTAACGGTGGGCGTCCTCACCCAGGTGCACGTCCCGGACCCAGTGCCACTCGTTTTCAATGCTCCAGCGCTGCCGCGCCACTCGTAGCAATGCTTTTGGGGCGCTCCACAGGCTGGTGAGGAAGTAGTGGAGTCGCTCGGTCCGTTTGCCCTTGCTGATCACGGTGGTGACCACCTCGACGATCCAGCTGCAGCCCGGCCAGTTCTCCTTGATGTGCACCGGTGCCTCCCTGGCCCGCAGGATCCAGGTCGTGTCGCGCCCATGCCGTTTCTCGTGATCCGTTGCAGTGAAAGGGATCTTGCGCTTTCCCTGGAACTGGCTGCGGATCTGGCGATGCAGGCTCTTCTGGTTCGCCTTGACGGTCAGGAGGAGGTCGGCCCCNTGGGAGAGGCACCAGTAAAAA
>NZ_LFEK01000120.1 GCF_001039265.1 Synechococcus sp. GFB01 | reverse complement strand
CGAGCTCCCTTCCGGCAGGATCCAGGTCACGGCAGCGGGCCGAGGGCTGTCAGCTGCCCTGACTCTCGCCGATCGCCCGACGAAGGCCGTTGCGGTGGGCCAGGGCGGTGCGGCGGTTGGTGAAACGGCGGCGGCGGGTCCGTCCGTCCTGCAGCACCACCACCAGCGTGTGGTCCTTGCGGGAGCTGAGCGCGAGCCAGCCGGCCAGAGCGGCCAGCTCCAGCGGCCAGAAGATCGCCACCGGGCCGATCCGGAAGGGCAGCAGCAGCAGCAGCCCGACGCTCAGCAGAACCCACCAGCTGAAGATGTGGGGGTGGCGGGGCTCGCTCTGCACCACCGCTGAACGGATCTGCCCGGGGCGGATGGCCTCGCCGCCGATGTCGATCGCAGCGGCCACGCCCGTCGGCCTGCTGCCGGCCGCGGCAGCGGTTGCCTTGGCTGAAGTGGTTGCGGCAGCTGCAGTGGTGGCAGCTGGTGGTGCCTCGGGCTCCGCGGCGTCCGCCAGGCGGAACACCAGCACCGGGCCGCGGCGGCCCAGCTGGATCTCATCGCCATCCCCGAGGGGCCGGCAGCGCTGGATGCGCTGCCCCTCCAGGTAGGTGCCGTCGCGGCTCTGCCAGTCGCACACCAGCCAGCCGTGACGCGCTGAGAAGCGCACCACGGCGTGGTGCTCCGACACGCCTTCCTGGTGGGGCAGGACGAGCCGGTTGCCGGAGGCGCGGCCGATCGTGAGCGGCTGGCCGCTGCTCAGCTGCAGCCGCTTGTCGGGCTGATCGCGCAGGTGCAGCAGCGCCCCCGGTCTCATGGTGGGGGTCCGCCGGGGCGGCGCCGTAACCGGTGCCACCAGAGGCGCCAGTCGTCGCGCCGGTCGTTCCACCAGCCACCATCACCTTCGCGCCAGGGCACCACCCGGCCCGGAAACAGCAGTGCGCGCAAGGCCAGCGCCTGGGCCCCCAGCACCATCCACAGCAGCACCCAGCCAGGCAGGGCCCCAGGCCACTGGGCCGGGAACAGGGCCCGGATCGCGTACACCGCCAGGGTGATGGCGAGCCAGAAACGGAACGGCTCCCAGGGATCGCGCAGCGGGGTCACCACCCGGGCCACAGAGTGAGGCCAGCGTAGGTCCGTAGCGTGGTGCCACTTCTGCGCTGCCGCAGCGATGGACGCGTCCACCGCTCAGCCACCCGCCTCTCCTCGGTCGTCGCGACGGCAGGCCTGGTTGCAGCTGCTGGAGGCCGCTCGCCTGGGGCAGCTCCGGGATCGCCCGGCTGCCATCCGTCGCGCCTGGCAGCAGCTGCGGCGCCGCCGGGCCACGGCCGAGCTCTGGCAGGGCGAGCGGCTAGTGAAGCGCCTGGAGCTCAGCGTCGGGCAAGGCACCGAGCAGCGTTACCGGATCGGCCGCGACCCGGCCTGCGAGCTTCCCCTGGAGGCTCCGGCCCTGAGCCGGGTGCACGCCATCCTCGAGCGCCGGAGGCCCAGCGACCGGGATTTCAGCCTCGAGGACTTCGACTCGGCCAACGGCCTGTTCCACCGCGACCGCCGCATCCGCTCGATCGGCCTGCGCGATGGCGATGTGGTGTGGCTGGGCTCACCCCTCAAGGGTGATGCCCCCCGACTCGCGTACCACCAGCCGCGCAGCGCCCTTGAGCAGGCGTTGCACTGGCTGGGGCTGGCAGGCCTGGTGGGTTCGGCGCTGCTCGTGAGCGGCATGCTGATGGCCGCCACGGTGGCCGGTGGTTCGAGGATACGCAGCATCGCCGGGCCTGTGAAGATCCTCTCGGCCGATGGGCAGCAGATCGACGCTCAGCAGGGTTCGGCCACGGCTCTGCCTGAGCTGGCCGACTATCCGCTGCATCTGCGCCAGGCGCTGCTGGCCTCCGAGGAGGCGCGCTTCGGCTGGAACAGCGGCATCGACCTCTTCGGCACGCTGCGCTCGGCCCTGCTCGGCACCGGCGGGGGCAGCGGCCTCACCCAGCAGGTGGCCCGGCTCTACTACGCCGATGTGGGCCGGGACGTGAGCCTCACCCGCAAGCTGCGGGAGCTCTGGGTGGCCCTGCAGCTGGAGGTGGGCTACAGCAAGAACCGGATTCTCAAGATGTACCTCGACCGGGCCCATCTGGGGCTCGGCACCGACGGTTTTGAGCAGGCCGCCCAGCTCTATTTCCGCAAGTCGGCCCGTGATCTCGATGTGGCCGAATCCGCCTTCCTCGTGGGGCTACTGCCCAGTCCCAACGGCTACAGCCCCTGTTTCGCCCCCTCGCAGGACCAGGAGGCGACGAGGCTCGAGCAGCGACTGCTCGAGCGCCACGGCCAGCTGAATGCGGCCGATCGGGAGCGGATCGACGCCGTGCGCAGCGGCCCCTGGCTGCCGGTGCAGCGGCGCAATCTGGTGCTGGAGCTGATGCACGAGCAGGGTTCCCTCGGCGATCAGGCTCTGCGGGATGCCCAGCGCCAGCCGCTCAACATCGATCCCTCGGCCTGCCGGGAGTCGCCGATCACCAGCTTTCCCTACTTCAGCGACTACGTGCGCGGTGAACTGGAGGGCCGCCGCTTCGGCCTCAACCTCGCCGGTGCCGAGGGCGGCAACTATGTGGCCGTGAGCACGATCGATCCGCGTCTGCAGGCCCTGGCGCAGCAGCAGCTGCAGCGCTTCCTGGAAGGGCCCGCAGCCGGCGTGGGCCTCAGCCAGGGGGCCCTGATCATGCTGCGCCCGAGCAACGGCGCCATCCTCGCCTACGTGGGCGGCGGCAACTACGAGCGCTCCAGCTTCGACCGGGTGCAGGCGCTGCGGCAGCCCGGCTCCACCTTCAAGCTGTTTCCCTTCCTGGCGGCCCTGGCGGCGGGGGTGCGCAGCGACGAGCTGATCTCCTGCGCACCGCTCGGCTACGTGGCCGGTTGCCGTCAGGGGGGTGGTGCCATCAGCGTCAGCGAGGGGCTGGCCCGTTCGGAGAACGTGGTGGCGCTGCGGCTGGCGCAGCGCGCCGGGCTGAACCGCGTCGTGAGCCTGGCTCGTCAGCTCGGCATCAGCACGCCGCTCGATCCCGACTTCAACACGATGCTCGGGGGCCGTGAAACCTATCTGTATGAGTTGGCGCGCGCCTACGCGGTGGTGGCCAACGGTGGACGCTGGGTGCCGATGCACGGGGTCGCCCGGATCTATGACCTGGGCATCTGCCAGTCGGTCCAGAGCCTGGACCGGTGCCCCGAACGGGGCGTCACGGTGCCGCGGGGCGAGCGGGTGCGCCAGCTGATCGACCTCGAGCAGGCGGCGGTGATGGACCGCATGCTGCGGGCAGTGGTGGAACGNCGGCACCGGCAGGGCCGCCGGTCAGGTGGCCGATGCCCGCGGCAAGACCGGCACCACCAACGACGGTGTGGATGTGCTCTTCGTGGGCTACTCCCCGTCACTGGATCTGCTCACCGCGATCTGGATGGGCAACGACGACAACAGCCCGGCCGCGGCCGCCAGCGGATCCCTGGTGGCGGAACTCTGGGGGCGCACGATGACGGCCGCGGCGCGCGAACTGGGCTCTCAGCGCTGAGCGATCAGCTGCTGCAGCCAGCTGATCAGGGCCCAGGCCAGTCCCAGGAGCAGTCCCCAGCTGGCCGTGCTGGCCATCAGCCGCTGCAGCGGCCGGCTCTGCTCCTGCTGGGCCTGGCGGGGCAGCAGCCAGCCCACCTGCAGGGAGCCGTACACCAGCAGCAGCACCCAGGCGGGCAACCGCAGCGGTCCGAGCGGGAAGCCGAGGCTGCGGTCCTGAAGCAGGCTCAGGCCTGCCGCCAGACCCACCAGGGCACTGAGCGGCGCGGCCGCCCCGGACCAGCGACGGGCGATGCCGTGGCGGCGGGCCATCAGGGCGGCGGGGATCTGGGCAGCCAGAGCGGTGAGGCAGTAGCGGAGCACCACCTGTCCCAGCGGCAGGGGTGTCGGCCCCAGCACGACCAGCAGCAGCATCAGCAGGTTGACGGCAGCCTCAGTGCCGTTGGCATGGATCCAGGGCGCCGTGATCCAGCGCCAGGCCTGGCGGGGATTGATCACGCCGAGGTGATCCAGGCTCCAGCGCCGCCGCCAGCCGATCCCGATGGCCCCGAGGCTGAGGGCCTGGAGCAAACCGAGGCAGGCAGCCAGCGCCACGCCTGCGCTCCAGCCCCAGGGCCCGAACACGAGCCGCTGGAGCTCCTGGGCGAGCCAGGCGATCACCGCCGTCGCCGCGGCCGCAGCGGCGATCCCGGGAGCAAGGCTGCGGAGCTCGGGGCCGAAGCCGCACCAGGCTGGCACCGGCTTCTCCGCAGGCATCTCCTGAGGATGTTCGGATGGATCAGGCCCCTGCTGCAGGTCGGATCGATCCAGCTCCTGGCCGGTGACGGCCTCGAGCAGATCGAGCAGCTCCGCCAGAACCGATGGGCTGTAGGTGGTGGCCAGCTGCTGCTTCAGGGAGACCAGGTTGCTGCGCTGTGTGGCACCGCTCTGCCGCAGAAGCTGCAGGAAGAGGGGACGGCTGCCCAGATCGCGCACCGGGCCCTTGAGCAGTTCCTGTTCGCCCAGTCCGTCGCAGAGCGCATTGGCCAGGGCGTGGCCGCTGTTCAGAGCGGTGTGCCCCTGGTCGAGCCAGTGGCGCAGCTGCAAACCCAGCTCGCGGCCCTGGCCCATGGTGATGCGGTGGTCAGTTGTTGCTCAGACGGCTCAGCGGGTGGCCTGCAGGCGGGCCCGTGCCTGGGCCAGGGCCTGCAGAGCCTTGATCTTGTCGGGGCTGGAGGGCTGGCCCTCGAAGGCGGTCGCGGTGCTCTGGGCTGCCTCGTAGGCGGCCTGGGCGGCAGCGGCATCGATGGCGCTGCCGAGTTCGGCGGCATTCACCAGGACGGTGACCTCATCGGCCTCCACCTCGGCGAAGCCACCCATTAGGGCGATCGAGCGCCAGCTGGAGCCCTCACGCAGGCGCATCACACCGGTGTCGAGCGCGGTGAGCATGGTCACATGACCGGGCAGGATGCCCATCTGACCGGTGGTGCTGGGCAGGATCACCTCTTCGGCGCTGCCCTCGAAAACGCTCTGGTCAGGAGCCAGAACGCGCAGGGTGAGACTCATCGGCTGGGGATCTCAGAAGGGATGCGACGCTGGATCAACCCTTGGCTTCGGCCAGGATCTTGGCGGCCTTGGCCTTCACCTCGTCGATGTTGCCCACCAGGTAGAAGGCTGCCTCGGGCAGATCATCGAGCTCACCGGCGAGGATCATGTTGAAGCCCTTGATGGTCTCCTCCAGTTTCACGTACTTGCCGGGCATGCCGGTGAACACCTCGGCAACGAAGAAGGGCTGGGAGAGGAACTTCTCGATCTTGCGGGCCCGATCCACGATCCGGCGGTCATCTTCGGAGAGCTCGTCGAGACCCAGGATCGCGATGATGTCCTGGAGCTCCTTGTAGCGCTGCAGGGTGCTCTGCACGGCGCGGGCGGTGCGGTAGTGCTCGTCGCCCACCACCGCCGGCTGCAGCATGGTGCTGGTGGAATCCAGGGGATCCACGGCCGGGTAGATGCCCTTGGAGGCCAGGCCGCGGCTCAGCACGGTGGTGGCATCGAGGTGGGCGAAGGTGGTGGCCGGAGCCGGGTCGGTCAGGTCGTCGGCAGGCACGTACACGGCCTGGATCGAGGTGATCGAACCCTCGAGGGTGGAGGTGATGCGCTCCTGCAGTTCACCCACGTCGGTGCCGAGGGTGGGCTGATAGCCCACGGCCGAGGGCATGCGGCCGAGCAGGGCGCTCACCTCGGAGCCGGCCTGGACGAAGCGGAAGATGTTGTCGATGAACAGCAGCACGTCCTGCTTGTTCACATCGCGGAAGTGCTCCGCCATGGTGAGCGCCGAGAGACCCACGCGCATGCGGGCGCCGGGGGGCTCGTTCATCTGGCCATAGCAGAGGGCCACCTTCGACTTGGAGAGGTCATCGGCGTTGATCACGCCCGACTCCTTGAACTCCTCGTAGAGATCGTTGCCCTCACGGGTGCGCTCGCCCACACCGCCGAACACGGACACACCGCCGTGCTCCTTGGCGATGTTGTTGATCAGCTCCTGGATGAGCACGGTCTTGCCCACGCCGGCACCGCCGAACAGGCCCACCTTGCCGCCCTGGCGGTAGGGAGCGAGCAGGTCGATCACCTTGATGCCGGTCTCGAACACCTTGGGCTTGGTCTCGAGCTCGGTGAGCTTGGGAGCCTCGCGGTGGATCGGTGCCGTGATGGTGGTCTTGACGGGACCCTGCTCGTCCACCGGCTCGCCGAGCACGTTGAAGATGCGGCCCAGAGTCGCCTCACCCACGGGAACGGAGATGGGCGCGCCGGTATCCACGGCTTCCATGCCACGCACCAGGCCGTCGGTGCTGCTCATGGCCACGGCACGCACGCGGTGGTCGCCCAGCAGCTGCTGAACTTCGGCCGTCAGAGCCACGTTCTGACCGGCCGAGTTCTTCGCCTCGATGCGGAGGGCGTTGTAGATCCTGGGCAGCTTGCCGGCCGGNAATTCAACGTCGAGCACCGGGCCGATCACTTGGCGAACGATGCCTTTGGTGCCGGTGGCGGTAGCAGCAGCCATAGGTGAGGTAGTTGCAGGGAGTGCGCAGGGGGAAACCAGCCCGCCTGAAGCGCGGCAACCTTACCACCGCGCCAGCCGGGGACATCCGGGCCTGCGCCGGCAGGGCGTGGTTCGGTCAACCGCACGAATAACCCCTGGCCCGGAGCTCCGTCTGGCGCATAGGTTGGCACTCATGCAGGTCGAGTGCCAAATCGGCCCGTCTGCCTGATGGCGTCTCCGGCGCCATGACATTGCTTCTGCGTTCGCAACCGCGTCTATCCCGCATCAATCCATGGCTGCTGTTTCTCTCAGTGTCTCCACGGTCAAACCGCTCGGAGATCGCATCTTCATCAAGGTCTCCGAGTCGGAGGAGAAGACCGCCGGCGGCATCCTGCTGCCCGACACCGCCAAGGAAAAGCCCCAGGTGGGTGAGGTGGTGCAGGTGGGCCCCGGCAAGCGCAACGACGACGGCACCCGCCAGGCTCCCGAGGTGAGCGTGGGCGACAAGGTGCTGTACAGCAAGTACGCCGGCACCGACATCAAGCTCGGTTCCGACGAGTACGTGCTGCTGTCCGAGAAGGACATCCTGGCTGTCGTCAACTGAGCACCGTTCCACGTGCTGTCGTGAGGCGTTCTGCGCGACTGCGCGGCATCGCCCCTGCGACATTCCCTTCATCGTCCCGTTAACCAACCCAAGCGAGAACTGCCTTCCATGGCCAAGCGCATCATCTACAACGAGCAGGCCCGTCGCGCCCTCGAAAAAGGCATCGACATCCTCGCCGAGTCGGTGGCCGTGACCCTCGGCCCCAAAGGCCGCAACGTGGTGCTGGAGAAGAAGTTCGGCGCCCCCNAGATCATCAATGACGGCGTCACCATCGCCAAGGAGATCGAGCTCGAGGACCACATCGAGAACACCGGTGTGGCCCTGATCCGTCAGGCCGCCTCCAAGACCAACGACGCTGCCGGTGACGGCACCACCACCGCCACCGTGCTGGCTCATGCCATGGTGAAGGCCGGCCTGCGCAACGTGGCCGCCGGCGCCAATGCCATCACCCTCAAGAAGGGCATCGACAAGGCCACCGACTTCCTCGTCAAGAAGATCGAGGAGCATGCCAAGCCGATCGCCGACTCCAACGCCATCGCCCAGGTGGGCACCATCTCCGCCGGCAACGACGAAGAGGTGGGCCGCATGATCGCCGACGCNATGGACAAGGTCGGCAAGGAGGGCGTGATCTCCCTGGAGGAGGGCAAGTCGATGACCACCGAGCTGGAGGTCACCGAGGGCATGCGCTTCGACAAGGGCTACATCTCCCCTTACTTCGCCACCGACACCGAGCGGATGGAAGCGGTGCTCGAGGAGCCCTACATCCTGCTTACCGACAAGAAGATCGGTCTGGTGCAGGACCTGGTGCCCGTGCTCGAGCAGATCGCCCGCACCGGCAAGCCGCTGCTGATCATCGCCGAGGACATCGAGAAGGAAGCGCTCGCCACCCTGGTGGTGAACCGCCTGCGCGGCGTGCTCAACGTGGCTGCCGTCAAGNCTCCCGGCTTCGGTGATCGCCGCAAGGCCATGCTCGAGGACATCGCCGTGCTCACCAACGGCCAGCTGATCACCGAGGATGCCGGCCTCAAGCTGGAGAACGCCAAGCTCGAGATGCTGGGCACCGCCCGCCGCGTGACCATCAACAAGGACACCACCACCATCGTGGCCGAGGGCAACGAGACTGCGGTCAAGGCCCGCTGCGAGCAGATCCGCAAGCAGATGGACGAAACCGACTCCTCCTACGACAAGGAGAAGCTGCAGGAGCGTCTGGCCAAGCTGAGCGGTGGTGTGGCCGTGGTCAAGGTGGGTGCCGCCACCGAGACCGAGATGAAGGACAAGAAGCTCCGCCTCGAGGACGCCATCAACGCCACCAAGGCGGCCGTGGAGGAGGGAATCGTGCCCGGTGGTGGCACCACCCTGGCCCACCTGGTCCCCGCTCTCGATGAGTGGGCCAAGGCCAACCTCTCCGGCGAGGAGCTGCTGGGCGCCAACATCGTGGCTTCGGCCCTCACCGCCCCGCTCAAGCGGATCGCGGAGAATGCCGGCGCCAATGGTGCNGTGGTGGCCGAGCATGTGATGAACAAGCCCTTCAACGAGGGCTACAACGCCGCCACCGGCGAGTACGTCGACATGCTGGCCGCCGGCATCGTGGACCCCGCCAAGGTGACCCGCTCCGGTCTGCAGAACGCCGCCTCGATCGCCGGCATGGTGCTCACCACCGAGTGCATCGTGGCCGACCTGCCCGAGAAGAAGGAAGCGGCTCCCGCCGGCGGCGGCATGGGCGGCGACTTCGACTACTGATCGCAGTCGGTTGCTCTGAATCCTTCTGATCGCATCACAGGAGGNCTTCGGCCCTCCTTTTTTCATGCCTGGCGGGTTTCACAGCCAGTGGCGTGGATCGCTCATGGCCTGGCAGCACCGCCTCAGATCTTCTGAGCAGCTGGCCTGAAGGTGAGGNCTACGCCGTTGTTGCAGTACCGCTTGCCGGTGGGCCGGGGTCCGTCGTTGAAGACGTGGCCCTGATGGCCGCCGCAACGGCGGCAGTGGTATTCGGTGCGGGGCACGATGAGCTTGAAATCGAGTTTGGTGCCCAGGGCGCCGGGCAGCGGCTGCCAGAAGCTCGGCCAGCCGGTGCCGCTGTCGTACTTGGCCGCTGAGCTGAACAGAGGGAGATCGCAGGCGGCACAGAGAAACGTGCCGCGGCGTTTTTCGCTATTGAGGGAGCTGGAGAAGGGCGCTTCGGTGCCCTCGCGGCGCAGCACGGCGTAGGCCGCCGGACTCAGGCGGCGCTTCCACTCGGCGTCGCTGAGCTGCCAGCGGGNATCACCGGCCTGGCTGGCTGCGTCGNCGGTTGCCGCCGACAGAAAGGGCAGGGTGAGTCCTCCGAAGGCACTGCCCAGCCTGGCCAGCAGCCCGCGGCGCTTCATCAGCCCAGCCAGCCGGCGCTCAGCACGACCGCCAGACCAAGAAAGACGGCCAGCAGGGTCCAGGTGATGCGGTTGAGGGTCTGTTCGGCGCTGCGGGCGCTGGTGAACATCGAGCCGCCGCTGGCAGCCAGCCCTCCCATCCCATCACCCTTGGGGCTGTGCAGCAGCACGCTCAGGATCAGCAGCAGGCCGCTGGCGACCCAGATCCAGGACAGAACGGTGGTAAGCATGAATCGATTGTGCCTGATCCGCGCCTGAGCTGATCAGACCCCCAGCGTCTGGGGGATGCGGCTGGGGGTCAGGGCGCTGCCCAGAGGCTGGATCAGGGAGGAGCCGCTCATCGTGACCGGTTTGGGCAGACCGAGGATCTCGAGCAGGGTTGGGGCAATATCGGCCAGACCACCCTGATCGCGCAGCAGAACGTCGTTGCCGTGGCCGGGANGCTTGCGCTTCTCCCCCTCCACCAGGATCACCGGCACGGGGTTGGTGGTGTGGGCGGTCCAGGGGCGTCCGTCGGGACCTTCCATCAGTTCGGCGTTGCCGTGGTCGGCGGTGATCAGAAGGGTGCCGCCCATGCGGTTGGTGGCCTCCATCAGCCGTCCGACACACCGGTCCACGGCGCCGATCGCCTCCACGGTGGCATCCATCTTGCCGGTGTGGCCCACCATGTCGGGGTTGGCGTAGTTGATCACCACCAGGGAGTAGATGCCCTTGCGGATCGCGGCGATGCAGCTGTCGGTGAGCTGTTCGGCCGCCATGGCCGGAGCCTGGTCGTAGGTGGCCACCCGTGGCGATGGCACCAGGTGGCGATCCTCACCGGGGAAGGCCTGTTCGATGCCCCCGTTCATGAAGTAGGTGACGTGGGGATATTTCTCGGTTTCTGCGGTCCGGAACTGACGCAGACCTGCTTCGGACACCACCTGACCCAGAAGGCCATCCAGCGACTCCGGAGGGAAGGCCACCTCCACCGGCAGCCCTTTCTCGTACTGGGTGAAGGTGACCACGTGGAGGGGGTCGATCCGCTGGCGGTCGAAGCCGTCGAAGTCGGGCAGCACCAGGGCGCGCATCAGCTGACGCACCCGGTCGGGGCGGAAGTTGAAGCACACCACGCCATCGCCGCTCTGGATCACCCCATCGGCCAGGCGCACCGGTTCGAGGAATTCATCGCCCACTTCATCGGCATAGGAGGCGGAGATCGCCTCGGCGGCGGAGATGCCGAGGGGCTCAGCCGGCTCGGTGAGCAGCCGGTAGGCCTTCTCGGTGCGGTCCCAGCGGCTGTCGCGGTCCATGGCCCAGTAGCGGCCGCAGAGGGTGGCGATCCGGCCCACGCCAGCCGATTCGATCTGTTGCTCCAGTTGGGCGATGAAGCGCGGGGCGCTGTTGGGAGCGGTGTCGCGGCCGTCGGTGATCACATGGATGCAGACCCGCTGCAGACCTCGCTGGGCCGCCCAGTGCAGCAGTCCGCCGAAATGGTCGATGTGACTGTGAACCCCTCCATCGGAACAGAGGCCGATCAGGTGGAGGGTGGCACCGCTGCTGAGCAGCCGGTCGGCGAGCTGATTCAGGGCAGGATTGCGGTTGAGGCTGCCGTCGCGCACGGCCTGGCCGATGCGCACCAGTTCCTGGCGGATGATCCTGCCGGACCCAATGGTGAGGTGGCCCACCTCGGAATTGCCCATCTGGCCTTCAGGCAGCCCCACCGCGCCGCCGCTGGCTTCGATCAGGCTGTGGGGGTAGGCGTGCCAGAGGGCGTCCATCACCGGCGTGTCGGCGCTGCGGATGGCGTTGTGGCTGTGATCGTGCCTGTAGCCCCAGCCGTCGAGAATGCAGAGAACGACCGGTGCTACCGGGCCGGTGGACACGGGGTTGTTATCGCGGAAGGACGGACTGGAGGCGCCGTTGCCGAAGCTGGTCGACTGCGATGGCGGAGGCGTCGACTGTGGCTGGGATGGGACTGCTTTCACCACGCGCACCGTTCGACGTTGCTCCGGGTGACGTTGAGGCAACGTCTTCACAGGCCAACCTACAGCCATGGGGCAAGGGGAATCGCCGCCGATCGCCGTTGCGTCAGGCTTTGGGGATAACCAGCGAGCCCCGGGCGGATCCGGGTTCAGCCGCACACCGTCCGTCGCAGCAACGATGACCCGCCTCGAACTGCTGTCCCAGCATGAGCTCGATCGCACCCTGGAGCGGCTTGTCTCGCAGGTGCTGGAAACGGTGGATGATGCCGGATCCCTGCTGCTGCTGGGCATTCCCACCCGCGGTGTGGCCCTGGCACGGGTGCTGGCGGAACGCCTGGCGGAGCGCTGCGGGCGGCCGGTGGCGCAGGGCAGCCTCGATCCCACGCTCTATCGCGATGACCTGGAACGGGTGGGAACCAGGCTGGTCGCTCCCACCGACCTGCCGGCTTCCCTGGAGGGACGCGATGTGGTGCTGGTGGACGACGTGATCTTCACCGGTCGCACCGTGCGGGCCGCCCTGGAGGCACTGCAGACCTGGGGCCGGCCCCGGCGGGTGCGCCTGCTGGTGATGGTGGATCGAGGCCACCGGGAGCTGCCCATTCAGCCCGACTACTGTGGCCGTGTGGTGCCTACCAGCCGGCAGGAATCGATCCAGCTCTGCCTGACCAGCATCGATGGGGAGGAGGGGGTGTATCTGGTCCGGCCGTAGAGGCAGGGCTCAGGCCGCTTCGAGCTCCTCGGGCCGGAAGTGGGCCCTGAATTTGCCGAAGGCCACCACCACCGGGAGGGTCGGACTGATCACCCGGCCCTTCCAGTCGCTGAGCACGGCGATCACCTCTCCCTGCTGACCGTGAAGGTCGAAGGCCGCGCCGCGGTGCTGGGGATGGTGGTACACGACCACGCTCTGGCACACCTTCACCGCGTCTCCGGCTTGGATCGGATCACCTGGCTGCATCGCGCCCTCCCTGCACTGCCGGGCAATCCTGTCATGCGCTCAGCGCTGGCAGGCGCTTTCCGGGCCGGCCTCCACCACCCGGCCGCCCAGCTCCCGGCAGGCGCTCTGGAAGGCCGACCATTCATCCATGCCCGCCGCGATCCGCTGCTGCACCAGGGCATCGAGCCGATCCGCTTCGACGGTGTGAGGCAGGCTGCCGTGGCTGTCATGTTCCCGCTCGCGGCCCTCGAGGCTGCTGATGCCGGCCCGGACCCGCTCCCGGGTCGCCTGGGTGCGCTGCTTCCAAAAGGGGTGGTCGATGCGGGTCAGGGCATCGAGGGCTTCCCACCAGCGCTGCTCAGCCGCCAGGCGGTCGGCCCGTTCGGCCTGCAGCCGGTTGCGGTTCCAGGCTTCGCGCAGACGATCCCCGAGGGCGGAGCCATCGGCACGCCGGTCCTCCCCCATCACCGCCAGCAGGGCCAGGGCCTGCTCGAGCCCTCCTTCCTGGTAGAGGGCCAGGGCCTGCTGCTGCAGCTGCTGCTGCCAGGTGAGCAGCTGTTGGCGATCGGTCTCGCTTCCCGTGGATGAGTTGACCAGCTGCAGCTGCAGCTGCAGGGCCTCCCGCCAGCGCTGCTGATGCCAGAGCTGCTGGGCTTTGCGGCGCCGGCAGTTGCCCTGCTCCTGCGGGATCCGACCGCCGAGCCAGCTGAGTGCCCCGAGCTGGCCGCTGTAGCGCAGGCAGGCGTCGAGATCGCCTCGGGCCGAGGCCTCTTCCAGCCGCCGGGGCAGCTGCCGCTCCCACCAGTAGGCCCCAGCCACCACGGTTGCCACGAGCCCGAGGGTGAGCCCGAGCCAGAAACGGGGCAGCCTGTGCCGGCGGAGGGCCAAGGCGGTGAGATCGCACGGGCCTCCGTTCTAAGTGATGGTCCTGAACCCGTGTCTGTGCAGCCCCTCGGTTCAGCGCACCGGGCCGAGCCGGCGGGTGGCTGGATCCCCGCCCGTGAGCAGATCCCTGATCGTCACCTCCAGGTCGCCGTCGGAGCTGATCCGGAAGGCCAGCTGCAGCCGGTCCTGGCCGGGCTGGCCCGGTGGATCCAGCGGGATCGGCTCCGGCTGGCTGCTCCAGGGTCTGACGCCGGCCTGGCCGGCGGACCGCTGGCGCAGCAGCGGCAGCCCGCCGCTGAACACCACCTCGGCCCGCGCTTCCGCTAACGGCTCGCCCAGCATCAACTCCATGGCCGGCTGGTCCGCCTGGCTGCAGGCCAGCACCAGGTCGAGCGGCTGCTGGGTGGGCCAGCACTGGCCTGCCACAAACAGCGGGTGCCAATGGTGGCAGGCGGAGCGGCGGTCCCAGCAGCGCAGCGACACACCATGGCTGAGCACGTCGCGGAGTCGCACGCCCGGGGTGAGGGCCAGGGCGCCGATGGCCACCGCCTCCACCGGGTGCTCTCCCCGGATCGGCACGGAAGGGCAGCGTCGCTCCAGCCAGCGGCGCACCCAGGGCATGCGGCTGCAGCCACCCACCGGCAGCACCGCCGTGATGTCGCTCAGCGCCAGGCCGGTGCGTCGCGCGGCCGCCAGCACCTGCTCCAGCAGACCGTCGAGCTCCTGGATCAGCCCCCGCTGCTCCAGCAGGGTCTCCAGGCGGCTGCGGGTCAGCTGAAGGTCCCGGGGCGCAGCGTCGCTCGGGTCCCAGATCGTGCGCGCTTCCTCCTGGCTGCTGAGCTGACACTTGAGTCGCTCGGCCGCAGCCAGCAGCGAGGCAGAGGGCTCGCGGTCGGCCCGATCTGCGCTCAGCAGTTCGGCGGCGATCCAGCGGTCGATGTCGCGTCCACCGAGAGCGAGGCCGGCTTTGCCCAGCACCTCGGCGCAGCGCAGCGCCTGGCCGCTCTGCTCGAGGGTCCGGCCGGCGAAGCGGAGCAGCTGGGCGATCGGCGCCGCTCGCCCCTCGCCCCCCTGGATCCGCACCAGCGACAGGTCGATCGTGCCGCCGCCCAGATCCACCACCAGCACAGTGCTGCCTGGGGGCAGCCCGGCGCCGAGCGCGGCGGCGGTGGGTTCATCCACCAGGGCCAGTTCGGCGACGCCGAGGTCGCGGCCCAGCGCCTGCAACCAGGGACGGTAGGCGCGGTAGGTGTCGATCGGGGCGGTGAGCACCAGTCGCAGCGGCTCCAGATCCGCCGGCAGGGCCTGCCAGAGACGGCGCACCAGCAGGCTGCCGGCCTGCTCGGCCGTCAACGGGAGCCCCTCCGCTGCCCCGACCTCGCCGGCGCCGATGCCCCGCTTGAAGTCCCGCTGCAGCCGCGGGCTCGCCCGGTCGGCCAGACCGGCCTCCAGCACCTGCCTTCCGATCAGGGGGCGGGGGGTGGAAGGGGCCTCGAGCCAGAGCAGGCTCGGCACCACCACGGGCTCCTCGAGGCTATAGGGGGCAGGGGCAGGAGC
This sequence comes from Synechococcus sp. GFB01, assembly GCF_001039265.1. Taxonomy (GTDB): domain Bacteria; phylum Cyanobacteriota; class Cyanobacteriia; order PCC-6307; family Cyanobiaceae; genus NIES-981. Next base: position 2,440 of record NZ_LFEK01000120.1, on the reverse strand, counting down.
CGTGGCTCGCCGCTGCTGGGCTGGAACGCCACCACCGTGGTGCTGCTGCCCAGATCGATCGCCACGGTGCCCTGCACGCTCCGATCTCCCTGCCCGCCCGGCGCCTAGAGTGTGGATTCGAAACGTAGTGCCATGCAGAGCGGACTGGACGTCAATCCCAAGGACCTGGCCCAGCGCGCCGAAAGCCTGATCCGCCATTCCAGCAATCGCTACCTCACCACCGTGCGGATCGCCTTCCGCGCCAAGCAACGACGCTTCGACGACTTCGACGGTCTGCTTGACGACTCGATGATCAAGCCCGTGCAGCGGGCCATCATCGAGCTCAGCGATGAACAGGATCAGCCCGATCTGCTGCCAGGCTGAGCCAGGCCAGGGCTGAGCCGGGCGCTGCTCATCCACGCTCCAGCGACGATGCAGGTGCAGGAGGGTCAGGGGTGGCGGCTGCAGGTGGATCCGGCCCGCTGGCCCTTCGCGGTGCTGATCGGCGGTGAAGGATGGGCCGCCGAACTCACCCAGGCCGAAGCCAGGCTGCTCGCCCTCGGGGTGGAGCGTCTGGTGGATCAGCACGCCGCCCTGGTGGATCAGTTGCTGGCCGAGGAGGCGATCACGCTGGAATGGGAGAGCGGGGAGATCTGGCTCGCCCTGGAGGGGGATCGCCAGGCCTGGCAGCTACGTTTCGTGCTCACGTCCGCCAGCGGTCTGCGGGCCCTGGAAGGAGCCTGGACGCCGACTGCGAGCCGGGCAGTCGCCGCAGCTCTGCGGGCCGTCCGGAGTTCTCTGAGCGATCCCGCATGAGACGCTCCAGCGGGGATCAAGCCAGATCAGCAGTGCTGATCGTTCTGGCATTCCGGCCCAGCCCGCAGGGGACCGCCGAATTTTCCGCAGGCATTCCGCAGCGCTGCGGATTGGTGGAGCGCCCTCGCCGGGCACCTGGGGAAAACAGACCGTCCTGGGGTTCTCCCCTTGACAGCCCTGAGCGTTCCCTGAAGCGGCCCCTCGAGGCAGATGCCGCTTCAGGCGGGAACTGGATTCTCAGGCTGGGAGCGGTTGCTCCTGTAGCCCTGACGACAATTTGACGCCGACGCCGTGACGTGGCGAACTGGTGCGTCGTGATCGAGATGACCAGGGATGGAATCCGGGAGCGCTGCTGGCTTGAAGATCTCCGCGGAAGCACTTTCGGCCGGCGAGACCATGGTGAGCCTGAGGGCCGAGGTACCGGAGCCCCTGCTGGCTGCCATGCGCAGCTTCATCGAACGCCACCCGAACTGGGATCAGTACCGCCTGTTCCAGGCCGCCCTGGCGGGTTTTCTGGTGCAGAACGGGGTGGACAGCCGCCCGGTGACCCGCTGCTATCTGGCCAATCTGTTTCCCTCTCAGCCCGGGTTCCGCGACGCTTCGAACAGCTGTCGGTAGGCGGCCACCAGGGTGCACGCCGCCAGTGGCAGCGTTGCGGTCAGTCCCACCACCAGCAGCAGAAAACCGGCCAGTACCAGCAGGCCCAGCACCAGGCTGAGTCCCAGGGCCTGCAGCCAGTGCGGGTCGATGGCGGCGCGACCCAGCCGGAAGGCCTGCAGAGGAGTGCGCTCGCCGAGCACGGCGATCGGCAGACTCAGCACCTGGTCGGTGATCAGATACACACTCGCTGCCAGGCCCGCCCATCGGGGGAGCTCCGCCAGACTCGGCTGAAGCAGCGTCAGCAACCAGCTGCTGGCCTGGGACAGCCAGAGGATCAGGGCCAGCAGCAGCAGCACGAGCCCCACCGTGCCGCCTGCCCGCAGCAGGCTCGTGGGATCGGCATGCAGCAGCTGTCCCAGGCGCAGCGAACGACGCTCCAGCGCCAGGGCGGCACCCTGCAGCAGCCCCACCAGCATCCAGAGATTGCTGATGAGATAGCCCAGCCAGGCCAGCAGTTGGATGGCGAGGATCAGGGCCGCTGGCTGCATGCCGGAACCGGCAGCCCCCAGGCTGCCGCTCCAGCGGATCAATAGCTGGCAGAGCAGGTTGAGGCTGCCCACCACCAACGTGAACAGCATCAGCGCCAGGGGTGCCCGCATGAAGNCGGCCCAGCCCTCCTCCAGGGCCCGGCGGATGGCGATGGGCGGGGCCGCCGCGCTCATCCGGCGCCGACCAGGCTGAGCAGCNTGCTCGCGGTGGNCTCCGCCACCGGCAGGATCGAGAGCCGGTTGCCGCGCTTCACCACCGCCAGCTCCTCGGGGCTGAAGTGACTGCGCAGGCTTTCCAGGCTGAGCAGCTGGTCGAAGTGCTGCAGATAGCGCAGACGCACACAGTCCCAGCGAGGGCGTTCCGGTGTGGTGGCGGGGTCGAAATACTTGGAAGCTGGGTCGAACTGGCTGGGATCGACCAGGTGGGTCTCGATCACCTCCATCAGACCCACGATGCCCGGTGGTTTGGCGTTGGAGTGATAGAAGAACGCCCGGTC
>NZ_LFEK01000012.1 GCF_001039265.1 Synechococcus sp. GFB01 | reverse complement strand
TCGAAGCGCAGGCCGCGCCGCTCCAGCTGGCGCTGCCAAATGGGCTGCTGCCGGTGCAGCAGGGCACTGAGGTCGGTCTGGGCCAGTTGGCCCGGTGCCCCTCCCCTCGGCTCACCTGGGCGGCGCTGCAGCTCGGTGGCCAGGAAGATCAGACCGAAGCGGTCGATCTGCTCGCTGCACTCGGTATCGATCTGCTCCAGCCTGCTGCGCACCAGGGCCGGCAGATCCGTCCGGCGCAGCAGGGAGCGGATCAGGGTGCGGATCGTGGCCAGGGGGGTGCGGACCTCATGGGTGAGCGCTTCCAGCAGAGCCAGTTCATGGCTCGATGCCTGAGCCCCGGTCGGGGTGATCGGCTGCTCAACGGGCTGGAGGGTGAGGCTCGGGGCCATGGCCGACAGCCGCTCGGCCAGCCGCGGCCAGAACCGCAGCGCCGCGCCGTGGTCGCTGTGCAGGGGGCCGAGACGGGCCAGTTGGCCGCGCAGCCGCTCGGCGGCGGCCGGTGCCTGCGCCTCCAACCGCTCATGCACGAGGGCGAGCAGGTGCGACAGCACCTCGGCATCGAAGCGCACCACCAGGCGACGGCCGCGCGGCGGGCCGTCCAAGCAGAGGCCGACCTGCACGGTGGGGGTAATCACCACCAGCAGCGGGTCGAGGCCATCCTCGGCCTCCAGGGGCAGCCGTTCCAGGGGGGCGAGGTCGGTGGCTGGAGCGGTGAGCTGCTGCCCGGAGGGCAGCAGCGGTGGCGCACTGCGCAGCAGCTCCTCCAGCTCCGCCGGGGCCCAGATCCAGCCCTGCAGCCGGTTGAGCACCTGCGGCTCATGCAGGGCCGGCAGGGGGGCGGCCAGCCAGAGCCCCCGCAGGTTCTCCTGGGGCAGCAGCAGTTCGTTCTGCAGGNTCGACAGAGCTGCCCACCACTGGCGCCGCACGCTGTCGTCATCGCTGTGGCCGGGAGGCACCCCGTCGCTCAGGCAGTGGCGCAGATCATGCAGGCTCCGCATCGGTTGGTGCCTCCCGGGCCCCGCCTCACCAGTGGTTGTGGCGTAGGCGGCCCCGTCGGGCCACGGAGGCGCACAGCCCGATGGCGATCCAGTTCACCAGCATGGCCGAGCGGCCGTAGCTCAGCCAGGGCAGGGGGATGCCGGTGATCGGCCCGAGACCGATCGTCATGTTGATGTTCACCACCACCTGGAACATCACCATCGCGCCGATGCCCACCACCACCAGCGACTCCACATCGCTGCGGGCCCGGCCGGCGATCTGCAGCAGGTGCCAGATCCACACCACGAATGCCGCCACCACGAGCACCGAACCGATGAAGCCGGTCTCCTCGCCCAGGGCGCTGAAGATGAAATCGGTGTGCTGCTCGGGGATGAAGCGCAGCAGGGTGAGGTGGCCGCGCAGCAGGCCGGTGCCGAACACCCCCCCGGAGCCGATCCCCACCGTGCTCTGCAGGAGGTGATAGCCCCCGCCCAGTGGGTCCTTGGCGGGATCGAGAAACAGGGTGAGCCGATCGCGCTGGTGCGGTTGCAGCACGTTGTTCCAGAGCCAGGGGGTGGCCAGGGCGAACAGGCCCTGGATCGCCAGCACCATCGACAGGCCCACGGCTTTCCAGGGCAGGTTCTTCAGAGCCAGCCAGCCCATGGCCGGAATCCAGCCCAGCAGCAACCAGGGCAGCACCCCCGCCAGCACGGCGGTGATCACCGGCGAGATCAGCAGCACCACCCAGGCACCGGGCATCCCCGCCCAGAACAGCATCACCAGCAGAACAGCGCCGAACACCAGGGAGCTGCCCAGATCCGGCTGGATGAAGACCAGCAGCCAGGGCACGCTGATCAGGGCCACCGGACGGATCAGGTCCACAGGGCGCTCAACGGGGTGCCGGGCCAGCACCTGGGCCAGCAGCAGGATGGCCGCCACCTTGCAGAACTCCGACGGCTGCACGTTGAAGCCGGCGATGTTGATCCAGCTCTGGGCCCCGAGGNCGCTCACCCCCACGATCCGGACCGCGATCAGGCTGGCCACCATCGCTCCGTAGATGGGCCATTGCCAGCGGCAGAGCTGCTCCACGGGCAGCCTGGCCAGCAGCAGGGCGATTCCTGTGCCTACCGCAGCCGTGATCCAGTGCTGATACCAGTCGGCGTAGTCAGCCTGCCGCTGGGTGCTGGCGATCAGGATGCCGGCCACCAGCACCAGACCCCAGGGAATTCCCCAGAGCACCAGGTCCACATCGCCCAGCAGCCGGCGGCGGCCTCGACGCCGGCTGGAGAACAGGTTGCTGCGGCGCGGCCCGACCCCCAGCATCGGGATCAGGCCGGCACCCCGACCGGAGCCGCCAGCCGATCCGCCAGAGCCAGGAATGCCTGGGCCGTGAGCGACTCAGGGGCCCCGAGCACCACCGGCGTGCCGCTGTCGCCACCCTCCCGCACCGGCAGCTCCAGGGGCAGTTCGGCAAGCAGGGGCACGCCGGCTTCGGCCGCCAGGCTGGCACCGCCGCCGCTGCCGAAGATCGGATAGCGCTTGTCGGGGGCGTCGGGCGGGATGAAGCCGCTCATGTTCTCCACCACACCCAGCACCGGCACCCCCATCTGCACGAACATCGCCAGACCGCGGCGGGCATCGGCCAGGGAAACCTGCTGCGGCGTGGTCACGATCAGCACCCCGGCCATCGGCACGGCCTGAGCCAGAGTGAGCTGGGCGTCACCGGTGCCGGGGGGCAGATCCACCACCAGCACGTCCCGCTCTCCCCAGTCCACCTGATAGAGGAACTGGCGGATGATCCCGTTCAGCATGGGGCCGCGCCAGATCACGGGCTGGTCGGCATCGATCAGCAGACCCATCGACACCATGGCGATGCCGCAGCTCTCGATCGGGGTGAGCACCTGCTCGGCGCCCTCGCCGCGCACCACGGGGGTGCGATCGGCCACCCCCAGCATGGTGGGGGCATTGGGGCCGTAGATGTCGGCGTCGAGCAGACCCACCCGCAGGCCGCGGCGGGCCAGGCGCAGGCCAGGTTCACGGCGACGGTGCTCTTGCCCACACCGCCCTTGCCGCTGCTCACGGCGATCACCCGTTGCACACCGGCGATCGGCTGACGTGGCGGCAGCTGGCCGCCGGGGCCCGGCGCGGCGCCATGGCCGGCTCCGCCGATCGGCGCACCCTGATGGGCCGCTGCCGGCTGACCCACTTCGATCTGCACGTCGCGGATGCCGTCGATGGCCAGCAGACGCTCACGGGCTTCGGCTGCGATGCGGCTCTGCTGACTCTGCGCGAAGGAGGGCAGGCTGAGCCGGAACACCAGCCGTTCCCCCTGCAGGCGCGGCGGCTCGATCCAGCCCAGGTCGAGAAGGTCGCGACCGCTGCCGGCATCACGGATCGTGGCGAGGGCTGCGGTGGCCTGCTCCAGCGATGCCATCCACTCCGGTGTCGAGGAGGTTTGATCCTAGGGATCGCCCCCGACCCGGCCGGCTTGGCGGTGACAGTGGCTCTCGATCGCTTGTGCGGCGGCACGGCGGCCTGAAAGGGTGAGGGGGTTTCTGGCGTCCACGGGGCGCGGCAGCCATGGTTGAGGCCCTCGAGGCTCCCCCCACCGATTCCCGTCAGCGGGCGCGGGCCCTGCTGATGGGGCTGCAGGACTCGATCTGTGCGGGGCTCGAGCAACTGGATGGCGAGGGGCGTTTCCAGGAGGAGAGCTGGGAGCGGCCCGAGGGGGNTGGAGGCCGTTCGCGCGTGATCAAGGCCGGTCGGGTGTTCGAGCAGGGCGGCGTGAACTTCTCCGAGGTGGAGGGCGCCGAACTGCCTCCTTCGATCCTCGGCCAGAGGCCCGAGGCTCAGGGCCATCGCTGGTTTGCCACGGGCACGTCGATGGTGCTTCACCCGCGCAACCCCTATCTGCCCACGGTGCACCTCAATTACCGCTACTTCGAAGCGGGCCCCGTGTGGTGGTTCGGTGGTGGTGCCGATCTCACCCCCTACTACCCGTTCCTCAGCGACGCCCAGCATTTCCACCGCACCCTCAAGGCCGCCTGCGACAGCGTCCATCCGGCCTACTACGAGGTGTTCAAGCCCTGGTGCGACGAGTACTTCTTCCTGAGGCACCGCGGTGAGACCCGCGGCGTGGGCGGCATCTTCTACGACTACCAGGATCCCGCCGGGGTGCTCTACAAGGGCCAGGATCCCGCTGGTCCGGCGGCCGCGGCGAGCTCACGCATCGGTCCGATCCAGCAGAGCTGGGAGCAGCTGTTCCAGCTGGCCAGTGCCTGCGGCAATGCCTTCCTGCCCAGCTACGTGCCGATCGTGGAGCGGCGTCAGAGCACTGCCTGGGGCGAGCGGGAGCGCCAGTTCCAGCTCTACAGGCGCGGCCGCTATGTGGAGTTCAACCTGGTGTTCGACCGTGGCACGATCTTCGGCCTGCAGACCAATGGCCGCACCGAATCGATCCTGATGTCGCTGCCGCCGCTGGTGCGCTGGGACTACGGCTATCAACCCAAGGCCGGGAGCCGCGAGGCCCTGCTCACCGATCTGTTCACTCGCCCACAGAACTGGCTGGGCGACGAGGCACTCGCAGCCCGCTGCGCGCCACACCAGGCGGTGGACTGAGCGGGCTGAGGATGGCCGGGCCGGTCTCCTCGCCGCTTTCGGCTGCGGACGACTCCTGGGCCACGGCAGGCGTTCCGGCCTCGGGCGTTCGGCCCAGACCCCGCTCCAGAGCCTGCACCACCCGCGCGGCGATCGCGGCGATCGCCGCCTCACTGCGCCGGGGATCCCGCAGGGCTGACTCCAGAGGGCCTTCGAGCTTGCCGATCTCGAGGATGGCGATGCCGCGGCGCGGTGCCCCCAGACCATCGCGGTATTGAAGGGGATAGTCGCCGAAGGCGGCTGCCAGGCTCTCGTCGAGCCGGCTGGGTGGGCGGTGCAGCGGCGGGATGAGGCCCGAGCCCACCCCGTCGGGGCCGTAGGCGTCGTAGTGGATCTCCAGGGCGTAACCACCACCCTCCACATGGGCCTTGCCCACGCTCCAGTTGGTGCGGGGGTCGTCAGCGTCGTGGATGGTGCGCAGCGGCGGCTCGTAGAAGCGGATCGCCAGCCCCCGGCGCCGGCCCTGGTCCACCACGGCCCTGGCTGTGAGCAGGTTCCAGTGGAGCTCGTCGCGGATGCCGGCCTCCATCGGCGCGGCACCGAGCAGGTCCACGGCCTCGCCACCGGTGCCGGCACCGGCGATGCCCTGGGAATCGGCGTGGCCGGCGAGCACCAGGATCTCGGTGTCGGCGGGCAGAGGTCGCAGACCCAGCCAGTCGCGGCTGAGTCGGCTGCGGGGGCCGGTGAGGGGATCGATTCCGCCGGGAGCCGGGGTGCGGGCCGGCACGCCGGGCGTCAGGGTCACAGCGGCGGCCAGGCCGGTCGCTCCGAGCAGTTTCCACCAGAACGACAGGTCCATGGCGTCAGATGGGGGAGGCGAGCAGGTTGGCGTCGCTGAACAGGCCCAGCTGAGGTCCCAGCTCCAGTTCCAGGGCGATGAGCTCGTCGCGATGAGCCCGCAGCTTCACGGCGCTGCCGGTGGCGCTGTCGTGACTGATCAGCCGCAGTTCCACCGCCTCCTCCCGTTGGGCTCGTCGCCGGTAGAGCACACCGGCCAGGGGGCCCAGCAGGGCCAGCAGCAGCGGCCACCAGCTCAGCAGCGGCCAGAGCTGACGGAGCACAAGCCCCAGGCAGGCGGCACCCACGCTGCCCAGCAGCGAAAGCAGCAGGGCCAGGGCCGGGCTGGAGGCCACCGCCGCGCGGTACACCAGATGGCGCCGCTCCGGGTCGCCTCCGGCGGCTCGCCAGCCACGCTGTTCCAGCCAGGAGATCAGGGCCGGCAGCACCTCGAGCGCTGGTCGGGAACTTCGCACCTCCACCGTGGTGGTGCGGTCCTTGCTGGCGGCGCGTAGGAAGAAGAGCAGTCCCACGGCCAGGAGCAGGGTGAGCAGCAGGGTGGAACCGGAGCTGGCCATCGATTCATTCTGGCGGCCGGGCAGCATGGTCGCAGCGCACCCTGGCCGATGACCGCAACCCCCACCAGCAACCTGCCCGCTCCGGCCCGCTTCGCCGTGTTCGACGGCGACCTCGACGCCGAATGGGCCACCCTCTACGCCGGCGCACGCGCCCTGGCTATCGACACCGAGGCGATGGGGTTGATCCATGGTCGCGACCGGCTCTGTCTGGTGCAGATCTGTGATGACAACGACAACGTGTGCTGCATCCGCCTGGCCCGGGGCCAGAGGGAAGCGCCACGCCTGCGGGCGCTGCTGGAGAACCCTGCGATCGAGAAGGTGTTCCATTTCGCCCGCTTCGACGTGGCCGCCCTGGCGGAGAACCTCGGCATCACGGTGGCGCCGATCTTCTGCACCAAGGTGGCCAGCCGCCTGGGGCGCACCTACAGCCCCAGGCACGGTCTCAAGGAGGTGGTGCAGGAGCTTGTGGGAGTGGAGCTCGACAAGCAGGCCCAGAGTTCCGACTGGGGACGGGTTGAGGATCTCAGCGAGGTCCAGCTCGCCTATGCCGCCGGCGATGTGCGCTATCTGCTGCCGGCTCGCGACCGTCTGGAGCAGATGCTGCGGCGGGAGGACCGCTGGGAACTGACCCAGCGGTGCTTCGGCTGCATCCCCGTGATGGCCGAGCTCGACCGCAACCGCTTCCACCTGCTGTTCGAACACTCCAGCGGCGGCAACCGCTGAGGGGTGCTCCCCCTGGCCGCGGCGCTCAGTCTTCGGTCATGAAGTTCTCCTCGCTGCTCACCGCTTCCAGCAGCGAGGTCAGGAGGGCCTGTGTGCCGGCACTGTTGGCCTGGGCCTCGGCGAGCAGCTCCTCGGCCAGGGCGAGCTTGGCGGCGGTGTCACGCAGTCCCGCCTGGGCGGCCTTGATGTCGACCCGGCGGCGGGCTGCGGCCAGGCTCACTCCCAGTGCGGTGGCCAGCCGGCCGCAGGCGGTGTTGTAGGCCCGATCGGGAATGCCCGCCATTGCAGGTGCCATGCAGCTGTGCTGGGCATCATCCCAGCCGTGCTTCCAGCAGGCGCTGCTCCACCAGTGCCGCCAGCCGCTCGCTGCCGCCACACCGGCCCATGCGGCGACGGCCCCGTTCGCCCAGTTGGCGCCGCAGCGCCGGATCCCGCAGCAGCCGCCGCAACCGTTCAATGAGCTCGGCCGGGCTGTGACAAGGCTGCACGGCGCCCCCCAGCAGACGGTTCTGCCGCCGTGCAAAAGCGGCCGTGAACTGGGGCCCGGGCCCGGCAACGACAGGGCCGGGATGCCCAGCCCCACGACCTGTTCGGTGGCGGTGCCCGCGGTGGCCAGGGCCAGCTCGGCCCAGGCGGCCCAGCGGTCGAAGCAACCTGGCCCCAGCAGCAGTTCCAGCTCGCCCACTCCCCAGCAGCCTAGGGCCCCGACCGCCGCCGCGCCAGCGCTGAGGGGGCGAGGCTGCAGCCCGGCCTCCGCGATCAGCGTGCTCCAGCTCTCGACGCCGGGCCGGTGGCCGCAGGCCAGCAGCACGGTGGCGGGATCGTGCCAGCCCATCGCCTGGAGCGTCGCCAGCAGCCGACGGGCATTGCGCAGCAGCTCCGGCTGACGGCTGCCGGGCAGGAGCAGCAGGCGCCGGCGCCGCGCCATCCACTCCGGCACAGGTTCCAGGTGGAAGCCATCGGTCATGGGGTTGCCCGGCGCCAGGGCCGCCACCCCGTGGCGCCGGAGTCCGCGGGCGGTGAGCGGATCGCGCACCGCCACCAGACGGCAGCGGCGGCTGCCCATCAGCGCCCACTCCCATGGATCCCATTCGCTGCCTTTGCAGCGGTGGTAGCCGTCGGCCAGGGGAGTGCGGCCCCATCCGGGCGGTGCCGATGTGGCCCAGGTGTAGTCGCTCTTGGGTGTGCCGATGAAGCCGAAGCGGCTGCCGCTTCCCCAGGCCAGCAGCAGCGGCAGCAGATCGCCCACCGCCAGGAGCGGCAGCCCCTGGCGGCCCCAACGCTGCACCACAGCGGCCTGGCGGCAGCTGAGCCCGGCCACACCGGCAGCGAGATCCTGCAGCAAGCCGGTCAGGCTCTGGTTGCTGAAGCCGCCGCTGGGCAGAGCCCGCGTCGGCCCGATCCGCTGCACAGCCCCCGTCGCGACCGCAGCACTGAAGGCCTGCCCCTCCCCCACCAGCGGCAGCACGCTGATGGCCCGATCCGGCTGTCTGCGCCGCAGCGCCTCGACCACCCGCAGAGCGATCAGATCCTCGCCATGGCCGTTGCTCAGAACCAGCAGACCGGGGCCCATGGCATGGCTGATACGATCCGCTGCAGGGGAGTTTGATCCCCGATGGCGGCATGGCCAAGTGGTAAGGCAGAGGATTGCAAATCCTTTACCCCCAGTTCGAATCTGGGTGCCGCCTCTTCAACCCGCCCCGGCAGCGTCATGCCGACCAGCAGCGACATTCCATCCGGCCCCCTCAGGGTCTGAGTCGGGCCTCGGCAGACCACGGGGCTGCGTTCGGCTGCGGGGGTTCGAGCCGGGCATTGCAGCGGATCGTTTGTCGGTCGAGCAGGCACTGGCCCCGGGCCAGCCTGGCCAGCGGCAGCTCTTCCGCCAGCCCCCGGCCGTCGAAGCGGCTCCAGGCCACGCTTGTCAACCGCAGCTGCAGGGGGTGATCCGGCGGGAGGCAACGTCCGTCGGCGCCGCACCGCATCGGCTGCTGGCCCGCCCCAAGCAGACCCGAGAATGCCAGCTCCCGGCTGGCCAGAGGACCGCCCTGGCCGGGTCCCACGAAGCGGGCTGTAAGCAGACCCTCCTGATTCTGCTCCAGTTCCAGCTCAAGGCAGCGGTGCGTCCGACCGTTGGCCGTCATCGTGCAGTGCCGCACGGGCCCTTCCCAGCGGCCGAAGCCCTGGCCGGCAGCTGCCAGCGCGGCGAAGGCCAGAGTTCCAGCGGCTGCCTGAGCGGCCCGGATCGCAGCGTTGGAGGGGGCCAGGCCCATGCCTGGGTCTCAGTAGCCGGAGTCGGCCACGCAGTACCCCTCGCAGCTGATGCCGTTGCTGGCAGTTCGCCCGCAGTGCGAACACAGCACCGGATCCTGGGGCTGTGCTGCCGCTGCCCCGCTCACGGTGGCCTGGGCAGCTGGCGATGGGGCCGATGGCTCCAGCTGGCCGGGGCCGGGGATCATGGGGGGCTGCAACATGGGGCTGCCACGGCATCGGCAGGGGTTCCACCATGGCGCATCCAGGGATCGGCGTGGGGACGTGGGCCTGGGGCAATCAGCTGATCTGGGGTTATGACCCCCGCGCCGATGACGAGCTGGAGCTCACCTTCAGCCAGGCCGTGGCCTGCGGATTGCAGCTCTTTGACACCGCCGATTCCTATGGCACCGGCCGCTTCACCGGTCGCAGCGAGACCCTGCTCGGCCGTTTCGCAGCCACCCTTCCCAGGGAGCAGCGCCAGCGGCTCTGTCTGGCCACGAAGCTGGCCCCATTCCCCTGGCGCCTCGGACGCCGTGGGTTCGATCGGGCCCTGGCCGCCTCCGAGCAGCGCCTGGGAGGCCGTATCGACCGGGTGCAGCTGCATTGGAGCACCAGCNGTTACGCACCCTGGCAGGAGGGTCCGCTGCTCGATGGCCTGGCCGAGCAGGTGGTCGCTGGTCGGATCGCCGAGCTGGGCCTCTCCAACGTGGGTCCCGCCCGCCTGCGGCAGATCCATCGCCGTCTGCAGGCGCGGGGCATTCGGCTCACCAGCCTGCAGGTTCAGCTCTCGCTGCTGTGCCGCCAGGCCCTGGAGCCCGGCGGGGTGGCCGAGGTGTGCCGCGAGCTCGGGGTGGACCTGATTGCTTACAGCCCGCTGGCCCTGGGTCTGCTGGCCCGGATCGACACGTTGCAGACACTCCCAGTTGTCGGCCCACGACGGTGGCTGTTCCGGCGTCTGGCCCCTGCCCTGCCGCCGCTCCTGCAGCTGATGGCGGAGATCGGATCGGCCCACGGGGCCCCGCTGGCCGCGGTGGCTCTCAACTGGTGCCGCGCCCACGGGGCGATGCCGATCCCGGGGCTGCGTCGACCGGAGCAGGTGGCGGTTGTGGCCCAGGCCCTGACCTGGCAGCTGCAGGAGAGCGAACGCGAAGCCCTCGACCGCCAGGCCGGCCGCATCGCGGCGGCGATGCCGGCCAACCCGTTCCAGAGCGCCTGATCCCCAGCGGCAGGGGTGCCTGAGCCGCTGCGTCAGCAGGCTTCCGGTGCCGGTGTGAGCACCACCGGCATGGTCTGGTGCCGCCCCATCACGGCATGCGGCTCCGCCCCGGTCTCGTCTCCTACTGCCGGGCTGATCGGCGCGCTGTCCGGTCCACAGGCCTGCAAGGCCTCCTGTACCAGGGAATCGAAGGTGGCGCCAGGCAGACGGTGGCGGGCCAGTTCCATGAATGCCCTCGCCAGGGATTCCCCGGCTGCCGCCCGCAGGGCCGGGTTGTTCTGCCGCAGCTCCTGCTCCTCCTCGATCGCCCGGATGAAGCGTTCGGTCACATCGCGTTTCGTGGTCGCCCGGATACGTGTGTCCTGTTCGGCCTGGCTGAGGAAGGGCTGGGCCTCAAGCTCCTCCAGACGACGGATGAGGCTGGCGAGCACCTCATGGGCTTCCCGGCCGATGCGTGCCAGCTGGCCATCGGAGAGACGGGGAAGATCGGCCACATACACCTTGCCGTGATCGCGCAGGGCCAGAAAGGTGGGGCGATGGCCACCGCTGCGCTGGTTGGGCGTGATCACATCGCGGGGNCGCTGGGGACGGATCGGCGGCGTCGGACCGGCGGAACTGCGCCGTCGGGTGATCCGCTGGCTGCTGCNGAGGGGGNATGGACCGGAATTAAGGGGCGAACGATTCATGGATGTCCTCTTGCGTCTACGGATTTGCGCCCTGGTCATCGGAGCGCGCCTGCAATCTGGCAGCGTTCGGGGCAGGTTCAGATCGGTAAACCCGACAGCTGAGCTCCGCCGTCGGAGCCGAGCAGAATCTCGCCGAGCGGCCAGGCCTTGTGGCCGGCTTTGAGGCAGGTCTGCAATGTGGCCTCCAGAGCCGTCGACGGCACCACCAGGCAGAAGCCCACACCGAGGTTGAAGGTCTTCCAGAGGTCGGCCTCCGGGACCTCGCCGGCCTCCTGCAGCCAGCGGAAGATGGGTGGCCGTGTCCAGCTGGTCGCATCCAGCACCGCTTGCACGCCAGCGGGGAGGCAGCGGGGCAGGTTTTCCGGCAACCCCCCGCCGGTGATGTGGGCCATGCCCCGCAGCGGCACAGCGGCCTGCTGCAGCGCCTTCACCAGCCCTCCATAGAGCCGGGTGGGGGCGAGCAGCGCCTCGATCAGGGGGCGCCCATCGCCCGGCAGCGGCGCGGAGGCATCCACCCCGGCCATGGCCAGGATGCGTCGCACCAGGCTGAAACCGTTGCTGTGCACGCCGCTGCTGGCCACCGCCACGATCCGATCCCCCGGTTGGATGCTGCGGCCATCGATCACCGCGTCGGCCTCCACCACCGCCACGCAGAACCCGGCCAGGTCGTAACGGCCGGGTCCATAGAAGCCCGGCATCTCCGCCGTCTCGCCCCCCAGCAGGGCACAGCCGCTCTGGCGGCAGCCGTCGGCGATGCCCTCCACCACCTCGGCCATTGCCTCGGGGCTGAGCTTGCCGGTGGCGATGTAATCAAGAAAGAAGAGCGGCTCGGCGCCGCTGGTGATCACATCGTTGACGCACATCGCCACCAGGTCGATGCCCACGTCATGGTGGCGGCCATGGGCCTGGGCCAGTTCCAGCTTGGTGCCCACTCCGTCACTCCCGGCTACCAGCAGGGGTTGGCGCAGCCTGCCGGCAGGCGGCAGAAGCCGCCGAAGCCCCCCAGTCCGCCCACAACCTCGGGGCGGTGCGTGGCCTCCACGCTGCGGCGGATCCGTTCCACGAAGGCACGGCCCGCCTCCACGTCCACGCCAGCGGTGCGGTAATCCATGGCTTTCGCCGGTTGCTGCTGTGCCGATCCTCCGATGGCGCCGCCCTTGGCGAGTGGACGCCTGGCCAATCGGCACAGGCGACGATCAGCCGGGCTTATGTACTTGATTCGATTCACTGATCAATGGGTGGTTGCCTTGTGCGCCTCGGCCCCCGTGGCAACTTGCCGGTCCCTTTTGATGAACATTCCTGATCGGTATTGAGGGACGATTTGTCGCTCAAAACCGCGGTGATTTGCCCTTAGTTTCTCCCTGCTGTCATTTCTCGATAGGAACTCCACGGCGAATCGCATCCCGAATGGGGTATGGGCATGAGCAACTCGCGAAGCCCCATTACCTCTTCATGCCAGCTCATCTCCTGGCGATGCCGACCCAACGCCTGTGATGCACGGATTCCGTGCCTGCTGCCCTGCAGCGTGTTCCGCTTGTTATGCGACGAACCTTTTCTCTTGGGGCTCTCTCCCTGCTTCTCTCCGGCAGCGCCTGGTGCCTGCCATCTCCGAGCAGGCCCTGGCGACCACCCGCGAGGCCTCGCCCAAAGGCCTGCCCACGGCATCCGACGTCGCGGTGAGGACCGAGCTTGCGATCCGCGAGGTTGACCAACTGTCCCTCCCAGAGCAGCCGGTTGAGCAGCCTGTCCCCGCGCCGATCGCGCCGGCCCCCCCACCGGCACCGCGTGTGCTACAAACCAGCACCGGCAAGGCCAGTTGGTACGGACCGGGGTTCTACGGCAATCGCACCGCCAATGGTGAGGTCTTTCGTCCCGGAACGATGACGGCGGCCCACCGCACGCTGCCCTTCGGCACCCGGGTAAGGGTCACCAACCTCAACAACGGCCGCACCGCCGTGGTGCGCATCAACGATCGCGGCCCCTTCCACGGCAGCCGTGTGATCGATCTGGCCCACGGAGCTGCCACGCAGCTGGGCGTGGTCTCCAGTGGCCTGGCCCGCGTGAAGCTGGAGGTTCTCCAGTGAGGCACCTGGNCTGACGCCCTCTCCAGGTCTGCTCCCGGACGCCNATCCGCCAGCCTGGCGGATGGGTTTTCGATGACTTTGAACGTTTGGCCATGGAGTGTCTGCAGTCGCTGGCCGCCCTGCGTGCCTGGCGGTGCCGCCAGAGCCGACCGGTGCATTTCGTCCCCACCATGGGGGCGCTCCATGACGGGCACGCTCAGCTGATCCGCAGGGCCGCCCGTCCGTTGGCTGACGCTGAGCCCCTTGTTGTGGTCAGCGTGTATGTGAATCCTCTGCAGTTCGGCCCGGCTGAGGATTTCGAGCGCTACCCGCGCAGCCTGGAGGCTGATCAGGCGGTGGCCGCTGCAGCTGGCGCAGCCCTGTTCTGGGCACCCAGCGTGGCGGAGATGCAGCCGGGCGGATCTGAGGAGATCACCCGGCTGAGTCCGCCGGCGTCGCTGCAGGCGGTGCTCTGCGGCCGCAGCCGGCCGGGTCATTTCGACGGGGTGGCCACCGTGGTGGCCCGCCTCCTGGCGCTGGTGCGGCCCCAGCGGCTGTTCCTTGGGGAGAAGGACTGGCAGCAGCTGGTGATCCTGCGTCGTCTGGTCAACGATCTGGGCCTGCCCCTGGTGGTCGAGTCGGTGGCGACCGTGCGCGAGGCCGATGGCCTGGCCTGCAGCTCCCGCAACCGCTACCTCACCGCTGCCGAGCGCCGGCAGGCCCTCAGCCTGCCCCAGGCTCTGGCCGAGGCGCGCCGTCGCTGGCTGCTGGAGCCGCGCCGCCCTGTTCACGAGCTGGTCAGCGGGGTGCAAGGCCAGCTTCAGGGCGCTGGCCTGGTGGTGGATTATGTGGAGCTGGTGTGGGCCCATAGCCTGGTGCCGCTGCCGCCGGCGGAGCCGCTCCCAGCGGGGCTGATCCTGCTGGCGGCTGCTGTGCATTGCGGGGCGACCCGTCTGATCGATCACACCCTGTTGATGAGCCGCTCGCCGATCGTTGCCATTGATGGACCGGCGGGAGCCGGCAAGAGCACCGTCACCAGAGCCTTCGCGCGGCGCCTGGGACTGATCTATCTCGATACCGGTGCCATGTACCGGGCCGTGACCTGGTGGGTGCAGCGCCATGGCGTCGCCCCCGACGACCCCGACGCCGTGGGGTCCCTGCTGGCCGACCTCGACCTGCAGCTCAGCGCCGGCCGCGACGGCGAGCAGCTGGTGCGCATCAACGGCCACGACGTGACCACGGCGATCCGCAGCCCGGAGGTCACGGCCCAGGTGTCGCTGGTGGCGGCCCTCGGCTGCGTGCGGGAGGCTCTCACTGCTCAGCAGCAGGCGATGGGCCGCCGCGGCGGGCTGGTGGCCGAGGGACGGGACATCGGTACGGCCGTGTTCCCTGATGCGGAACTGAAGGTGTTCCTCACGGCCACCACGGCCGAGCGGGCCCGTCGCCGGGCTCTCGATCTCGAGCAGCGCGGCTTTGCGGTGCCGCCGCTGTCGGAGCTGGAGCATCAGATCGCCGAGCGTGACCGGCTGGATTCCAGCCGCGAGGTGGCGCCTCTGCGGATGGCTGCGGATGCGGAGGAGCTCGTCACCGATGGCATGACGATTGCGAGTGTGATTCAGGCGCTGGTGGATCTCTTCCGCCAAAGGGTTCCTGAGGAGGTCTGGCCGTCCCCCTGAGCGGATGGCCGTCCCGGAGGCGGGCCACGGTGGCCTGCCGTTGTGCCGTCAGAGGCCCCGGAGATCGCTCTGCAGCAGCTCCTCCAGCAGCCCGCCGCAGGCGTCCTCCAGCAGATCGAGCACCTGCTCGAACCCCTCGGCCCCGCCGTAGTAGGGGTCCGGCACCTCCCTGGCCTGGAAGCGCCGGCAGTGCCGCACCATCGGCTCGATCCGTGCCAGGCCAGGGGTCGGGCCCAGCTGGCTGGCCAGGGCGCGTACCTGGGCCAGGTTGTCGGCATCCATCGTGAGGATGCGGTCGAAGGCCGTGAGGTCGGCGAGATCGAGCTGCCGGGCCCGGCTGGGCAGGGTGATGCCCCGTCGGGCAGCTGCGGCCCGCATGCGGCTGTCGGCTGGCTTGCCCACGTGCCAGCCTCCGGTGCCCGCCGAATCCACAACGAAGTGAGCATCCAGCCCCTCACGTGCCAGCCGATGCAGAAAGACCCCCTCAGCGGCTGGCGAGCGGCAGATGTTGCCGAGGCAGACGAACAGGATCCGCTGAGGGGGCCGCGGGTGGGTGGTCATGATCGGCGCAGACGGCTGAGGGCCAGGCTGGCTCTGAGCTGAACCACCCGAGGGTTGCCTTCGGCGGCTTGGCTGAGTCTCACCAGGCTTGCCTCGGCCCGTTGCCAGTGCTGCGAGGGCGGATCCAGGTGCGGCGCCAGGCTCTCCAGACCCACCGCCACCGCATAGCGCACCACCCACTCGCCATCCCCGGTGGCCGCCTCCAGGGCCGCCAGGCAGCGCGCGCCGATCGCCTGCCTGAGAGGCGCGGGCAGCGGTGCCAGCTTCAGGCTGCCCAGACCCTTGGCTGCCGCGCGTCTCACGCTGGCAGCCACGTCGCTGCCGAGGGCATCGATCAGGACATCGAGACCACGCACGTCACCGATCCCGGCGAGGGCTCGCACGGCCCAGGCTCGTGCACCGTAATTCTCCGGATCGAGCTCCAGCAGCGCCTCCACGGCTGCCGGCCCCAGGGCGATCAGCCCATCCACGGCGGCCACCGCGGCGCCGGGATTGTTGAAGCCCAGCACCTCCACCAGCACGGGAGCCGCCGCAGCCTCGCCGCAGCAGGCCAGTTGCCGGGTGGCCATCAGCAGCGCTTCGCTGCTGATGGCCTGCTGTACGGCCTCGATCAGGGCGCTGATCGGATGCGTACTCAGGTTCTCCGGCTCCATGTCACTCACAGCAGGGCATCCATGCAGGCCAGCAGGGCTGCTTCGCCCGGTTCGCCGCGGCCCTGCTCCACCAGGCCCCGCAGGGCGATCAGCTTGAGGCTGTTCTCCGCCAGGGTGTGGCGGATCGCCTCGAGCGCCGGTCGCCAGCCGGCGGCACCGAGGTCCATCAGGGCGGCGCGGCGCACCTGCAGCTGGGGGTGCTCCAGCAGCTCCAGCAGCAGCTGGCCCCAGCGCTCCTCGCCGCTGAGCTGCAGCAGGGTGCGGGCGGCGGCGCTGCGGATCAGCGGCCGCTCATGATTCACGAATGGCTCCACTACCCCCACAACCGCCGCGCTGCGGATGCCGATGTCGCCCAGGGCCTCCAGCAGGGCCTCGCAGGGCTCCTTCAGCCGCGGCGTACCGGGTTCGAGTGCTCCGGCTACCCCCGGACCGCTGGCGAGCCGGCGGCACAGCGCTGGCACGGCCGCTTCGGCGCGGAGTTCTCCGAGGGCACGGGCCGCCGCTTCCCGGAGGCCATGGTCGGCATCCTCGAGGGTGGCGAGCAGATCGGGAATGGCGTCGTGAGCGGCCGGCGCCAACTTGCCGAGGGCGCGCGCGGCATTGCGGGCCACGGCGTTCTCCTCGACGCCGGCTCCCGGATCGCGTGGCTTGCGCTGGCGCAGGGCGAGGCGCAGCAGCGGCACGGCCTCCGGGTGTCGGCTCCGCATTCGGCCCAGCCACCAGGCCCCGTAGTACTGCTGTGACGGGTCGCTGGTCTGGCGCAGGCGCTCGATCGCCTCGGCTTCGCTGATCGGCTCACCGGCGCGGGGTTCCTGAGCGGAAGCTGCCATGGACTCGGCAGAACGGAGCTTCGATGATCGCAGGTCAGCAAAAAGGCCCCCATCGGGGGGCCTTGGGAAGCAATCGCTGAGTGAATCAGACGAGAGCGGCGATGGCGTAGTCGATGTAGTTGTTGGCGATCACCCCGGGGTCGCCGGAGATGCCGTGGTTGGCCTTGATGTAGTTCAGGGCCTCGACGTACCAGGAGGGGGAGAGTTCGAAGGCGCGGTTGATCTCGTCGAGACCGGCGATCAGGTACTCATCCATGGGGCCGGTGCCACCAGCCACGAGGCAGTAGGTGACCATGCGGAGGTAGTAGCCGATGTCACGGGCGCACTTGGCCTTGCCGCGGGCGTCGGAGGCGTAGTTGCTCCCCTGCATCTGGGTGGTGTAGGGGAACTTGTTGTAGACGGCCTGGGCGGCGCCGTTCACGAGGGAATCGGCATTGGCGGTGAGCACCTTGGCAGCCTCGAGGGCGTTCTTGGCGCGCTCGAAACGACCGAAGGCGGCGTTGAGCTCAGTGTTGGAGAGGAAGCGGCCCTGGGAATCAGCGGCGGCGACGGCCTCGGTGAGGGGAGTCTTCATTGGAGAGAAAGAAGATGATTTGAACCGTGAATCAGGAAGGATCCCGAGGATTCAGGCCGATCAGCCGACAGCGGCGGCGGCGCGATCGAAGTAGGTGCCGATTTCGCTCATCAGAGCGGAGCAGTCGCCCTGGGTGATGCCGTTGCGATCGTTGGCGATGGCGATGGCGGCGTCCTTCATCTTGCGAACGCCTTCTGCCACGGAGGCACCGGGCACGCCGAGGGCCAGATAGGTTTCACGCAGGCCGTTGAGGCAGCGATCTTCCAGCACGGAAGCGTCGCCGGTGAAGACGGCGTAGGTGACGTAGCGGAGGATGATCTCCATGTCGCGCAGGCAGGCACCATGCGGCGATGGGTGTAGGCGTTACCGCCGGGTGCGATCAGAGCGGGCTGCTGCTCGAAGAGGTCGCGAGCGGCGTTGGTGACGATCTTGGAAGCGTTGGAGGTGATGCGGTTGACGGCATCCATCCGCTTGAAGGAGTCGCCGACCATCGCCGAGAGGGCGTCGATCTGACCAGCGTTGATGAATTCGCCGCGGGCATCAGCCTGCGCAACGACCTTAGTGAAGGCGTCGAACATTGAAGAGCTCCTGTTCTCGACGGGGGAGTCGGGGAGGGTGGACAAGGTGTGCAAAGCACGACACCATTGTTCTGAAAGTCCGTGGCGTGATCGCCATCGCTTCACAAAGGGTCACCGGCTGGTTCGCTCGCCGGCTTTCCCTCTGTCAGCCGGTTTGATGGCAGCAAGCCCGGCTGAACAAAAAGCCCCGGTGCCCAGCATGCAGCTGGACACCGGGGTGCGATTGGATGTGCAGTGTTGCTGGTTCTGCGGCTCAGTTCACCGGCGTCACGCTGGTGACCCTGCCGCCCTGACGGTGGATCGTCTGCTGGGCCTCCAGCATCTTGTCGAAGGTCACGAAGCGCACGGTGTTGGCACGCTTGTGCAGCCGGTAGTTGTTGAGCCCACTCACTTCCACCCGATAGACCCGTGCCTTCTGGCCGATGCCCTGGGCCATGGTGGTGATTGCGGAGGCGGCAATCGAAGCTGGCTGGCTGGCGGCCGTGCCGGCGCTGGGGCTCACCACCGGTACGGCCCGGTCCTGGTGGAGTGCGGCGCCGAGCTTGAACTGGGTGCCGGCTGGATCGCCCTTCACAGAGGCGGCCACACCCCGGGCCAGTTGCATCAGCCAGGAGAACTGCCGGCCTTCATGACCTCTGGAGTAATCCCAGCCATGCAGGTAGGGCACGGTTTCCTCACCGAAGCGCGCCTGATACTCAGCGCTGTCGATGTAGGAATCGATTTCGGCGTCCACACCCTGCTCCTGCAGGATCGTGAAGTGGTGCAGCATCTCGGCCTTGTTCTGTGGCGCGCGACCGAGCAGGTGCTTGTGGTTGAGCTCGATGAAGTGATACGGGTTGCAGTTCTCGAAGAACCGGCTCCGGTAGAGGCCGCTCTTGGCAACACTGCGCACGAACTCGCGCACACTCAGGTAGCCGTTCTTGAACAGTGACTCTGCCTGGGTGAGACGTTCGCTGTCCATCACATATTGGTTGCCGAGCACCTGTCTGTACACGGCCCGGATCAGCATCGCTTTGTCTTCCTGGGAGCTGATGGCCCAGTTCTCCTTGTTGCGGTCATCGGCAAAGCGCTCGATGCCCAGGTAGGAGGCATTGACCAGCGTCATTGGGGTGGGTCTGGCAGGGGAGGAGAGCGGGTCCTTTCAAGTGCGGTGGCAGGGCTGCACTGTCGGACACGTCGTCTTGAGGCTATGGCGAATCCCTCTCGCAGCCGCCAGGAGCTTTGACGATCTTTACACCATCAAGCTCAGGCCGATCTTTTTCCGCGCCGCCGATCCGTGCCCAGCAAAAAGGCCCCCATCGGGGGGCCTTGGGAAGCAATCGCTGAGTGAATCAGACGAGAGCGGCGATGGCGTAGTCGATGTAGTTGTTGGCGATCACCCCGGGGTCGCCGGAGATGCCGTGGTTGGCCTTGATGTAGTTCAGGGCCTCGACGTACCAGGAGGGGGAGAGTTCGAAGGCGCGGTTGATCTCGTCGAGACCGGCGATCAGGTACTCATCCATGGGGCCGGTGCCACCAGCCACGAGGCAGTAGGTGACCATGCGGAGGTAGTAGCCGATGTCACGGGCGCACTTGGCCTTGCCGCGGGCGTCGGAGGCGTAGTTGCTCCCCTGCATCTGGGTGGTGTAGGGGAACTTGTTGTAGACGGCCTGGGCGGCGCCGTTCACGAGGGAATCGGCATTGGCGGTGAGCACCTTGGCAGCCTCGAGGGCGTTCTTGGCGCGCTCGAAACGACCGAAGGCGGCGTTGAGCTCAGTGTTGGAGAGGAAGCGGCCCTGGGAATCAGCGGCGGCGACGGCCTCGGTGAGGGGAGTCTTCATTGGAGAGAAAGAAGATGATTTGAACCGTGAATCAGGAAGGATCCCGAGGATTCAGGCCGATCAGCCGACAGCGGCGGCGGCGCGATCGAAGTAGGTGCCGATTTCGCTCATCAGAGCGGAGCAGTCGCCCTGGGTGATGCCGTTGCGATCGTTGGCGATGGCGATGGCGGCGTCCTTCATCTTGCGAACGCCTTCTGCCACGGAGGCACCGGGCACGCCGAGGGCCAGATAGGTTTCACGCAGGCCGTTGAGGCAGCGATCTTCCAGCACGGAANCGTCGCCGGTGAAGACGGCGTAGGTGACGTAGCGGAGGATGATCTCCATGTCGCGCAGGCAGGCAGCCATGCGGCGATGGGTGTAGGCGTTACCGCCGGGTGCGATCAGAGCGGGCTGCTGCTCGAAGAGGTCGCGAGCGGCGTTGGTGACGATCTTGGAAGCGTTGGAGGTGATGCGGTTGACGGCATCCATCCGCTTGAAGGAGTCGCCGACCATCGCCGAGAGGGCGTCGATCTGACCAGCGTTGATGAATTCGCCGCGGGCATCAGCCTGCGCAACGACCTTAGTGAAGGCGTCGAACATTGAAGAGCTCCTGTTCTCGACGGGGNAGTCGGGGAGGGTGGACAAGGTGTGCAAAGCACGACACCATTGTTCTGAAAGTCCGTGGCGTGATCGCCATCGCTTCACAAAGGGTCACCGGCTGGTTCGCTCGCCGGCTTTCCCTCTGTCAGCCGGTTTGATGGCAGCAAGCCCGGCTGAACAAAAAGCCCCGGTGCCCAGCATGCAGCTGGACACCGGGGTGCGATTGGATGTGCAGTGTTGCTGGTTCTGCGGCTCAGTTCACCGGCGTCACGCTGGTGACCCTGCCGCCCTGACGGTGGATCGTCTGCTGGGCCTCCAGCATCTTGTCGAAGGTCACGAAGCGCACGGTGTTGGCACGCTTGTGCAGCCGGTAGTTGTTGAGCCCACTCACTTCCACCCGATAGACCCGTGCCTTCTGGCCGATGCCCTGGGCCATGGTGGTGATTGCGGAGGCGGCAATCGAAGCTGGCTGGCTGGCGGCCGTGCCGGCGCTGGGGCTCACCACCGGTACGGCCCGGTCCTGGTGGAGTGCGGCGCCGAGCTTGAACTGGGTGCCGGCTGGATCGCCCTTCACAGAGGCGGCCACACCCCGGGCCAGTTGCATCAGCCAGGAGAACTGCCGGCCTTCATGACCTCTGGAGTAATCCCAGCCATGCAGGTAGGGCACGGTTTCCTCACCGAAGCGCGCCTGATACTCAGCGCTGTCGATGTAGGAATCGATTTCGGCGTCCACACCCTGCTCCTGCAGGATCGTGAAGTGGTGCAGCATCTCGGCCTTGTTCTGTGGCGCGCGACCGAGCAGGTGCTTGTGGTTGAGCTCGATGAAGTGATACGGGTTGCAGTTCTCGAAGAACCGGCTCCGGTAGAGGCCGCTCTTGGCAACACTGCGCACGAACTCGCGCACACTCAGGTAGCCGTTCTTGAACAGTGACTCTGCCTGGGTGAGACGTTCGCTGTCCATCACATATTGGTTGCCGAGCACCTGTCTGTACACGGCCCGGATCAGCATCGCTTTGTCTTCCTGGGAGCTGATGGCCCAGTTCTCCTTGTTGCGGTCATCGGCAAAGCGCTCGATGCCCAGGTAGGAGGCATTGACCAGCGTCATTGGGGTGGGTCTGGCAGGGGAGGAGAGCGGGTCCTTTCAAGTGCGGTGGCAGGGCTGCACTGTCGGACACGTCGTCTTGAGGCTATGGCGAATCCCTCTCGCAGCCGCCAGGAGCTTTGACGATCTTTACACCATCAAGGCTCAGGCCGATCTTTTTCCGCGCCGCCGATCCGTGCCCAGCAAAAAGGCCCCCATCGGGGGGCCTTGGGAAGCAATCGCTGAGTGAATCAGACGAGAGCGGCGATGGCGTAGTCGATGTAGTTGTTGGCGATCACCCCGGGGTCGCCGGAGATGCCGTGGTTGGCCTTGATGTAGTTCAGGGCCTCGACGTACCAGGAGGGGGAGAGTTCGAAGGCGCGGTTGATCTCGTCGAGACCGGCGATCAGGTACTCATCCATGGGGCCGGTGCCACCAGCCACGAGGCAGTAGGTGACCATGCGGAGGTAGTAGCCGATGTCACGGGCGCACTTGGCCTTGCCGCGGGCGTCGGAGGCGTAGTTGCTCCCCTGCATCTGGGTGGTGTAGGGGAACTTGTTGTAGACGGCCTGGGCGGCGCCGTTCACGAGGGAATCGGCATTGGCGGTGAGCACCTTGGCAGCCTCGAGGGCGTTCTTGGCGCGCTCGAAACGACCGAAGGCGGCGTTGAGCTCAGTGTTGGAGAGGAAGCGGCCCTGGGAATCAGCGGCGGCGACGGCCTCGGTGAGGGGAGTCTTCATTGGAGAGAAAGAAGATGATTTGAACCGTGAATCAGGAAGGATCCCGAGGATTCAGGCCGATCAGCCGACAGCGGCGGCGGCGCGATCGAAGTAGGTGCCGATTTCGCTCATCAGAGCGGAGCAGTCGCCCTGGGTGATGCCGTTGCGATCGTTGGCGATGGCGATGGCGGCGTCCTTCATCTTGCGAACGCCTTCTGCCACGGAGGCACCGGGCACGCCGAGGGCCAGATAGGTTTCACGCAGGCCGTTGAGGCAGCGATCTTCCAGCACGGAAGCGTCGCCGGTGAAGACGGCGTAGGTGACGTAGCGGAGGATGATCTCCATGTCGCGCAGGCAGGCANCCATGCGGCGATGGGTGTAGGCGTTACCGCCGGGTGCGATCAGAGCGGGCTGCTGCTCGAAGAGGTCGCGAGCGGCGTTGGTGACGATCTTGGAAGCGTTGGAGGTGATGCGGTTGACGGCATCCATCCGCTTGAAGGAGTCGCCGACCATCGCCGAGAGGGCGTCGATCTGACCAGCGTTGATGAATTCGCCGCGGGCATCAGCCTGCGCAACGACCTTAGTGAAGGCGTCGAACATTGAAGAGCTCCTGTTCTCGACGGGGGAGTCGGGGAGGGTGGATAGGGAGTCAGGTTGGCGTCACCCAGAGGCGGCACCGCTTGAGGACATCGGGATGGCCTCGGTGTGCTGCTGCCAGGCACTCGTCAACTTGACGGAGCCATTCTTGGCCCTGATCAGCGCAGGCTGAGAGCTCTTTAACAAACGGTCACCGGCCGAGATTCCCACTGCGGCGGGCCCTCTGCCATGCCGGTGCGGGTCGGGCTCCCCTGCGTGGATGCCATGAAAAAGGCCGTACGCCTTCGCGCACGGCNTTGAGCATCCAGGGGCTGGAAGCTGGTGGAGGGAGACGATGACTTTCAGTCGTCCGACTTCTTGGACGACTTCTTGCGGGCCGGAGCGGCCTTGGCCTCGAGGTCGCCGCCATTCACGCTCACGCCGGTGATCTTGCCACCCATGCGCTGCACCATCTGCATGGCCTCGTTCATGCGGGTGTAGGGCACGTTCATGACCACGTCCGCGGTGCGCGAGTAGGCGATGTTGTTCATGCCGGTCACCGTGAATGTGACCTGGCGGCCACTGTTGAAGCTGGTGCCGCGGGTGCCTGCAGAGACCTTCATGGCTTCAGGGATAATCAGGGCTGAGGTTGATGTGTGTGGCAGAGACCGCGGTTCAGTTCACCGGAGTGATGCTGGCGATGCGCCCACCTTCGCGATGGATCTGCTGCTGATATTGCAGCAACTTGTTGAAGGGGATGAAGCGCACACGGTTGCTGCGCTTGTGGAGGCGGTAGTTGTTGAAGCCGCTGATCTCCACGCGGAATGTCCGGCCCTCTTCGCCGGCTCCCACCCCCTGGCGGGTCACACCGTCGGTGGCCACCTTCCGGAACACGGCACCGGCGGCGTTGGGGCTCACCACCGGCAGGGGCTGCTCGGCATGCACGGCCGGGTTCAGACGCGACTGGGTCTTGAGCAGGTCGCCCCGGACCGAGGCGCCCACCCCCCGGGTGAGCTGCAGCATGTAGGAGAACTGGAGGCCCTGCTGGCCCGCTCCGTAGTTGAAGCCGTGCAGGTAGGGCACCACTTCCTCGCCGAAGCGTTCCTGGTACTCGGCGCTGTCGATGTAGGAATCGATCTCGGCGTCGTAGCCCTGCTCCTGCAGGATCGTGAAGTGATGGAGCATCTCGGCCTTGTTCTGGGGGGCGCGGCCGAGCAGATGCTTGAAATTGAGCTCGATGAAGCGGTAGGGATTGCAGTTCTCGAAGAACTTGCTCTTGTAGAGGCCGCTCTTGGCCACCTGGCGCACGAACTCCCGCACGCTCAGATAACCTCGCTTGAACAGCGACTCAGGCCCCTCCAGTCGCTCGCTGGCCATGACGTACTGATTGCCCAGCACCTGCCTGTACACGGCACGGATCAGGGCCGCTTTGTCGTTCTCGGTGGCGTTGGACCAGTTTTCCGTGGTGCGGCTGTTCTGGAAGCGCTCGATGCCCAGGTAGGCGGCGTTGGCGAGGGTCATGGGCTGGAGGGGCCGGTGGATGGGAGCCGGAGCGGCTGGTGGCAGGCAACTGTGGGCAGGACGTTGCCGGTGGGCAGTTGCTGAGCAGTTGCTGATCGGATTGACAGGCAGGCCAGGGCCATGGCCGGCACTGACTGTTGCCGGATCCTATGGGCCTGCTTCCATCCCAAGAGCAGGCTTTCACAATCGTTACAAGTTGGGCCACTGGCGTCTCGATCCAGCGTCGATACCATCCGCCCATCTGCCGTTTCAGCCATGACTGCGGCGTTGCCGGCTCCCGCCACGCTCAGCCCATCTCTGATGCGCCTCGCCATCCAGATTCAGAGCCTCTCAGAGCTCACCGAATCGCTGGCCTATCGCCTGCTCGAGTTGGAGGAGCGACTGGCGGTTCAGGAGCTGAAACTGCAGCCGCTCCTGCAGACAGGCAGCAGTGCCCAGAACGGTGAGTCGGCCGACACCGAGCTGCGCCTGGAGGATACCGAGGAACGGCTTGCACGGCTCGAGGCCCTGCTGAGCGGCCTGGCAGGCTCCGCCCCGACCGCACTCCGCCAGGAGGCCGCGGTGCTGCCGCTGCAGCAGAACGGCGACGCGACCTTCTTCGAGGAGGGCGAGCAGCTGTTCATGGATGAGCTGCCCGACGAGCTGGACTGCCTGGATTCTGAACTGGATGGCGAGCCCGACGCCCCGTACGCGCTCGTGGATGAGCCGGAACTCGATCCCTATTCCGATCGCCTCACGGCCTGAGTGCCTGTAGCCAGCTCTCTGGGATCTCACTGCTGTAGTCAGCCACCCGTTCGAACTCGAATTCGCCTGCCAGCGAGCCCCACACGAGCTCATGCGATGCGGGGTCATGCCCCCGGTCCAGCGTGCGCATGCCGCTGCTGCTCAGTTCGAGCCGGCTGACCAGATAGGTCGTCTGCCCCTTGCGCTCCACCAGGCAGCGGCAGCCTGGCTCCACCTCGCCCACGAAGCCGTCGCCATGCTCGCGCACCACGTAGGCGCAGCCNTCGAGGGGTTGGAGATCGGCCGGCTGGATGCGGCTGCGCAGCTCTGCATCATCGATGGCGCCCCAGAAGCGCTGGTCATCCACCATGNCCTGGTTGTGGATCACCAGNCCGTTGGGGCCCAGTTCGGGCCGCAGCACGCGTAGTCGATAGGGGGTGGCAGGACTGATCGCGTAGCTCTGGTCGAGCAGCAACGAACCCGGCGCCAGCTGCGGCAGCGGCCTGAACTTCACCAGGATGTGGGCGTAGAGAGGCGGATTCTCGAAAGCCTGCTGCTGGTTGCTGAAACCGGCGCTGAGCAGGCGCACCAGGCGGAGAAGGGGGGTGTCCAAGGGGCGGCTCGGGTGTCGACGGGGCTCAGAGACCGAGCAGGCGGAGGCGGAAATCGGCCACCTGGCGAGCCCTCTCCGGGGCAGTCTGCTGGAAGGGATGGTCCTCCAGCTGGGCCAGGATCAGATCCCGCTTCTCCTGGCGCTCGAGCCCGTGGCCGGGCTGGCGGCGCTCATGCTGCTGCCAGGCTTCGTCAAACGCCTGGGCGAAGCTGTCGGCGTTGTTGAAGACCCGGGGGCCGGATTCTGTAGATGCGAAGGGATCGAAGGGCCGAGCCACGGCGTGGATCCGTTTCTGGAACGAAGAGGATGGGAATGCCAGGACCNAGATTTGAACTGGGGACACGGCGATTTTCAGTCGCCTGCTCTACCAACTGAGCTATCCCGGCGCGTCGCTCCGGCGACCCGAGGATCCTAGATCACGGCCCAGCCAGGGGAGTGCGGCCCAGGCAAGCCATCCCCGCCACCCGCCAGCCGGCGGCCTGCAGGGCTGCGGCTGCGGCGATGGCGGTCGCGCCTGTGGTGAGGATGTCGTCCACAAGGAGCAGCGTCGGCCTTGGTCCCGATCGGCCGGCCGTGGGGGGGTCGGCGCGGAAGGCGCCGGCCTGGTTGGCCCAGCGCAGCTCCCGTCCCAGGTGGTGCTGCCCGAGCACCGGACGGCTGCGATGCAGCCCCCCGCTGACGCGCCAGCCGAGCTGTCTGGCCAGCAGCCGGCCCAGCAGCGGCGGCAGCGGATTGCCGCGTTGCTTCCAGCTGGGTATCGGAACCAGCAGCGGCCGCGTGGCGCGCCCGGCGAAATCCCGCCGCAGCCCCGCCACCAGGCCTGGGGTCAGCTCTGCCATGGCCCGTGGGTCAGGACTGCGGCGCAGCCGCAGGAGCCGGCAGCGCAGCTCGCCGGCATAGCTGCCGGCGGCCCACCAGGGCAGAGGGTCGGGATCGCTGAGGCCTTCCCCGGAAAGCTCCGGGCAGAGGCCGTTCGCTGGGCTGGCAGCCAGCAACCAGTCGAGGGCCAGACCATCGGCCAGAGCCCTGCGAAGGGCAGGGGCGAACACCGCCAACACCGACACACCCGCGCGAGGCCGTTGCCAGGGTTCCCACGGCGCTGCGCCGGGGTCTCGGCCGCTCTTGGTGAGGGCTCGGTGAGGCTCAGCCGGGCAGGGCCCGCAGCATCGCCACAAGGGTGCGGTGGGCGTCTTCGCTGTCGCTGAGGTGGTGATCGAAGCGGATCAGCAGCGATGTGCCATCCACCTCCAACTCCATCGCCTCGGGTGTCACGGCCACCATGCGGGCCTGCCCTGCCTCGGCGATGCCGCCGTAGTGGCGGGCGTAGGCCAGCACCGCTTCGGCGTGGTCGCTGTTCATGTGTCTGCAGATGCGGTCGCTCACGGCGGCGGTGAGGGGGTCGGCGGCCATGGCGGACAACGCGGCTGTTGCAGATTCTGGAGCCGGGGCGTCAGCCGGCGCGACCCGCTGCCAGAGCAGCAGGCCGAGGCGGATGGCGCTGAACCCCACGTAGCCAGCCAGCACCACGAAGAGGGCGATGGCCAGCCAGTCGCGCAGTTTCGTCATGGCGGGGGCAGGGCGGATGCCGCCAGTCTGGCCATTCCCAGGGCCGCGCTCAGCCCCGGCCGGTTGAGCACCGGCAGGCTCAGCAGCCGCTGTCGGATGGCGCGCCACTGGGGGTTGCGGGCACCGCCACCGATCGTGATCAGCCGCCGGATCGGGGGGGCTCCCAGCCGCTCCAGCTGTGCCCAGCCGGCAGCCTCATGGCGGGCCAGCCCCTCCAGGAGAGCCTGAAGAAAACGTGCATCGCTCACCGGCCGGGGGCCCAGAATCGGTTCAAGGTCGGGATCATCGATCGGGAAACGCTCGCCTCGGCCCGGCAGCGGCCGCAACTGCAGGCCACTGGGCTGGCTGGGATCGATCTGACGGCTCAGCTCTGCGAGCTGGTCGTCGCTGAAGAACTGCCGCAGCACCCCGGCCCCGGCATTGGCGGCACCACCCACCAGCCAGCGACCGCCGATCCGGTGGCTGCTCACGCCAGGGCCGCGGAGGGGCGCGGGGCTCCATTGCTTGAGCACAAGGGTGGTGCCGAGCACCGTCACCCCGTCACCGGGCCGTGGATCGGCGGCCAGCACCCCCGCATTGGCATCGGTGCTGCCCGCCACGACCCGGCAGCCAGCCGGCAGGCCGAGCATGGCGGCGGCCGCAGCGGTGAGCCTGCCCAGGATGGTGCCGCTGGCCGCGATCCGGGGCAGGCCTGCAGCCCAGGGCTGAGCGGTGATCCCGCCGAGCCAGCGTTGGCTGGATGGATCCCAGCCCAGCCGCAGGTTGTTGCCCTCCTCCCCCCAGCTCCAGTCGCCCAGCAGCCAGCCCATCAGCCAGTCGGCCTGGTGGCGCAGCAGCCACGGGCCCGTTTCACCGGCCTGGTCGGCGGCCTCCAGCAGATGCAGAGCCCGGGCCAGGCTGCCGCTGCCGCCGGCTGCGGGCCCGCAGCCGGCGATGCTGTGGGCCTGCACGGCCTGCTCCGGGTAGGCCTGGTGGTAGGGCAGGGCCCGGCCCAGGAGGCCATCAGGCCGCGACCCATCCTGCCGGCAGAGCAGCAGGGTGCCCGAGGTGCCGTCGAGAGCGAGGGCGGCGATGCTCTGGCGAAGCTCGCCTGGCAGCCGGGAGACCAGGCCGATCAGGCCCTCCTGCCAGCCGGCTGGGTCGTTGAACGGGCGCGGGTATGGACTGACCGACTCGGCGAGCCGCTCGCCGCAGCGCGCAACCACGGCAAGCCGTAGGCCACTGCTGCCCAGATCCACACCCAGAGCCAGAGGACCTGCCGGTGGCATGGTGGTCGCGGCGAGGTGTCTCCTCCCGCCTGCCGATCAGACAGCCAGACGGTCTGCCGTGGCCTGTTTCAGGCTGGCCGCGATCGCGGCCACGTCTTCCCAGGGCAGATTCAGGTCACTGCGCCCGAAGTGGCCGTAGGCGGCCACGTCCTGGTAGAAGCGGCCGCCGCGCTGCTGGGGCAGCTGACGCAGGCCGAAGGTTTCGATGATCGCGCCGGGGCGCAGGTCGAAATGCTCCTGCACCAGGGCGGTGAGATCGGCGTTGCTGATCGCGCCGGTGCCGAAGCTCTCCACCAGGATGCTCACAGGCTTGGCCACACCGATGGCATAGCTGAGCTGCACCTCGGCCTTGCGGGCCAGGCCGGCGGCCACCAGGGCCTTGGCCACATAGCGGGCCGCGTAGCGGCGGAGCGATCCACCTTGGTGGGGTCCTTGCCGGAGAAGGCACCGCCGCCATGGCGGGCGTAGCCTCCGTAGGTGTCCACGATGATCTTGCGTCCGGTGAGACCGGCGTCGCCCTGGGGCCCGCCCACCACGAATTTGCCGGTGGGATTCACCAGGAAGCGGGTGCTGCTCCTGGCGGGCTTGAGGCTGAGATCTGCGGTGGCTGGCTCCACCACATGCTCCCAGAGGTCGGTGGCGATGCGCTCGCGCAGAGCCTTCTCCTCGGCGATGCCATCGATCTCGGCGGTGTGCTGGGTGGAGATCAGGATCGTGTCGATCGCCACGGGCTGGTCGTTCTCGTAGACGACGCTCACCTGGGTTTTGCCGTCAGGCAGGAGATAGCCCAGCGTGCCGCTGTGACGCACCTCGGCCAGCCGGCGTGCCAGCCGGTGGGCCAGGCTGATCGGCAGCGGCATCAGCTCCGGGGTTTCGTCGCAGGCGTAGCCGAACATGATCCCCTGATCACCGGCACCCACCCGATCGAGCGGATCGCCGGCGTGGTCGTCGGCCTCATCCACCCCCTGGGCGATGTCGGGCGACTGCTGATCGAGGGCCACCAGCACCGCGCAGCTGTTGGCATCGAAGCCGCCGGCCCTGGCGCCGCTGTAGCCGATCCGCTCGATCACGCCGCGCACCAGGGTGTTGAAGTCGACCCGGGCGTTGGTGGTGACCTCACCGGTGATCAGGCAGAGGCCGGTGTTCACCACGGTCTCGCAGGCCACTCGGGAGGCCGGATCCTGGGCCAGCAGGGCGTCGAGCACCGCATCGCTCACCTGATCACAGATCTTGTCGGGATGGCCCTCGGTCACCGACTCGGAGGTGAACACGTAACGGCTGGCCATGGACGGCTCCAGAGGCGTTGGGGNCNACCTTATCGGCAGGGTCCCGGGGGCTGCGCTCTGTCCCGAGCTGTCCGGTCGGGATTGCAGGATGGCCTTGCTGATCTCAGTGGTGGAGTGCCAACTCGCTCCAGTGCTGCAGCTGGGGNAAGCTGGCGTCCAATGGCGGTCGACGCCTCCAGGCGGCCGTGTAGCCCAGCACCGCCGCCACCCCGGCCGCCCGGGCCATGCGCAGATCGCTGTTGGCATCCCCGATCAGGNCGCATTCGCAGGNCTGCACCCCCAGCTCCCGGCAGAGGGCATGCACGGCCTGGGGATCCGGCTTCCGTGGGGTGTGATCGGCGCTCCAGCAGGCCCGGAAGTGCCGGGCGATGCCCTGGCCGTTGAGGAACGACGCGATTCCGGCCATGTCGTCGTTGCTGATCACCGCGCACAGCAGACCGGCTGCGGTGAGCTGCTCCACCAGTTCATGCAATCCCTCGGTGGCTTTCGGCCTGTGGCTGCTGTCAATGCCATGCAGCCCATCGGTGCGGGCGAACACAGCCTCGCTGAGGGCCAGGGCTTCCGGCCAGCCCAGCCCTACCTGGGCCAGCGCGGTGGCGGTGGAGATCAGGTTGTGGTGTCGGCTGGCCACGGCAGTGGTGCCAGCCGGATCCACCCCGTCTGCTGCCAGTCCATAGGCCCGTCTGAGCAGGTCATCGAGCTCCGCGAGCAGCCTCGGCCCCAGTTCGGGGTGCCGTTCGCCGAGCATCCGCTGGCAATGAAAAACCCTGGCCTCCGCCAGGGCATGAAGCATGGGCTCACTGATCGAAAGGGTGCCGTCCTTGTCGAAGAGCACCGCCCGGATCGGTTGATCGGGAGCCCCGATCGGCAGACCCCGCAGCAGAAACCGCGCCACCTGAGCCCGTTCAGTCGAGAGTCACTCCCATGGGCTCAGTGTCCTCGGCCTGCTCGAGGAGCATCTGCTTGTAGCGCGCCGCCATCTCCTCGGCGCGGTCGAACACCTTCTGCGGATCGGTGAGCATGTCGCCCGGCTCCGGCTCGAGCGCNTTGGTGGAGAGGGAGATCCTGCCACGCTCGGCATCGAGGTCGATGATCATCACCTTCATCTGGTCATTCACATTGAGCACCGTGTGGGGTGTCTCGATATGTTCGTGACTGATCTCGGAGATGTGCAGCAGGCCACTCACCCCGCCGATGTCGATGAAGGCGCCATAGGGCTTGATGCCGCGAACGGTGCCCAGCACCACCTCGCCCACCTCGAGCCGATTCATCTTCCGCTCCACCAGGNCGCGGCGGTGGCTGAGCACCAGACGGTTGCGCTCCTCATCCACCTCGAGGAATTTCAGCGGCAGGAAGTCGGCCACCAACTCCTCCTTGGCCTTGCGCGTGCTGATGTGACTGCCGGGAATGAAGCCGCGCAGTCCCTCCACTCGTACCAGGGCGCCGCCACGGTTGGTGGCAAAGACTTCGCTGTAGATCGTGGCGTCCTCCTTCTGCAGCTGACGCACGCGCTCCCAGGCACGCTGGTATTCGATGCGGCGGATCGAGAGGGAGAGCTGTCCGTCCTCGTTCTCCTCACTCATGATGAAGAACTCACGGATCTCGCCGGGCTGAAGCACATCGCTCAGCCCCTCGACCCGGTTGATCGACACCTCCTGGAGCGGCATGAAGGCGGCGGTCTTGGCCCCGATGTCGATCATGGCGCCCTTCGATTCGAGGGCGAACACGGTGCCATTGACGACGTCGCCGGGCTTGAAGTTGTAGTCGTACTTGCTCAGCAGGGAGGCGAACTCATCGAGCGTGAAGCCGACACCGTCGGCATCGCCGGAGCGCGGGCGACTGCTGGGATCGTCGGCCGTGGGGACCTCTTCCGGTATGGCGAGGTCGAGATCGGCGGCCGCTTCAGCGGCGAGATCCAGGTCGGCCTCGGTGGTGCTGATGTCGGAAGGGGTTACGGTCATGGAGGATCTGGCGGCCTGCTGACAGCAGGGCGATGGGAAGGTCGTGGCTGCCCGCCAGCAGCGCAGACCAAACACAGATCCTACCAACGCAGGGCGACCCAGGAACTGGATGACCGGATTGTTCAGCTGATCGCAGCTAGCTCAGGCCGGGGCTGCTGTTCTCCCTTCTGGTGCCTGTTCAGCCGCTCAAGGGTGGCCACGAAGTCGCTGATTCCCTGGAACTGGCGGTACACGGAGGCGAAGCGCACATAGGCCACTTCGCTCAGGCCGCTGAGGTGCTGGAGCACGAGCTCGCCGATCTCGGTGCTGCTCACCTCGCGGCCGCTGCGCTGCTGGAGCTGCAGCTCGATTNCATCCACCAGGCACTCCAGTCGGGCGGGGTCCAGTCCGGTCTTCTCGCAGGCCCTCAGCAGGCCGTGCAGCAGCTTGGAGCGATTGAAGGTTTCCCGGTTGCCGTTGCGCTTCACCACCGTGATCGGAACGGTCTCCACCCGCTCGTAGGTGGTGAAGCGGAATTCACAGTTGAGGCACTCGCGACGGCGACGCACACTGCGGCCTCCGTCGGCAGCCCTGGATTCGAGCACCCGGCTATCCGTGTGTTGACAGGAGGGGCATTGCATGCCCGCGGATCCGGGTGAACTTTTTGAAGTGTAGAGAGCCGTTTGGCTGTTGAGAACCCCTGTGCGGCAGTGCGGGGCCATGAAAAAGGCCCCCGCATTGAAGGCGGGGGCCCCAGGCATCGATCGATCAGCTCACTTGCCGATTTTCGGGGGATCGCGGAAGGCGATGGCGAAGAAGAGGGTGGCGATCGCNAGCGTGAGGATCAGGATGTAGGCAAAGCTCTCCATGGGATCTCCTCCGGATCAGCTGAGTGTGGAGCCGGCCGGCGGCACGTAGCCGGGAGGCAGGCGGCGGGTTGACCGGTCTCCCAGTTTCTGGAAGAGGCCGAATTCCACCTGCTCACCCAGGTCGGNATCGATCCNGGCGAACACATCGCGGTACAGGGTGCGGGCCCCGTGCCAGATGTGGCCGAAGAAGAAGAGCAGGGCGAAGGTGGCATGACCGAAGGTGAACCAGCCGCGGGGTGAGCTGCGGAAGGTGCCGTCGGAATGGTAGGTCTCCCGATCGAATTCGAACGCTTCACCGAGCTGGGCCTTGCGGGCCAGACGCTTCACGTCGGCAGGATCGCTGAAGCTTTGACCGCTGAGAGCACCGCCATAGACGGTGGCGGTCACACCCTGCTGCTCGAAGGAGTACTTCGCCTCGGCCCGGCGGAAGGGGATGTCGGCGCGCACGATGCCGTCCTGGTCTGCGAGAACCACGGGGAAGTTCTCGAAGAAGTTGGGAAGGCGCCGGACCTCGAGCTCACGGCCCTCCCTGTCGGTGAAGGAGATGTGCCCCAGCCATCCGGTGGGCAGACCATCGCCGTTGACCATGGGACCCACCCGGAACAGACCACCCTTGGCGGGACTGTTGCCCACGTAGTCGTAAAAGGCGAGTTTCTCGGGAATCGATGCCCAGGCCTGTTCCCTGGTGGCGCCGTTGTCGAGCGCGGTCTGGACGCGACGGTTGATCTCGGTCTTGAAGTAGCTCTGATCCCACTGATAGCGGGTGGGCCCGAACAGCTCCACGGGAGTGGCCGCAGCGCCGTACCACATGGTGCCCGCCACGACGAAGGCGGCGAAGAACACCGCAGCGATTGCCGAGGCGAGCACGGTTTCGATGTTTCCCATCCGCAGGGCCTTGTAGAGACGCTCGGGCGGACGGGTGGTGATGTGGAAGATGCCGGCGATGATGCCGACGATGCCGGCGGCAATGTGGTGAGCCACGATGCCGCCAGGATTGAAGGGATTGAATCCTTCGGGGCCCCAGGCCGGCTGTACGGGTTCGAGGTGACCGGTAAGGCCGTAGGGATCGCTCACCCACATGCCGGGGCCGAACACCCCGGTGAGATGGAAGGCACCGAAGCCGAAGCAGCCCAGGCCGGCGAGCAGCAGGTGAATGCCGAAGATCTTGGGAAGATCGAGCGCAGGTTCACCGGTGCGGGGGTCCTGCCAGATCTCGAGATCCCAGTAGGTCCAGTGCCAGATCGCAGCCAGGAAGAGCAGGCCGCTGAGAATGATGTGGGCTGCGGCGACGCCCTCGAAGCTCCAGAAGCCCGGGTCGA
This sequence comes from Synechococcus sp. GFB01, assembly GCF_001039265.1. Lineage (GTDB taxonomy): Bacteria > Cyanobacteriota > Cyanobacteriia > PCC-6307 > Cyanobiaceae > NIES-981. The sequence goes on along the minus strand of NZ_LFEK01000012.1, from coordinate 11,055 downwards.
CACCGGTCTCGCCGGTGATGCTCCAGCCGCCCCAACTGCCGGTCACACCCAGGCGGGCCATGAACGGCATCACAAACATGCCCTGGCGCCACATGGGGTTGAGCACCGGGTCGGAGGGATCGAAGATCGCAAGCTCGTAAAGCGCCATGGAGCCGGCCCAGCCGGCCACCAGGGCGGTGTGCATGAGGTGCACGGCGAGCAGACGGCCCGGGTCGTTGATCACGACCGTGTGCACCCGATACCAGGGCAATCCCATAGGGAGACGTTCCGGGGTGGGTGGGGCGATCGTANGGGTCGCGCTGCTCCCGCCGCGGCGGTGGTAACGGTCCGCAACGGGGCGGCTCAGAATGGCCACATCTGCCCGCTCCTGCCATGCCTGTGATCCGCTTCGTGCGTGAGGGGCGAGACGTGGAGTGCTACCCCGGTGAAAACCTGCGTGAAGTCGCCNTGCGGGAGGGGATTCAGCTCTACGGCCTGAAGGGAACCCTGGGCAACTGCGGCGGCTGCGGCCAGTGCATCACCTGCTTCGTGGAGATTCCGGAGGGCACCTCCCCACAGGCCCTCAGCCCCCGTACCTCGGTGGAGGAGCAGAAGCTGCGGCGCCGTCCCCAGCAGTGGCGGCTGGCCTGCCAGGCGCTCGTTCAGCAGTCGCTCCTGGTGATCAGCCGGCCTCAGATCGGTCTTGCCGATCAGGAGGCCCAGGTGGCGCGGGCCCTGGCCAGTCCGTTGCCCGCCGGCCCCACCAGCTGGCCCGAGCCGCCGGCTCGCGAGCCTGACGATGCCGAGACCGATTCCCGGCCTGACATCGATTCCCTCCCCGATCTGGAAGCGGTTCAGGAACGCGATGACGACCCCGGCCGTCCCCATCACAACGAGGGATGAAGCGGCCGGGAACCGTGCCGAATCGCGGTGATACCNTCCCAGCACCTCCCCCACAGCCATGCAGACCAACGATCTCGNCTTCGTCGCCAGCCTCCTGTTCGTTCTGGTTCCGGCCGTGTTCCTGATCGTTCTCTACATCCAGACCAGCAGCCGTCAGGGAGGTTGAGGCGCCAGCCTCAGCCCCGTCCCTCCGGTTCCCGCACCAGCAGCACCGGAGCAGGTGCGTGCACCCGGATGTAGTCGCTCACGGAGCTCCCCAGAAGACGATCCAGGTCCACCAGAGCCTTGGCCACCACAGGGCGGCGGTCCTGCGAGGCGATCACCACCAGGTCGGCCTTGCACTCCTCGGCGGCGTCGCAGACGCTCCGGGCGGTGTCGCCGGTGCGATGCATCGGCTTCATCTCGACCCCGAATCCCCGCGCTCGCTGAACGGCCTTTTCCAGCACCTCATCGGCCGGAGATCTGCCGCCGCGCGACGGTGTGATGTCCTGACGGCTGACATGCACGCCGGTGAGGCTGCCGCCGGGGATCTCGCGAACCAGTTCGCAGGCGAGCCGGATGGCGTCATCACCCACGCCGGTGCCATCCACGGTCACCATCACCCGGTTGATGCGGCGGATGTAGAGGTCGTCCCGCACCAGCAGCATCGGCCTGGTGGAGAGCTGGAACACGTACTGGCTGGCGCTGTTGCTCAGGATCGCCTGCAGTCGGTTCAGCCCGCGCGAGCCCATGATGATCAAGTCGCTGTCGAGCTCCTCGGCCACCTTCAGCACGGTCTGCTTGGCGTCGCCCTGGCGGATGATCGTGTTCACCTCGCTGGGGTTCAGTCCGAGTCGGTCCACGGCCTCGGCCACCATGGCGGCCGCTTTCTGCGAATGTTCCGCGTAACTCTCGCCGGCCTGCTCCGGCACAACGTGCAGCAGATTCATCCGGGCCTTCTTCACGNCAGGGATCTCGCGGAGCATGCGCACCATCTCCTCCACGTGGCCCTTGCCGGAATCGGCGATCAGAACGTTGCGAAACACTTGTCGGGATCGTTCAGGCGCTGAGGCAGCCTATGGCCGATTGGCTGGGCAGATGGCATCGCCCATGCAGACCGTGATCATCCACCTCGCATCGCTGCGCATTGCTGTTCCGATCATGCCGCCAGGGCAGGTGGGGCCCTGGTGAGCCTGACGTCCGGCTGGCTGCTGCAACGCCGTGTGCTTCCCCAGCACACCGACCATGCCGGCGTGATGTGGCATGGCGCCTATCTCGCCTGGTTGGAGGAGGCACGGGTGGAGGCCCTTGCGGCGGTGGGGCTGGCCTACAGCGATCTTTCGGCGCGGGGCCTGGAGCTGCCGGTGGTGAGTCTCAGCATCGACTACAGCCAGTCGTTGCTGCATGGCGAAGCCGTGCAGCTCTGGAGCCAGATCCTGCCCAGGCGGGGCCTGAGGTGGCCCTGGCGCAGTCAATTCGTGAAGGGCGATGGGATGGTGGCGGCGGAGGCCCTGGTCGAGCTGGTGCTGATTGAGCGCGGCGGCAGCGGCCGGCCTCCAAGGCCGCTGCGCCGCCCGCCGGCCGATCTGGCCGATGCGCTGGCGGCCCTGGCACGCGGCCCGGGCTAGGCTGATGGTACATCTGTACTGTCAGCCATGCTGGAGGATTCAGCGGGCGCCCCTCCCAGTCGGCGCCGCGGCGCCGGGGCTGTTGCCCGATGGAGCCGGCAGCGCCGTGCCTGGTGGCTTCTGTGGGCGGCATGCCCTGGCCTCGGCTGGGCGCTGCTCGGCCGGATCGAGGCGGGCTGTGGCGGCCTGGCGGCAGCCTGGGCGGCTCCCCTGCCCGCCCTGGCCACGCTCTTCGGGATCGGTCCGGCGCTGAGCCGGCGGATCGATGCTCATCGGCGCCACTGGGGCCCCGACCCCCTGCCGGCGTTCCTGGCCAGCTCGGGGTTTCCGCGGCGGGTGCTGGTGCCCGGCGATCCGGCTCTCCCACCGGCCGTTCACAACCTGGCTCGCCCACCCCTCGGGCTTTACTGGCACGGACATGGTGCGCTCTGGCCGCTCCTGAGCCGGCGCCAGGCGGTGGCGGTGGTGGGCACGCGCCGGGCGTCACCGCATGGCCTGGCGATGGCCGAGGCGATCGGCGCTGCGCTGGCCCAGGCGGGTTGGCCTGTGGTCAGCGGCCTGGCGGAGGGGATCGATGCCGCCGCTCACCAAGGTTGCCTCGACCGCTCGGGCCGTCCGGTGGCGGTGCTCGGCACCCCGCTGGAGCGGGTGTATCCCCGCCACCACCAGTCGCTCCAGGCCGCCGTGGGCCAGGCCGGTCTGCTGATCAGCGAACTGCCCGCCGGCACGGGGGTGCGGGCCGGCCACTTCGCGGCGCGCAATCGCTTGCAGGTGGCCCTGGCACGGGCTGTGGTGGTCGTGGAGTGCCCCCTGGGCAGCGGGGCTCTGCATTCCGCCCGGCTTGCCTGGCAGGAGCAGCTGCCGCTCTGGGTGGTGCCAGCCGACACCTCGCGCCAGTCGGCGGTGGGCAGCAACCGGTTGCTGGCTCAGGGAGCCACAGCGCTGCTCGACCCCCTCGATCTGGTGCGTCAGCTCGGCCCGGGCCCGCTGGCCCACCGCCGCCAGCAAGGCCCGGAAGAGCAAGCCGACATCGATCCACAGTTGCTGGCGGCAGTGGGGCGCGGAGCCACGCTCGAGACGCTGTGTCAGAGGCTGGAGTTGCCGGCGGCTGCCCTCGCGCAGCGGTTGCTGGCCCTGGAGCTGGCCGGGCAGGTGCGCGCTGAGTCGGGCCTCAGCTGGCGGGCCCTCTAGCCTGCCTGCATGCCACGCCCGCTTCTCTGCCGATCCAGCTTGGTGGGCGTCGAGCTGATGGCCTGGCGCCGTGAACAGCTCCGGCTCGGGGGTCGCAGCGCTGATCTCGACTGGCTGCTGGATCTGGCTGGAGGTGTGTCCTGGCAGGAGCTCCAGGCGCTCCGCCTCCAGCCTCAGCGGATCGTGCAGCTCGCTAGGCCTCTCGAGCACCTCGCAGGGCTCTGGCAGCGACACCTCCAGGGTCATGAGCCCCTGCAGTATCTGGTGGGGCGATGCCCCTGGCGGGATCTGGAGCTGCAGGTCGGGCCAGGGGTGCTGATCCCCNGTCAGGAGACCGAGTGCCTGATCGAACTGGCGCTGTCCCTGGCGCCGTCGCTGCCGCATGATCAGCACTGGGCCGACCTGGGCACAGGCTCCGGCTGTCTGGCGCTGGCGCTGGCTCAGGCTTGGCCGGTCCGCCAGGGGCTCGCCGTGGATCTCAGTGAGCCGGCCCTGGCGTTGGCCGCCGCGAATCTGCAATCGGCCGGGATGGCTGATCGCGTCGCTCTCCTGCAGGGCAGCTGGTGGGAGCCGCTGCGCCCCTGGTGGGGCGGGCTGGCTCTGGTGGTGGCCAACCCTCCCTATATCCCCACGGCTGTCTGGGCCGAGCTCGCGCCTGTCGTTCGCTGCCATGAGCCGGCTCTCGCCCTGGATGGCGGACCGGATGGCCTCGATCCCATCCGGCGGATCCTCACGGGCGCCCACCAGGCCCTCGCCCCTGGCGGCGTGCTGCTGCTGGAGCATCACCATGACCAGAGCCCCCAGGTGATGGCACTGCTGGAGGCCGCCGGTCTGCAGCAGCCCACGGCGCACCCGGATCTGGAGGGGCGTTTCCGCTTCGCCTCGGCCCTTCGCCCCCCAGCCCCGACCGTCCTGGCCTCCTCCCCCGCATGACAGCTGCTCAACCCCATCTCGAGCTGCCGGCGCACGACCTGGCCGAGCGCCTGACGAGCGGCTCGGCGGCGTTGATTCCCACCGATACCGTGCCCGCCCTGGCCTGCCTGCCGCGCCACGCCAGCCAGATCTGGACGATCAAGCGCCGTCCGCCCGACAAGCCGCTCATCCTGATGGCGGCAGACCTGGAAGCTTTCCAGCCGCTGCTGGGGGTGGCCTGGCAGCCGGCGTGGCTGGCCATGGCGGCACGCGGCTGGCCTGGCGCCGTCACCCTGGTGCTGCCAGCCCGTGGCGAGCTGGTGGACTGGCTCAATCCCGGTGGAACCACCCTCGGTCTGCGGATTCCTGCCTGCGAACAGGCCCGGACTCTGCTGCGTCTGTCAGGCCCCTGGCCACGACCAGCGCCAATCGATCCGCCGAGCCCCCGGCCACCACCGCCGCCGAGGCTGCCGCGATCTTCCCGGACCTGCCCCTGCTGGCGCCGCTCCCCTGGCCTGAGGGCAGCGGCCAGGCCAGCACCGTGCTGGCCTGGCAGGCCTCCGGGGGTTGGCAGCTGCTGCGGGCCGGTGCTTTCCTGCCCCCGGAGCTGCAGGTTTCGTGATGGCGGCCCTGGGTCTGCTGCTGCTGATCACGAGCGCTCTCTGCCACTGGCTGCTGGAGCCGCTGCTGGCCATCGGAACCGCCCTGGTCAACCTGAACGCTCTGCCCTGGCTGGCTCTGGCCGTTGGGGTGTGGCTGCTGGCCGGCCGGCCGCTGTCCGATTCCTGAGCCGCTTCTCAGNCCGCGAGCCCAGAGCGGGCCGGGTGCCTCGCCTCTGCACCTGTCGGCAGGCTGCCGGAATCGCGGTCTAATGTCGGCAGCAGTGACAGCAGCAGTGCAGCACTGCTTCGCACGTGGACGGTTCTGCGCAGCAGTGTGCTCAACGTTCGTCGGCTTGCCTCAGCCGCGATCCGCTCCCATGAGCGGTCGCTTGCGACCTGCCTGGAGGCATCACCGCCTCCGCCGGCTCTGGCTTGGCCTGATCAGTGCTCCCCAGTTCAGCGCGGGGATGGTGCTGGGCCAGACGCTGCCGCCCCAGCCTGTCCCCCCCCCCCCGGTGAGCGAGTGCGTACGGCGCTATGGCTACACCGGCTGTGCCGCCCGTCTGTATGCCCAGGTGCTGTGCGAGATCGTGGGCTCCAGTGTTGACCTCCATGCCACCCAGCAGCAGCTTCAGCAGCGCTTCACCGAGGAGCAGATCAATTTCAAGGGGATCGCTGTGGAGCAGGTGGAGGCGGCGGCGGTTCGTTATTACGTGCCCCAGCTGTGCCCTGCCAAGAAGGCCGCCATCTGGAGTCTGATGCTGCCTGGTGAAGCCGGCTAACGGATTTGAACCGATGGCCTTCGCTTTACAAAAGCGCTGCTCTACCGCTGAGCTAAGCCGGCTGGCCCGCTGATGCTATCGCTCTCCCAGGGCCCAGAGCAGCAGCTGGATGCGGTTGGCGCTGCCGGTCTTGGCGAGCAGATTGGAGATGTGGCTCTCCACGGTTCGGGGACTCAGCACAAGCGAGGCCGCGATGCCCTTGTTGCTGTGGCCCCTGCACAGCTCAGCCAGCACACGCTGCTCGGCTGATGTGAGGGCCTCCACGGGGGGCTGGCCGGAGGCTGAGGCCATGGCGAGGGAAGGCAACTGCCGCCAGGGTTCCCACGCGGTGCCCGATTGGGGCCTAGGGCTCAGGAGCGCAGACGTGCAGCGATCTGCTGATCCGTGCTGCCAACGCCGGTTCGGACGTCGTCGAGTCCCGGTCGGGGGAGGGCCCGTCGGATCGGCAGGTTGGCCACCAGCGCGGTGACCCGGTCTTCGGTTTCCAGGCTCACATCGCCCTCATCGAGATCGATTTCCACGTAGCGGCTCACCACTTCCAGGATCTCCCGCCGCATCTGTTCGAGCAGTTCGGGGTTGAGATCGCTGCGGTCGTGCGCCAGCACCAGCACCAGCTGCAGCCGCTCCCTCGCGGTTGTGGCACTGGCTGGCTGCCGGCCCAGCAGCCGATTGATCATCTCGCGCAGGGTCATGGCCTCAGAAGATCTTGGTTTGGATCAGCCGGCCGATCCTGGCTCTCAGCCCCTGCCGCTCGGCGCTCGGGTCGTTCAGGGGGACCTCCTCGCCCAGGAGCCGTCGCGCCACGTTCATGTAGGCGCGGGCCGCCGGGGAGCCATTGCCGTTGAGGGTGAGCGGCTCTCCCCTGTTGGTGCTCACGATCACCTGCTCATCCTCCACAACGAGACCCAGCAGCGGCAGCGCGAGAATCTCGGTGACATCGTTCACCGCCAGCATCTCCTGATTGGCCATCATCTTCGGCCGCACCCGGTTGAGCACAAGCTGAATGGGCTTGACCCCNTCGCTGTTGAGCAACCCGATCACCCGGTCGCGTCGCGCACCGCCGAGACCTCGGGTGTCGTGACCACGATCGCTTCCCGGGCCGCGGCCATGGCGTTGCGGAATCCCCCCTCGATGCCCGCCGGAGCATCGATCAGGACATAGTCGAACTGCTCGCCCACCATCGCGACGATCCTGCGCATGTCGTCGGGGGTGAGCCACTCGAGCATGCGGGGATTGCCCGCCGGCAGCAGGGCCAGGTTGGGCTCCTGCTTGTGCTTCACCAGGGCCTGCTCGAGGCGGCAGCTACCGGCGAGCACCTCCTGGGCGGTGTACACGATCCGGTTCTCGAGGCCCAGCAGCAGGTCGAGGTTGCGCAGGCCGAAATCGGCATCGAGCACGGCGGTGCGGGCCCCAAGCCTGGCCAGGGCGATGCCCAGGTTGGCAGTGAGGGTGGTCTTGCCGACCCCCCCCTTGCCTGAGCAGATCAGGATCGTGCGTGCGGGCGCGGCTGTCACGGCGGCAGCTGGGGTCGGGGCAGGCTAAGGCCAAATCGCCGGCAGAACCCGATCAGGCTGACAATCCCTCATGGCTTCCGGATTCAGCGCTGACCGGCCAGCCCGCCGGCGCCAGCTCGATCCGGATCGTGTCATCTTCCAGCCTGGCCTGCTCCGCCAGGCCCGCCGGGGGAAGGTCAGTGGGCCCGCGGGCCACGATCTCAGCAATCCGAAGCTGCAGCGGCCGCAGTTGCAGCGCCACGATCCGTGCCGACCGGTCCCCCCGGCTGCCGGCGTGGGCCACACCGCGCAACTGGCCCCACACCAGCACGTGACCGGCCGCGCTGATGCGGGCTCCAGGATTGACATCCCCCAGCACCAGCAGCGAGCCCCCCACCTCGAGGTGGTCGCCGGCGCGCAGGGTGCCTTCATGAATGGTGAGGCGCCGATTCTGGCCGCGGTCATCCCGCCCAGACGGCGGCATCTGGGACTCCCAGCCCAACCCGAGAGCGGCGGCCGCCACCCGGGTGCGTGGGTTGCTCGAAGCCACGCTCACCAGATCAAACCCCGCCTCGGCGAGGGTTTCCGCCAGCTGCTGCAGCTCTGCAACCCTGAGGAAGCGTTCCCCCGCCACAAGCTGCAGCGGGCCGGCTGGGGGCAGGCTTCCCTGCAGGGTGGCATCGGCCAGCATCGCGCTCACGGCGGCCTGTGCTGGGGTCTCCCCGCCTGGCACCAGCAGGCGATGGGGCAGCCCGGCGTCCGGCCGCGCGGATTCGAGGGGGGTACTCATCGGGCTGGGCAGCTGCACCGCTGACAGTCAACCCAGCCTGGCGCGCAAGCTGTCGCTCACCTCACGGGGATGGATCAGCCAGGCCAGCTGCGTGGGCTCGGCGAGGCTGCGCACGAGGGCCGAACGCTGCTCGAGAGCCTGGAGCTGGCGGCCATCCCACAGGCGAAGGCCGCCCTTGTAGGGCTGATAGCCATGGCTCTGGCGCTGCTGCAGGCCGCAGCAGCGTTCCGGATCCAGGCCGGCGGCCGCAGTCAGCGACCGGGCCAGGGCCAGCAGCTCGAGTCGCTGGCCGGGGTCGAGGTGGCTCACGTCGATGGCCCGGGGGAGCCGCCGCTCCAGCAGGCGGCGACACGGTTCTGCCAGCTCCGGCGGCCCATCCTCGGCCCAGCGCTGCAGGTGATAGCCCGTGCGCAGATCGTCGTTGGCGAGGAAGGCCGGTAGATCCAGCGCCTCGATCTGCCAGAGCCAGCGGGTCATCACGGCATCGGCCCAGACCCGCTCCGGTCCCAGTTGCCGTGCCGTGCGCACCGCCTGGCAGAGCAGCCAGTTGCACACCACGTTGAGCCGGTGGTTGTACACGCTGCGGTACATCAGGTTGCGCACCACCAGGTAGTGCTCCACCGCCATCAGTCCCTTGGGGTGGATGGCCAGACTGCNGTCCGGGGCCAGGCAGAGGGCCGCCAGGATCCGCTGCAGATCGAGGCTGCCGTAGCTGGTGCCGGTGCTGTAGCTGTCGCGCAGCAGGTAGTCGAGCCGGTCGCAGTCGAGCTGGCTGCTCACCAGGGCCTTGATGGCGCCATGGCGGCAGCGGCCATGCTCCAGTAGGTCGGCCACGGCGGCGGCTGTGCCGGAGGCATAGGCCTCCAGCCGATCCCGCAGGGCCGGGTGCTCCCGGATCAACCGGCCTGACCAGGCTTCATGCTGCAGCCCGAACATCTCCTCGCCGGTGTGGCTGAACGGGGCGTGGCCGAGATCGTGCAGCAGGGCAGCGGCCCAGCACACGCCGCGATGCTCGGCCAGCTCGGGCGCTGTGTCTCCAGTTGCGCCAGCGCCCGGAGGGCCAGGTGCAGCACGCCCAGGGAATGGGTGAAACGGCTCGACTCGGCGCCGTGGAAGGTGAGGAAGGCTGGACCCAGCTGGCGGATCCGCCGCAGCCGCTGAANGGGCGCGGTGTCGATCAGATCGATCGCCAGGGCTTCGGCTGGGTGACCGCGTTCCAGCCGGATCGCGCCATGCAGCGGATCGTGGTAGGTACGGCCGCCCATGTCAGCCGGCGGGACCATTGGGCAACCGCGAGGCTTGCTGCTGCTCGATCTGCTGCATCAGCAGCCTGCCGGCCTGGTCCAGCCAGATGTCGCCCTCGCCGCCGGGGTTGAGCGGCTCCGGCAGGGACAGTTCGACATCAGGGTCGAGTCCCTGCCCCTGGATCGCCCGGCCATTGGGGGTCACGTAGCGCGCCACCGTGACGGCCAGGCCGCTGTTGTCGCCGAGGGAGATCAGGGTCTGGATCAGGCCCTTGCCGAAACTGCGGCTGCCCACCAGCCGGCTGCGGCCATCGTCCTGGAGGGCTCCCGCCAGGATCTCGCTGGCGCTGGCGGTACCACCGTTGATCAGCGTGAGCAGCGGGCCGCTGTAGAGACTGCNGGGGTTCGACTGCTGCGGTGCGCTGATCCCTTCGCGGCCCTCCGTTTCCACCACAGGCCGGGCATCGAGCAGTTGGTCGGCCACGGCCAGACCGGCGCTCACCAGGCCGCCGGAGTTGTTGCGCAGGTCGAGAATCAGCCCCTCGATGCCCTGGTCGGTCAGGTCAGCGAGGGCCTCCTTCACCCCCGCCGGCACCGGTTCGGCGAACTGGGTGATGCGCAGATAGCCCAGGGTGTGTTCCCCGGTTCGCAGCCGCCGGCTGCGAACCGGCCGCAGGTCCACCTGGCGTCGCTCCAGCTCCAGCTCACGCACCCGGTCGGCAGCTCTCACGGTCACCAGCACCCGGCTGCCGCTGCTGCCGCGCAGGGCCGCGGCGGTCTGCTCCAGCCCCAGCTCCGCCGTGGATCGCCCGTTCACGGTGAGCAGCTCGGTGCCGGAAGCGATGCCGGCCTCCGCGGCCGGAGACCCATCGAGGGGAGCGATCACCACGATTGCCTGGTCGTCCGACCTGAGCCCCAGCTGCAGGCCCACGCCGCTCACCGTGCCCTCGGTGCTGGAGCGCAGGGCGGCGTAATCGGCCGGCCTCAGCAGCCGGGTGTAGGGATCGTTGAGAGGCGCCAGCATCGCCTCGATGGCGTCGTAGGCGTCGGCCGAGCTTTCGATCGGACGCTCCAGCGCCTTCTGGCGCAGGCGCTTCCAGTGCACCGCTTCGAAGCGCGCCGGGTCGACGTAGCTCTGATTGACCAGCCGCCAGGCCTCCACCACCAGCTGCTGGGCATCGTTGAGGGCCGCTGCGGGCGCGGACACCGCCAGCAGCGACAGGCCTGCCAGCAGCAGGGCAAGCAGCCGTATTGCAAACGGTTGAGGAGGCCGGTGGGATGGGCGCTGGGCGCTCACGGGGGCTTCGAGGCAGTGCGTAGACTCTCGCAACCCAATCACCCAGCTGCATGGCCAACACTCCTGCTGGAAGCCCCGGGGGGTCCTCCAACCCCGTCTACGACTGGTTCGAGGAGCGTCTTGAGATCCAGGCCATCGCCGATGACATCTCGGCCAAGTATGTGCCCCCCTCACGTCAATATTWGGTTCGGCACCAGGTCGGCGCGGCGCGATACTGGTTTTCCACATCGGCCATTTCGCTTGGCATTTTCTTCC
>NZ_LFEK01000119.1 GCF_001039265.1 Synechococcus sp. GFB01 | reverse complement strand
CCCCCGAGAGCGCTGCCGCTGAGCTGGAGTCCCTCCCGGCTGTCGCGCCGAGCGAAGCGGCCCCGTCCCGCCGCGCCGAGCCGGAGCTGGTGGCCGTGCCCATGGACGACCTGCAGGAGCAGGTCTATGGCTGGATGGGTTTCAGCCCATCATTGCTGCTGACCGAGCCTCCCAGCGGCGACAACGTGATCGTGCGTGTGGTGCGTCCGGGTCAGGACGCCGAGGCGGTGCTGGAGGAGGCGCGTCAGCAGATGGCTTCCAGCGGCACGCGCCGTCGTCGTCGTGGTGGCCGTGGCAACGGGAACGGGCCTGGCACCCAGGCTCCGACCGATGACGGCCCGCTCACCTCCGAGGCGTCCCCGGCTCCCGTGGAGATCACGCCGCTGCCGCAGCTCGAGCCCGAGCCGGTGGTCACCGTGATCGTGCCCAGCAGCATCCCGGCCGAGGTCCCAGTCGAGGTCCCTGCTGCTGCCGCTGCCGTGGAGCCGGAGATCGAGGAGCCCCGTCGCCGACGTCGCCGTTCCTCCGCCCCGACAGGCTGAGCGTGGATCCCTGGCAGGGCCGAGATCCTGCCCGCTGCGCCGGTGTGGATGAGGTGGGCCGTGGCTGCCTGTTCGGCCCGGTCTTCGCCGCGGCGGTGGTGCTGCCATCCGCCGCCCTGGATCCCCTCGCGGCTGCGGGCCTCACCGACAGCAAGCAGCTCACGGCCCGCCGCCGGGCGGCCCTGGTGCCGCAGATCCAGCAGGCCGCCAGCGCCTGGGCCCTGGGTCAGGCCTCGGCGGCGGAAATTGACAGGCTCGGCATCCGCACGGCCACCGAACGGGCCATGCACCGCGCTCTGCAGAAGCTGCCTGGCGCGCCCGAGCTGGTGATCGTGGATGGTGTGCTGCCGCTGCGCTGCTGGACCGGCGAGCAGGTCACGCTCGTGGCGGGCGACAGCGCCTGCCCGGCGATCGCCGCCGCCAGCGTGCTGGCCAAGCAGGCCCGCGATCGGCTGATCAGGGACCTGGCCGGACACTTCCCCGGCTACGGCCTGGAGCGCCACGCCNGCTACGGCACGGCGCAGCACCGCCAGGCCCTGCTCACGCTGGGCCCCACGCCCTTGCACCGGCGCNAGTTTTCTGGGCCGGTTGCTCGGCTGAGCAGGCTNGGTGAGTCGAGGNTCCGGGCTCAGGTCGCTGCCTGCTCGGCGCACCACTGCCGGAAGTCACCCACCAGCTGCTGTCCCACCCGGCCCTTGATGCCCAGCAGGATGCCGGCCAGCAGCGAGCGGCCGGTGGCTTCCAGCACGCCGCTGGGGATCAGCCGGAGAAGCGGGGGCTGGCTCACGCTCACCGCCAGGGTGGCCTCGCCCTCCAGTCCCTCGGGGCGGGCCTCCAACCAGGAGTGCAGGGTCAGCTGGAAGTCGTCCACCAGACCGAGACCCTCCAGCTCGCAGTCGACCGCCTCCAGGACCAGCCGCCCCGGTGAGGCCTGGGTGAAGAGCTGAACCACCGGATGGATCTGCAGCTGAAACATCTGCAGGTGGGTCACGGCGTAGCGGTAGCGGCTGGGCCCGAGGCTGCTGAGCTGGGCCGGATCGAGCAGGGCCTTCACCACCCGATCCTCCTCCCTCAGGTAGGAGGCCAGCCGTTCGGGCTGCTCCCGCACCGGAAGTTGCAGTTGCTGACTGGCGCTGAAGGCCAGGGGCATGGCCTGGAGGCCGACAGGGCATGATCCTATCGGCCGTCTCCGGCCCTGATCCCTTGCTGGCGGCACCGATGCGTCTGGCCTTTCTCGGCCCGGTGGGCACCTATGGCGAGCAGGCCGCCCGGGAGCTTGCCGAGCTCGAGGGTTTCACAGGCGTCGATCTGGTGCCCCAGCTTGGCATCCGCGCCGTTGTGCAGGCTCTGGCCCAGGGGCTGTGCGAGGCGGCGGTGGTGCCGGTGGAGAACTCCGTGGAGGGCGGTGTCACCGCCTGCCTCGATGCCCTGTGGGAGCATCCCGATCTCACGATCAGCCGTGCCCTGGTGCTGCCGATTCGCCATGCGCTGCTCGGCAGCGGCCCGATCGAGGGGGTGAGCGAAGTGCTCTCCCACCCCCAGGCTCTGGCGCAGTGCAGCCAGTGGCTCAGCGAGCACCTTCCCAATGCCCTGCAACTGCCCACCAGTTCCACGGCCGATGCGGCCCGCATGGTGGCCGGCAGCCGTTTCCGCGCCGCCGTGGCCTCCCTGCAGGCCGCAGAGGAGCATGGTCTCGAGGTGCTGGCCTATCCGATCAACGACGTGGCGGGCAACTGCACCCGCTTTCTGCTGCTGCGTCGCGCTCCCCGCGGTGAGCAGGGGTCGATCGCCAGCCTGGCCTTCTCGCTCCACTCCAACCAGCCCGGCGCCCTGCTGGAGGCCCTGGCCTGCTTCGCCCGCAGGGGCCTCAACATGAGCCGCATCGAATCGCGACCCTCCAAGCGGGAGATGGGCGAGTATCTCTTCTTCGTGGACCTGGAGCTGCCTGCCGGCAGCCCCGCCCTCGATGAGGTGCTGGCCGACCTGACTCCCCTCTGTGAGCATCTGCACCTCTTCGGTGCCTACCCGCTCACGAACCGGGCCTGACGCCTCGAAACACGCCGAACTGCATCAGGCCGGTTCGGAACGCCCAGTGCATCAGCAGGATCGTGGGTGTTTCGCGCAGGCCCTGCGCCACCCCCTGCGCTCCCAGCCCGAGNCACCGACCACGGGCGCCGGATGCCCTCCAGGATCGAATCGAGCCAGGAGGGCAGGGTCTGAAGGGTCCAGTCGGCGGTCTCCACCCGCAGANCGCCCGCCCACTCACTGGTCTCGAGATGGCGCTGCAGCGAGCGGATGCTGGCGAANTTCCGGGTGAGCCCAGTTGTCCAGCAAGCGGCGCATCACCCAGCGCTCCAGGCGGCTGAGTTCCCCGTCGNNGGGTCCCGCCGGTTCCAGTCGGCCACCGCCAGCCTGCCGCCTGGCTTCAGCACCCGCAGCAGCTCATCGGCGTAGCGCTGCTTGTCGGGCATGTGGGGTGAGGCTTCCACGCTCCACACCGCATCGAAGCCGGCTTCGGGCAGATCCAGGGCCAGCGCGTCCATCACGGCGAACCGGCAGCTCAGCCCCTCCGGAGTGAGCGCCCGGGCCCTTGCGATCTGAGCTTCGCTGATGCTGATGCCCAGCACGTCGAAGCCGTAATCGCGAGCGAGGATGAGGGCACTGCCGCCGATGCCGCAGCCCACATCCAGCAGCCGCGAGCCCGGCGGCAGCTGATCCAGGCCGCTCCAGGCCACCAGCCGGTGCACGAACTCCTCCTTGGCGCGGCGGAAGTCCACCGAGCCGGGGCGGCCCGGGGGATCGCCGTAGTGCCCCAGATGGATGTGATCTCCCCAGAGCCGCTCCAGGAGCTGCTCCTGGGTCCAGCGGTCGTAGGCGGCTGCCACCGTGGCGGGACTCGCATAGCGCCGGCTGGGCCAGCGGATCGGGCTCATGGCGCAGGCTCGCTCGAGGGGGGAGGCTATTGGGGTTGGAAGGTGTCCTTGAGGACCGTGCGAGCAGCCAGCTGGCGGCGGGTGTGGTCGAGCAGCTCGTACTCCTGGCGCAACCGTTGCTCCGTGTCGGTCAGTTCCAGGAGCCGCTGCTGATGATCGGCCACCGGCCCGCCGAGATGGGCACCGATCCAGAACGACAGCTCGCGCGGCAGGTCGGGCAGGTCTCCGGGCAGGTGGGCAGGCTTGCCGATCAGCTTGCCGGTGAGCTCCACCACGTCCCGCAGAGCGGTGCGCACCTCGCCGGCGAGCTCGGTGAGCGCCTCGGCGTCGCTGTTGGGCTCATCCTCGACCCAGCTCACCAGGCCGACCCGGAACGGCGCCTCGCGCACGATGTCGAGCACGCGGAAGCGTTGCTGACCCATCGTGACGATGTTGCTGCGATCGTCATCCTGGGTCTGGCAGTGGATGATCTCCGCGCAGCAACCCACATCGGCCATGCGTTGCTGCTGGGGATCCCAGCGCACCACGCCGAAGCGACGGTCCTCGTCCATCACCGTGCGCAGCAGCATCCTGTAGCGCGGCTCGAAGATGTGCAGCGGCAGCACTTCCTGAGGGAAGAGCACCACATCCGGCAGGGGAAACAGGGGCAGCTCCCGAACGGCCAGTTCACCCATGGCTTGATCAGGAGAGGTGCTCAGATCCTAGAAAGGCTGCCCCCGCGGCGCCGGGTTGGATCAGAGCTTCACCTCGATGTCCACGCCGCTGGGCAGATCGAGCTTCATCAGCGCATCGATCGTCTTGGCCGACGGGCTGTAGATGTCGATGATGCGGCGGTGGGTGCGGGTCTCGAAGTGCTCGCGGGAGTCCTTGTCGACATGGGGCGAGCGCAGCACGCAGTAGATCTTGCGCTTGGTGGGCAGGGGGATCGGGCCGATCGCGGTGGCAGCGGTGTGGTCGGCCGTCTCGATGATTTTCTCGCAGGACAGATCCAGCATGCGGCGGTCGAACGCCTTGAGGCGGATGCGGATCTTCTGCTGGGCGATGGCGGTGGACATGGGAGCGGATGGGCGCAGGCCCTGAGGGTGGTGGAGCGGCGCCTGACGGGCCGTCGGTTGTCGAGGTTCTGGAGCTGCGGATGATGAGGGGGCGGGGCCGAAGCCCCACCCCCGCAACCTAGATCAAGGCGAGATCCGGGGAGGGATCACTCGATGATCTTGGACACCACGCCGGCACCGATGGTGCGGCCGCCTTCGCGGATGGCGAAGCGCATGCCCTGTTCGATGGCCACGGGGCAGATCAGCTCACCGGTCATCTTGATGCGGTCGCCCGGCATCACCATCTCCACGTTGGCGCCGTCGTCGGAGGTGAAGGCGGTGATCTGGCCGGTCACATCCGTGGTGCGGATGTAGAACTGCGGGCGGTAGCCGGCGAAGAAGGGGGTGTGACGACCGCCTTCCTCCTTCTTGAGCACGTACACCTCACCCTCGAACTTGGTGTGGGGGGTGATCGAGCCGGGTTTCACGAGCACCATGCCGCGCTCGATGTCCTCCTTCTGGATGCCGCGCAGTAGCAGACCCACGTTGTCGCCGGCCATGCCCTCGTCGAGCAGCTTGCGGAACATCTCAACCCCGGTGACGGTGGTCTTGCGGGTGTCCTTGATGCCGACGATCTCGATCTCCTCGCCCACTTTGACCTTGCCGCGCTCGATCCGGCCGGTGGCAACGGTGCCGCGACCGGTGATCGAGAACACATCCTCAACGGCCATCAGGAAGGGCTTGTCGACCTCGCGCTCGGGCTCGGGGATGGAGCTGTCGACGGCATCCATCAGCTCCTCGATCTTGGCCTCCCACTCGGGGTCGCCCTCGAGAGCCTTCAGGCCGGACACCTTCACCACGGGGATGTCATCACCGGGGAAGTCGTAGCTGGAGAGCAGCTCGCGCACTTCGAGTTCGACCAGTTCGAGGATCTCCTCGTCGTCGACCATGTCGCACTTGTTGAGGGCAACCACCAGGGCGGGCACACCCACCTGCTTGGCCAGCAGGATGTGCTCCTTGGTCTGGGCCATCGGGCCGTCGGTGGCGGCCACGACCAGGATGGCGCCATCCATCTGGGCGGCACCGGTGATCATGTTCTTCACGTAGTCCGCGTGGCCGGGACAGTCCACGTGGGCGTAGTGGCGCTTGTCGGTCTCGTACTCAACGTGGGCGGTGTTGATGGTGATGCCGCGCTCACGCTCTTCGGGAGCACCGTCGATCTGGTCGTAGGCCTGGGCTTTCGCCATACCCTTCTTGGCCAGCACGTTGGTGATGGCGGCGGTGAGGGTGGTCTTGCCGTGGTCAACGTGGCCGATTGTGCCGATGTTGACGTGGGGCTTGTTCCTTTCGAACTTCTCGCGAGCCATGGATGGAAAGAATCGGGGGTTGGATGGGTATGGGAAAGATCAGGATTTGCCCTGATTCTTGGAGATGATGGCCTCGGCCACGTTGCGAGGAACTTCCTCGTAGTGGCTGAATTCCATCGAGAAGATACCCCGACCCTGGGTCATGGATCGGAGCTGGGTGGCGTAGCCGAACATCTCGGCCAGAGGCACCTTGGCCTGGACCTTGGAGGTTCCGTCGTCGACGGACTGACCCTCCACCTGGCCACGGCGGGAGGAGAGGTCGCCGATGATCGAGCCGAGGAAATCCTCGGGAATCTCGACCTCCACCTTCATCATGGGCTCAAGCAGCACAGGATTGCACTTCTTGACGCCGTCCTTGAAGGCCATGGAGCCGGCGATCTTGAACGCCATCTCCGAGGAGTCGACGTCGTGATACGAACCGTCGACCATGGTGACCTTCACATCGATCATCGGGTAACCCGCGATCACGCCGGATTCGCAGGTCTCCTTCATGCCGGCTTCTGCCGGACCGATGTACTCCTTGGGAACGACACCGCCAACGATCTTGTTGACGAATTCGAACCCTGAACCCGGTTCGCCGGGCTCCATCTCGATCACCACGTGGCCGTACTGGCCCTTGCCGCCCGTCTGGCGGGCGAACTTGCCTTCG
Source organism: Synechococcus sp. GFB01 (assembly GCF_001039265.1). Classification (GTDB taxonomy): domain Bacteria; phylum Cyanobacteriota; class Cyanobacteriia; order PCC-6307; family Cyanobiaceae; genus NIES-981. Next base: position 1,490 of record NZ_LFEK01000119.1, on the reverse strand, counting down.
CCCTTGGCGCTGCCGCGAATGGTCTCCCGGTAGGACACCTGAGGAGCGCCGATGTTGGCCTCCACCTTGAACTCACGCAGCATGCGATCCACCAGGATTTCCAGGTGGAGTTCGCCCATTCCGGCGATCACCGTCTGATTGGTTTCGGGATCGGTGGAGACCCGGAAGGTGGGGTCTTCCTCGGAAAGGGAGGTGAGGGCCTTGGAAAGCTTCTCCATGTCGCCCTTGGTCTTGGGCTCCACGGCCACCGAGATCACGGGTTCTGGGATGTAGAGCGATTCCAGGATGATCGGATCGCTGTCGGTGCAGAGGGTGTCACCGGTGGTGGTGTCCTTCAGGCCGAGCACGGCGCCCAGATCGCCGGCGCGCAGTTCATCCACTTCTTCCCGTTCGTCGGCCTTGAGCACGATCAGGCGGGAGATGCGTTCCTTCTTGTCCTTGGTGGAGTTGAGCACGTAGCTGCCCTTCTGCAGCACCCCGGAATAGATGCGCACGAAGGTGAGCTTGCCGAAGGGGTCGGCCATCACCTTGAAGGCCAGAGCGCTGAACGGAGCGCTGTCGTCGGAGGGACGCAGGGCTTCGCTGCCGTCGGGAAGAACACCCTGAATGGGTGGGATATCCACGGGAGCGGGCAGGTAATCCACCACCGCGTCGAGCAGCAGCTGCACGCCCTTGTTCTTGAAGGCGGAGCCGCAGAGCATCGGCACCAGACCATGCTTGAGCACGCCTTCGCGAATGCCCTGACGCAGCTGGGCCTCGCTGAGCTCACCCTTGTCGAGGAATTCCTCGATCAGAGCCTCATCGGTTTCGGCGACCGCCTCCATCAGCACCGCGCGCCACTCCTCCACCTGGTCGGCCATGGCGGCAGGCACATCGGTCTCCTCGATGTCCTTGNCCAGATCATCCTTGTAGATGAAGGCGCGGTTCTTCACCAGATCCACAATGCCGCTCAGTTCGCCTTCAGCGCCGATGGGCAGCTGGATCGGCACAGCCTTGGCCTTGAGGCGATCCTTGATCTGGCCGTACACCTTCAGGAAATCGGCCCCGGTGCGGTCCATCTTGTTGACGAACACCATGCGGGGCACGTTGTAGCGATCCGCCTGGCGCCACACCGTTTCCGACTGGGGCTGAACGCCGCCCACGGCACAGAACACCGCGATCACGCCATCCAGCACCCGCATCGAGCGCTCCACCTCGATGGTGAAGTCGACGTGGCCTGGGGTGTCGATGATGTTGATGCGGTGATCCTTCCAGCTGGTGGAGATGGCGGCCGCGGTGATGGTGATGCCGCGCTCGCGCTCCTGCTCCATCCAGTCGGTGACGGCGGCACCATCGTGCACCTCACCCATTTTGTGCACCACACCCGAATAGAAGAGGATGCGTTCGGTGGTGGTGGTTTTGCCCGCGTCGATGTGAGCGGCGATGCCGATATTCCTGACGCGTTCCAGTGGAAAGGCGCGGGCCACAGGGAATCTCTCCGAAGGGTCTAC
>NZ_LFEK01000118.1 GCF_001039265.1 Synechococcus sp. GFB01 | reverse complement strand
CCGCTGCCACCAGCCCAGCAGCCCCGTGAGCAGCGCCGCTCCCATCAGCAGCCGATCGCCGGGGTGAACAGCGGCTCCCAGAGCTCCTGAAACAGATCCAGCGGCGCTTCGATSWGCGGCCTGGTGCAGCAGAGCCTCCAGGAGCGGTGTCGGCTGCCGGCGCCGGCTCACCTGCGCGGTCGCTGACCTGGCCGAGCATCAGCAGGGCCAGTTCACGGGACAGGGTGCGGCTCTGCATCAGGACAGTTGGGGAGCCCGCAGCTGGGCCAGCAGGCTGGAGAAGCTGCGGTTGGAGGGGGTTTCGCGCTCGTCGGGGCTGACGATTCCCGCCGAGATGATCGTGCGGAAGGCATCCTCGACCGAGAGGTCGAGATCCTTCACCGAACGCTGGGGAACCACCGCATACCAGCCCGTGGTGGGATTGGGTGCGGTGGGAATGAAGACGCTCAGCATGACTTCGTCGAATCCGGCCTGCAGGCTGGTGCCCAGGGTTCCGGTGACAAATCCCAGGGCATAGAGACCTCGCGGGGATACTCGACCAGCACGACACGCCGAAAACGGCTGGAATTGCCCTGCAGGAAGGTTTCCAGCAGCTGCTTGAGGGTCTTGTACACCGACCCGGCCAGCGGAATCCGCAGCAGCGTGCCCTCGCCGAATTCCAGCAGCCAGCGACCCACGATGTTGCGCGCCATCAGACCGATCAGGAGGATGCCCAGCAGAGGCACCAGCAGGCCCACACCAAGGTTGATCAGTTCCTGCAACACCGGATTGAGGGTGTTGAAGGGGTTGAACTGCTTGGGGATCGAGGTGAGAAACGCCAGCACGAAGCGGCTGACCGTGGTGGCCAGCCAGATCGTGGTGGCGAGAGGAATCACCACCAGCAGACCCGCGATCAGATCGTTCTTGAGGTCCTGCTGGAGGCGCTCAGCCAGGGGCTGATCGGGACGAGGGCTGGATTGAACCAAGTGGAAACCCGGAGATCCGGCCGTCAGTGCGCTTCAGGCAACTTAGCCAGCCGCCAGGCTGGCTGGTTCCCAGGGGCCTGCCAGGCGACCCTCAGACCAGGGCCACCAGGGCGACCAGGGCGAAGCCGATGGCCAGCAGCACGGCACGGCCGGTCACCCCGAAGCGGCGCTGCTGCACAGCCAGATCACGACCCAGACGCGCCTGGGCCAGCTGTTGTTCAGCCCGCTCCAGCTGGGGCTTGAGCTGGGTGTCGATGAATTCCTGGGCCTTCTGTTTCTTGAGCTCGGGGCTGGCATCGGCGGGGATCCGGCCCTCGCGCTCAGCCTCGGCGATCAAACGGTCGATGAAGGCCGGATCCTGCACCTGCTTTCTCTGCATCTCCAGCTGACTGGTCTGCATCGCGATGGCCGACTCGGCCTGATCCACCTGCGCACTGAGGGCCTGGCTTG
>NZ_LFEK01000117.1 GCF_001039265.1 Synechococcus sp. GFB01 | reverse complement strand
CACGTCGCCCAGGGCCTCCACCTCCAGCTGATCGATCAGCCGGTCACTGCCGATCTGGCGCAGTTCGATCCGCATCAGGTCTCCGGGACGGCGCAGCTCAGTCGGACTCCAGCGGCACCTGCGGAGTGCGCACCGAGAAGCCCCAGACGAAGAGGCCGGCCACCACCAGCAGCAGACTCCACTCCGGCGGGTCGAACTGCGGCAGGAGCAGGCGCAACAGCAGCCTCACGCCCACCAGCCCCACGGCCAGATAGCCGGCGGTCTCGAGATGCTCGAAGATCTCCAGCCAGCGGATGAACAGCTCGGCGGTGAGCCTCAGCGCGATCACCCCGATCACGCCGCCGGCCATCACCGGCAGAAGCCGGTCGCTCACCGCCACGGCGGCAGCCACGCTGTCGATCGAAAAGGCCAGATCGGTGAGCGCCAGCGTGGCCACCACCGAGCCCAGACCCGCCGGGTGGCCGTGGTGCCCGGCGGCGTGGCCCCCGGCGACCTGATGGGCGGCGTCGGAGCCGGTCTGCGCATCAGCAGCGGCCGTCGCGGACTCCTCGAGCCGCTCGAGCCACACCTCCTGGAGATGCCGTCCGCAGAGCCAGAGCAGATAGAGCGCCGCGGCGAGCTGCAGCGGCCAGAAGTTCAGCACCCACTCGGCGGTGATGATCAGACCGAGACGGAACACCAGGGCCAGCAGGAGGCCCAGATTGAGCGCCGTCTCCTGGCGGGCGCGGTCGTGCAGGCGTCGGGAGATCGCCGCCAGGGCGATGGCGTTGTCGGCCGAGAGCACCGCCTCCAGGGCCAGGAGCAACGGCAGCAGCAGCAGCAGTTCGCGCCACTGGTCGGCCTGGCGGATCAGCGGCGTGAGGGATTCGATCGACTCGGCTTCCATCACACCACCCTGAAGCGTCAGTGTAGGGATGCTGATCCACCCCATCCATGCAGCTGCAGGTCCGCCTCGTGCACGCCGAGCCCGGCAGCCGGGTGGTGGAGGTGTCAGCTCACGCGGAGGGTGAAATGCTGGGCAGCGCGCTCGGCGAAGCCTCCAGTGCCGAGGCCGCCGAGGACCGCGCCATCGCCCGTCTGCTGCAGCGGCTGGGCGAGGCGGCACCGCCGCATCAGCCGGCCGTCAGAAAGCCACCCGTTGCCGCCAGCCCCCGCCGGCGCGGACGCCGGCAGCGGCGGCCATTCCGCAGCCTCCGGAGCCGGCCCAGGCAGAGATCCCGGCCAGCGAGGAAGCCCTGGCAGAGCCACCCGCGGATCCGGAGGACTGGAGCGCGGAACTGGCCCAGATCGATCTGGAGCTGCGCCGTCTGGGCTGGCAGCGCGAGCAGGAGGCCACCTACCTGGAGCGAGCCTTCCATCACCCCAGCCGCAGCCGCCTCACCAGCTACGGCGATCTGGTGGCCTACCTGCAGGCTCTGCAGACACTGGATGCCGGCAGCGATCCCGCCACCGCAGCGGTACCGCTGCGCCGCCGCGATCTGCTGGCCCAGAGCGACCAGCTGCTGGGCCGGCTGCAATGGGATGCCGTCCAGGGACGGCAGTTCCTCGAACAGCACTTCCAGCGCAGCAGCCGGCAGCAGCTCAGCGACAGCCAGCTGCTGCAATTCAACATGCTCCTCGAGGGCGAGCTGATCGGGGTGTGAAGCCCCAGGCTCAGCCAAGGTCGATGCGGCAGTGGCTCCGAACCAGCAGCGCACCCAGTTCGAGCTGCTCCTGAGCGGCATAGGCCTCCCGTTCCAGGCGCTGTTCCAGCGGCGAGGCCTGGCGGTAGACCGGCTCCTCCAGCACCTCCTGCAGGGCGGGCTGCAGGGCGATGCTCAGGCCCANGGGTTGGGGCTGGGCGGAGATGCCACCGTTGCGGCAGCTCTGGGCCACGTGGATGGCCTCGTGGTTGAGCACCCGCGCCAGCTCGACACTGCCGCTCTCGAGCACCGAGGGCTTCACCCGCAGGCTTCGGTTGTGGTGATCCCACTCGGCGGCGGCGCCGGGTTTATGGGGGGTGGTGAACTGGATCCGCACCCCTGCCTGGCCGAGCACGGCGAGGAGCTCGAGGATCGTGGCGCGCTCGCGCTCGAAGCGGGGCGGGTCGGCGATCAGCGCCCGAATCTCCTCGAGGCTGAGTTCCGGATCGCCCCGTCGGCGGCGGTAGCTGTAGCGGACGCGCCCATCGCCCAGCTGCTNGGCTCGCGGGATCCAGCCTTCATCCGCCACGGCCAGCCGATCCATCAGCTCCAGGGGCTCCACTCCCTCCAGCCCACCGCGGGGCNGGGCGATCGCGGTGGACTGGAGGGCAGCCGGGAGTTCCGGAATCGCCAGTGGGGACGACGGACGCANGCCCGGGAGAGGAACCTGGCGGAGTGGCAGAACAATGAGCGCCACGCCCAGAGCCCCCAGCAAGCCCACCAGGGTCGGGAGGGGCCGCAGCAGCGGAACGCGTTCCAGCGGATCACCGCACTTGCAGCAGATCCACACCCCATCGCGCCTCTGCCGCGTGCGCAGGGGTCTGGGCAGGCAGATGGGGCAGCGGTAGCGGACCACCCCCTCATTCTGATCGCCGCAACGCCAGCGCTCGGCAGCAGGTCTGCCGGTCGCGGCGGTGGGGCCCGCTTGCGAAGATCAGGAGCCGTCGCTCCGGCCTGTCGATGCCCCTCTCCGCCCTGGTGCGCCAGCTGCAGCAGGCGCCCCTCACCGGTGAGCTGCGGGCGCGGCTGGAACGCCCCGAACGGCTGCGGTTGAGCGGTGGAAGCAGGGCCGCCCGCGCCCTGATCGCCACGGCCCTGGCCTCCAAGACCGCGGCGGGAGGGGCGGCAACCGGGCCCGCCCCTCTGCTGGTCGTCGTTCCAACCCTGGAGGAGGCGGGCCGCTGGGCGGCGCTGCTCGAACTGATGGGCTGGCGCAGTTGCCAGCTCTATCCCACCAGCGAGGGAAGCCCCTATGAACCCTTTGATCCCACCAGCGAGATCACCTGGGGGCAGCTGCAGGTGCTCAGTGAGCTGGTCGATGGCGCCGGCGACCTCGCCATCGTGGCCACCGAGCGGGCCCTCCAGCCCCACCTGCCTCCGCCCGTGGCCCTGCGGGAGCAGTGTCTGAGCCTGCGCAGAGGCGACAGCGTCGGTCTGGAGCAGCTGGGCGAGACGCTGACGCGTCTGGGCTACGAGCGGGTGGCCACGATCGAGCAGGAGGGCAGCTGGAGCCGCCGCGGCGACATTGTCGATGTGTTTCCGGTGAGCAGCGAGCTGCCGGTGCGGCTCGAGTTCTTCGGCGACGAGCTGGAGAAGCTGCGCGAGTTCGACCCCGCCACCCAGCGCTCCCTCGATCCGATCGAGGTGGTGCGGCTCACCCCCAGCGGCTACGGCCCCCTGATCGCCGCGGCCCTGCGCGAGGAGATGCCCGAGGGGCTCGACCGGCTGCTGAGCCCCGAGGCGCTCGACACGCTGCTGGAGGGCGGCACGCCGGATGGGATGCGGCGGCTGATGGGTCTGGCCTGGCAGCAGCCCGCTTCGCTGCTCGATTACCTCCCCAGCGGCGCCCTGGTGGCGATCGATGAGCGGCGCCACTGCCTGGCCCACGGCCAGCAGTGGTTCGACCATGTGATCGAGCACCACAGCGACACCGCAACAGAACTCGGGACGAGGCTGCCCCCGACCCTGCACCGGGACCCGGGCGAGGCCCTGGCGACGGCCAGCGAGGGCTTCACCGGGTTCGATCTGGCCGAGCTTCACGAGAGCGACGGCCACGCCAACAGCTTCGATCTGGCCAGCCGGCCTGTGCCGGCCTACCCGAACCAGTTCGGCAAGCTGGCGGCCCTGATCAAGCAGCACCAGGCCGAGAGGGCCGCGGTGTGGCTGCTGTCGGCCCAGCCGAGCCGCGCGGTGGCGCTGCTGGAGGAGCACGACTGCAGCAGCCGCTTCGTGCCCAACCCTGGCGATCTGCCGGCGATCGAGCGGCTGCTGGCCCAGAGCACGCCCGTGGCCCTGAAAACCAGGGGCACGGCCGAGCTGGAAGGCCTGCAGCTGCCGGCCTGGAAGCTGGTGCTGATCACCGACCGGGAATTCTTCGGTCAGCACGCCCTGGCCGCCACGGGCTACGTGCGCCGCCGCCGCAAGGCAGCCAGCCGCACGGTGGACCCGGGCAAGATGCGGCCCGGTGATTTCGTGGTGCACCGCAACCACGGCATCGGCAGGTTCCTCAAGCTCGAGAAGCTGGCCATCGGCGGCGAATCGCGCGACTACCTGGTGGTGCAGTACGCCGATGGTCTGCTGCGCGTGGCGGCCGACCAGCTGAGCAGCCTGGGCCGCTACCGGGCCACCGGCGACACGCCGCCCGAGCTCAACCGCATGGGCGGCACCGCCTGGACGCGGGCCAAGGAGCGGGCCAGGAAGGCGATCCGCAAGGTGGCGGTGGATCTGGTGAAGCTCTACGCCGAGCGCCACAAGGCGCCGGGCTTCTCCTACCCGCCGGACGGCCCCTGGCAGAGCGAACTGGAGGATTCCTTCCCCTACGAGCCCACGCCGGATCAGCTCAAGGCGATCGTGGAGGTGAAGCGCGACATGGAACAGCCCTCACCGATGGACCGTCTGGTGTGCGGCGATGTGGGCTTCGGCAAGACCGAGGTGGCGATCCGGGCCATCTTCAAGGCGGTGACGGCCGGCAAGCAGGTGGCGATGCTGGCCCCCACCACGGTGCTGGCCCAGCAGCACTGGCGCACCCTGAGCGAGCGCTTCGCCCCGTATCCGGTGAAGGTGAGCCTGCTCAACCGCTTCCGCACCGCAGCCGAGCGCAAGGCGATCGGCGATGGCCTGGCCGAAGGCACGGTGGATGTGGTGGTGGGCACCCACCAGCTGCTCTCCAANGGCACCCGCTTCAGGCAGCTGGGGCTGCTGGTGGTGGATGAGGAGCAGCGCTTCGGCGTGAATCAGAAGGAGAAGATCAAGGCCCTCAGGAAGGACGTGGACGTGCTGACCCTGAGCGCCACGCCGATCCCCCGCACCCTCTACATGAGCCTCTCGGGCGTGCGGGAGATGAGCCTGATCACCACGCCGCCGCCGCTGCGGCGGCCGATCAAGACCCACCTGGCGGCACTGGATGAGGAGGCGGTGCGCAGCGCCATCCGCCAGGAGCTCGACCGCGGCGGCCAGATCTTCTACGTGGTGCCGCGGGTGGAGGGGATCGAGGAGGTGGCGGAGCGGCTGCGCCAGATGATCCCCGGCCTGCGGCTGCTGGTGGCCCACGGCCAGATGGCGGAAGGCGAGCTGGAGAGCGCCATGGTGGCCTTCAACGCCGGCGAGGCCGACCTGATGCTCTGCACCACCATCGTGGAGAGCGGACTGGACATCCCGCGCGTCAACACGATCCTGATCGAGGACGCGCACCGCTTCGGCCTGGCCCAGCTCTATCAGCTGCGCGGCCGGGTGGGCCGCAGCGGCATCCAGGCCCACGCCTGGCTGTTCTATCCCGGCGATGCCTCCCTCAGCGAGGCGGCGCGGCAGCGGCTGCGGGCGATTCAGGAATTCGCCCAGCTGGGCAGCGGCTACCAGCTCGCCATGCGCGACATGGAGATCCGTGGCGTGGGAAACCTCCTGGGTGTGGAGCAGAGCGGCCAGATGGAGGCGATCGGCTTCGACCTCTACATGGAGATGCTGCAGGAGTGCCTGGCCGAGATCCAGGGGCAGGACATCCCGGCAGTCGACGACACCCAGATCGACCTGCCGATCACCGCCTTCATCCCCGGCGACTGGATCACCGACAACGACGAGAAGATCGCCGCCTACCGCGCCGCCGCCGAGTGCGGCAGCCCGGAGGCGTTGCTGGAGCTGGCAGCCGGCTGGGTGGATCGTTACGGCGCCCTGCCGGCGCCGGTGATCGCCCTGCTGCAGCTGATGGAACTGAAGCTGCTGGCCAGGCGCTGCGGCTTCTCGCGCATCAAGCCCGACAAGCCCAACATCGCCCTGGACACGCCCATGGAGGAGCCGGCCTTCCGGCTGTTGCGCCAGGGCCTGCCCCAGCACCTGCACGGCCGTCTCGTGTATCAGGCCGGATCGGGCGCCACCGCCAGAGTGCTGGCCCGGGGCCTGGGTGTGCTGCCGATCGAGAAGCAGGTGGAGGAGCTCAAGCACTGGTTGGAGCAGATGGCCGCCCAGATTCCCGGCGCCGATGGCCTCACCGAAGCCCAGCGACTGGAGCGGCAGACCGAAGCAAACGAGGCGGTCCTGGCGGTCTGAGACGGCCGCGGGGGCGGAAGGAGCAGCCGCCCCTCAATCTTCCGTTACAATCCTGAGACGTTCTGTTACGCGGGCCGATGGGCGAGATGATCGATCTGGGCTCGGGATTCACCGGCAGCCTGGGCGGCGGATTGGGCCTGGTCTCCGGCGTGGTGAGTCTGCTGGCCCTGGGATTGTTCGCGCTCCTGCAGGGAACCGCCGGCAACAACGACGATGACGACTCCGGCCCCGGTGGCGGTCTGATGCAGCCCGTGGCCTGACCCCAGCTGAGTCGCTCCCCCTTCTGTTCTGAGGTCCGCGGTCAGCAGCGCTCCGCACCACATCGTCACCGACGGGGCCTTGCTCCAACCCCAATGGCGCTCTGAGGGCTGCATCGCGGTTGCGGTGCACCCCTGCCGCGTCGCGAGCAACTCTCAGGGCTGGGTGGATTCGCGCCTGAGCAGAGCAGTCTGCTCACGAAAAGCGCGAGGCATCAGCACCAGAAACAGCCCCCACCAAGTCAGAACNGCCGCGGCCAATGGAACCGTGACCCACCAGCGGTGGACCAGCAGCCAGCTGCCCAGCGGCAACGCGATGCCTGTGATCAGGATGCTCCAGGGCTGGCACCACCAGGGCTTCAGAGACCAGATCGAGACCCCCTGAGTCGGCTCTCCAGGATCCTCCGGCATCAGCGCTGGGTGCCGAGAGCGGCAGGCAGGTTGGCGCTGCCGGGTTGGTAGGCCCTGTCGAGGGCCGGCGTCTTGGCGGTCTCCAGCTTCTTGACCAGGGTGGATTCGGCCACGCGGTACTGACTGTCCTTGCGGGTGCCGAGATCCTCGAGGCGCAGTCGCTGGGCTTCCACTTCACTCATCCTGGCCGGCACATCGGGATCGATGCCGTGCTTGTGGATGTCGCGGCCGCTGGGGGTGAGGTACTTGGCGATGGTCACGGTCATGCCGGAACCGTCGGAGAGTCCGCGCACCGACTGGACCAGACCCTTGCCGAAGGTCTTCTGGCCCACCAGCACGGCGCGCTTGTTGTCCTGCAGGGCGCCGGAGAGGATCTCGCTGGCGCTGGCCGATCCCTCGTTCACCAGCACCACGAGGGGCTTGGTGGTGAGCGCCCGACCGGTGGCCCGCTTCACATCGGTGATGCCGCTGCGGGTCTTGGTCGACACGATCGTGCCTTCATTGAGCCACTGACGAGCGATCTCGACGCTCGCCATCAGCAGACCACCGGGATTGCTGCGCAGATCGAGCACATAGCCCTGCACTCCCTTGGCCTCCAGATCCTGCAGCGCCACGCGCATGTCCTTGGTGGCATTGGCGTTGAACTGCTTCAGGCGGATGTAGCCCACCTTGAGGCCATCGGGGGTGGTGTTGATCTGGCTGTCCACCGCATGGAGCTCGATGCGCTCACGCGTGAGCGGCACCTCCAGGAGCTGCCCCTTGCGCTTGAGCGTGAGGTTCACCGTGGTGCCGGCCTGACCGCGGATCAGCTTCACCGCGTCCTCGGTGCTCATCCCCTTGGTGCTCTTGCCGTCGATGGCGGTGATCACATCCTTGGGCTGCACGCCCGCCTTCGAGGCGGGGGAGCCGTCGATCGGGCTCACCACCACCAGCTGCTTGGTCTCCTTGTCGAGACTCAGCTGGATTCCGACCCCCGAGAGTTCGCCGGAGGTGTCGATCTGCATCTCCTTGAACTCACGCGGATCCATGAAGCGCGTGTAGGGATCATCGAGGCTGGCCAGCATGCCGCGGATCGCCTCATAGGCCTCCTTGTTGCTGCCGTAACTCTTGGCCAGCACCTCCCGCCGCAGCTGCCGCCACTCATCGGGGGTGTATTTGCCGTTGATGGGAAGGTAATCGCGGAAGACGATCTGCCAGGCCTGATCCATCACCTCCTTGGGGCTGTCGGTGATCCGGGCCGATCCGCCCGGTGCTGTGACGACCTCGCGGGCCATCACCGCCGTGGCTGCGCAGGCCCCCACGCCCACCAACACGATCAAGCTCGCCCGGGAGCGACCAATGGCCATGGAAGCCCTGCCCCGTTTCCTGAAAGGAGATGAGGTCAAGCTAGCGGTCAGAACGCCCCCGGGCAGCGTGCCGAGGTTCGGAGATCACGTTCAGGCGGGATCCACCCAGCGGCCGTCCTCACGGATCAGGGCGATCAGGGCCTCGACTCCCTCGGCCTCCGGCACCCTGCGGATCTCCTCCCTGCCGCGGTAGAGAGAGATCACCCCGGGGGTCTTGCCCACATAGCCGTAGTCGGCGTCGGCCATCTCGCCGGGTCCGTTGACGATGCAGCCCATCACCGCGATGTCGAGGCCCGTGAGATGGGCCGTGGCGCTGCGCACCTGATGCAGCACCTCCTCCAGATTGAAGAGGGTGCGTCCGCAACTGGGGCAGGCGACGTACTCGACCATGGTCTTGCGCAGCCCGAGGGCCTGCAGGATCGAGTAACAGACGGGGATCTCCTTTTCCGGAGCCTCGGTGAGCGACACGCGGATCGTGTCACCGATGCCCTCGGCCAGCAGCGGGGCGATGCCGGCGGTGCTCTTGATGCGCCCATAGTCGCCGTCACCCGCCTCGGTCACGCCCAGATGCAGGGGGTACGGAAAACCCTCGGCGTCCATGCGGTCGGCCATCATCCGGTAGGCCGCCATCATCACGGGTGCGCGCGAGGCCTTCATCGACACCACGATGTTGTGGAAGTCGAGCCGGTCGCAGATCCGGATGAACTCCAGGGCGCTCTCCACCATCCCCAGGGGGGTGTCGCCGTAGCGGAAGAGCATCCGCTCGGCCAGCGAGCCGTGGTTCACGCCGATGCGCAGAGCCTTGTCCTGCTCCTTGAGCAGCTGCACGAGGGGGGCGAAGGTCTGCTCGATCCGCCCGGAGATCTCGGCCATCTCCGCCTCGCTGAATTCCGTGCGGTTGGGATCGGGCTTGTCGAACACATACAGGCCAGGGTTGATCCGCACCTTGTCGACATGCTGGGCGACCTCGAGGGCGATCTTCATGCCGTTGTGGTGCACGTCGGCCACCAGCGGCACCGGCTGATAGGTGGCTTCGAGGCGCTGGCGGATCTCGCCCATCGCCCGGGCGTGGGCCAGCGACGGCACTGTGACCCGCACGATCTCGCAGCCGGCCTCGTGCAGGCGGCGGATGCCTGCGGTGGCTCCCTCGATGTCGAGGGTGTCCTCGTTGATCATCGACTGCACCACCACCGGGTGGTCGCTGCCGATCCACACGTTCCCAACCCGCACGCTGCGGGTCTTGCGACGACGGATCTGGGTGTCGTAGCGGGGATTGCTCGTCCAGTCGGAGGCGGAACCCGTCAGAGCGGCGTCGGGGCTGGCCAGGGTGCCGGTCATGGCGAAGCGGGGAGCCTTGAGATCGGCCAAGGCTGTCACAAACAGGCGCGCAGCTGCCGGTCCACCTCCTTGAGGTCCTGCCAGGTGTGCCACTTGGGACTGTTCGGCTCGCGCGAGGCATTGCGCAGCAGGTAGGAGGGATGAAAGATCGGCATCAGCCGACGGCCCCGGAGCGGCTCGGCATCGCTGCTGTGCCAGCGGCCGCGCAGCCGGGTGATGCCGCCGCGGATTCCCAGCACCCCCTCGAGCGCCGTGGCGCCGGCCAGCAGGATCACGGCGGGATCCACCAGGCGGATCTGCTGCTCCAGCCAGGGCCGACAGGCGGCCACCTCCTCCGGGGCGGGCTTGCGGTTGTCCGGGGGGCGGCACTTCACCACGTTGCAGATGTAGGCGTCGCGGTTGGAATCGATCGCCACGCTGGCCAGCATCTGATCCAGCAGCTGCCCGGCACGGCCCACGAACGGCTGGCCGGTGGCATCCTCCTGGGCTCCAGGCCCCTCCCCGACCACCATCAGGCGGGCCCGGGGATTGCCGCGGCTCACCACCACCCTGCTGCGACCGGCTGCCAGCGCGCAGCGCCGACAGGCCGCACAGGCGGCGGCCAGGTCGGCAAAGGGATCGGGCGGGTGATCGAGAGGGGGGTCGGTCGCGCTCACCGGCTTTGGTTTCAGCTGAACCCTGAGCGAGACTGGCATGGGGCAGGATGGCCACATAGGTCCCCAGGCGATGCCGCATTCCGGCTTGCTCTCCGCACGCGCCCAGGCGCTGCAGCCATCCCTCACTCTCGCCATCGCCGCCAAAGCCAAGCAGCTGCGCTCCGAAGGGCGCGACATCTGCAGCCTCAGCGCCGGTGAACCGGACTTCGACACCCCCGCCTTCATCCGCAGGGCGGCGGCGGCGGCCCTCGAGGCCGGCCACACCCGCTACGGACCGGCCGCGGGCGAACCGGCCCTCAGGCAGGCGATCGCCACCAAGCTGACCCAGGAGAACCGGGTGCCCACGCGCGCCGAGCAGGTGCTGGTCACCAACGGCGGCAAGCAGGCCCTCTACAACCTCTTCCAGGTGCTGCTCGGCCCCGGCGATGAAGTGCTGCTGCCGGCGCCCTACTGGCTGAGCTACCCGGAGATCGCCCATCTCGCCGGCGCCTCGGTCACCCTGCTGCCGAGCGACGCCGCGCANGGGTTCCGGCTGCGCCCCGAGCAACTGGAGGCCGCGATCACCCCGGCCAGCCGCCTGCTGGTGCTCAACAGCCCCTCCAACCCCACCGGCATGGTGCTGAGCCGGGAGGAGCTCGAGGCGATCGCGGCGGTGCTGCGCCGCCACCCCCGGGTGGCGGTGGTCTGCGACGAGATCTACGAGTTCCTCGTGGCCCCCGGCCAGATGCACCACAGCTTCGCGGCGGTGGCACCGGATCTGGCCGATCGCGTCTTCATCGTCAACGGTTGCGCCAAGGGCTGGGCGATGACCGGCTGGCGAATCGGCTGGCTGGCTGGCCCCCAGGAGGTGGTTGCAGCCGCCAGCGCTCTGCAGAGCCAGAGCACCAGCAACGTGTGCACCTTTGCGCAGTACGGCGCCCTGGCGGCGGTGAGCGGCCCGCGCGAGTGCGTGCAGGAGATGGCCGCCCAGTTCAACGAGCGCCGCGCCCTGCTGGCCGAGGGTCTGGCCCACATCGCCGGGCTCCAGCTGCTGCCGCCGGAGGGCGCCTTCTACGCCTTCCCCGATGTGAGCGCCCATGGCCTCGACTCGATGACCCTCTGCGAACGCCTGCTCGAGGAGGTGGGTCTGGCGGTGGTCCCCGGGGTTGCGTTCGGCGACGACCGCTGCATCCGCCTGTCCTGCGCGGCGGCGCCCGACACGATCCACGATGGTCTGGAGCGGCTGGAGCGGTTCCTCACCCGTCTCTGAGGGCGGCCGCCGGGTCAGATCAGCAGAAGCCGGTCCACGAAGTCGCGCCAGCTCAGGNCCCCAGGCGATGCGCCGAAAACCAGTTGCCGCTCCGCCGCAGTGAGCGGGGCCTCGCCGATGCTGGCCAGCAGACGCGCCAGCTCGGCGGCGTCCAGGCGATCGTTGCCGTCAGCGTCGGCCGGCATCAGGTAGAGCAGCAGCCGCTCCTCCCCCTGGCGGAGCCGCTGCAGCCGCACGATCAGCTCCGTGAACTCCTGGAGATCGACCCGGCCATNCCGATCCAGGTCCATGGCATCGACAATCCGCTCCAGCTGGGCGCCGATCCTGCTGCCGTGCGCCCCCTCGGCGGCCTCGGCCAGGCCCGTGNCCCCCAGCCCCCGGCACAGCTCCGCGAGGCTGAGCGCGCCATCGGCATCACGGTCGAAGCGGCCGAACAGCAGGCGGATGCGCTGACGCGTCAGGTGCGATGCCGCANGGGGTGATGGGATCGGGGGAACGGCCGTCGAGTCTGCGGCGCAGGTTGGCGCGGAAGCTCCGGAACACCGCCCGGGCCACGCGATAGCGCTCGCGATGCTCCTCCGGGGTGACGACCGCATGCAGCGACACGGGGATCAGGGCCGGCAGGGTGCGGCGCACCGCCAGTTGGAGGATCCAGGTGGTGAGCACGAAGCCGAGCGTGAGCGGGGGCAGGCCGGGAAGCACGGCCCGCAGAACGAAACCGAGCGGGGTGACGAGCGCCGCAGCCACCACCGCAGCCACCAGGCTCCGGCGGGTCGGAGCGTGAAAGATGCCGCCGAGGGCGATGGCCACCAGCACGCCGTTGTAGCCCCAGAGGCCCTGAGCGACCGCAGCCGGATCCACGCCCAGCAGCAGGCGCCCGCCATCCCCACGCCGGCGCCGAGCAGGCCCAGTGCTGCGGCCAGGGGACTGGCCAGGGCAGTGGCCAGCAGCACCAGGCCGCCGCTGCCCAGGCCGGAGCAGAGGAAAACCTGACCGAAGCTGCGCGGCAGGCCGAGCAGCAGGGCCGGCAGGTTTCCAGCGACCGGCACTGCCGCCGGATCCGGCGGCGCGACCGGCAGCCCGCCGGTCAGCAGAAGAAGCAACCAGGTGACCAGACAGAACGGCAGGGTGAGCGGCGCTAGGGCGCCGCGGCGATGGAACCTGCGCCGCCAGCCCTCCAGCATCAGGGTGGTGAGACAGCCGCCGAGCAGCACCAGGACCAGCCACCCCGCAAGGGGCAAGGACCCGCCCCGACCCAGAACGGCCCCGGCGCAGCCCACCAGGGCACCGTTGAAGCCATAGATGCCCTGGTGGCGGAGGCTGCGATCCAGGCCCAGGCTGCGGGAGGTGAGGTTGGCGGCGGCGGTGCCCGCCACGGCAAGCACCGCCATCCAGGGGGACTCCAGCAGGAACGCCGCCAGCAGGAGAGCGCCCGTGAGGGGATTGTTGATGAAGATCACCTGGGCCAGGCTGCGACAGCCGATCAGCAGCGGCAGCAGCAGGTGATGCCCCCTGCGGGCCGGGTCGTTCAGGTGCATCAGGGTGCCGCTGCAGGGCAGCAGCCGCTGAAGCCGGGAAGGCTCCGCAGGCGGGGGCTGCAGCAGGCCTTCCAGCAGGGTGAGGGCGGAAGGGGATTCAGCCGGCATCGCTCACGGCAAGGGCGAACGACCGCTGATCAGCCGCCAGCGCCCTGGCCGGAGCGTCGGTCGGCTGGAGAGGCAACGGCATGGGGAACCATCAGTGGGCCGCTCCAGGCAGGCTGGCAGCCTCAGGCGACCACCTGGCCGACCGTGCGGAGTCTTCACGGAACAGCGCCACAGACAACTCCACTGAGCGCCACTGAGCGCCACTGGCACTGTTCGCTTCAGCTCCGCGGCGGATCGGTCACCATCATTGCGTTTGTTTGATGGTCTCGCTGCCATGACCACCCGAGAACGCTGGGCCGCCGCACTGACGGGCCTTGCCCTGGCCTGCCTGCCGGCGGTCGTCCCGTCGATCCCCGCTCCCTTCGGCTCCGATCCGTCCGCCGCCGGCCCCGCCAGCCCCTCGGCCGGCATCGCCCTGCTGGGGCGGGCCCAGGCTCAGCAGAAGCTGCTTCGCATCGGCGCCATCCCCGACCAGAACCCCGAGAAGCTCAACCGCCTCTACGGCCAGGTGGCTTCCGAACTGAGCCGCCAGCTGGGGGTGAAGGTGCAGTATGTGCCGGTCACCGACTATGCCGCCGCCGTGAGCGCCTTCCGCACCGGCAACCTCGATCTGGTGTGGTTCGGAGGCCTCACCGGCGTGCAGGCGCGGCTGCAGAAGCCTGGGGCCCAGGTGATCGCCCAGCGCGACATCGACGCCGCCTTCCACAGCGTGTTCATCGCCAACCGCCGCAGCGGGCTGAAGCCGTTCATGAACCAGAAGGGTCTGGCGGAACTGAAGGGCAGGCGCTTCACCTTTGGCTCGGAGAGTTCCACCTCCGGCCGCCTGATGCCGCAGTACTTCCTCAGCCAGGCTGGCGTGAAACTCAGCGACTTCGCCGGCGGTGCACCGGGCTTCAGCGGTAGTCACGACGCCACGATCGCGTTGGTGCAGAGCGGTGCCTACGACGCCGGCGTGGTCAACGAGCAGGTCTGGAAAGCCAACCTGCGCAGCGGCAAGGCCGACCGAAGCAAGGTGTTCGCGCTCTGGCGCACCCCGGGCTATCCCGACTACCACTGGATCGGCCAGCCCGATCTCGACCGGCGCTTCGGAGCCGGCTTCACGGCGAAGCTGCGCGGCGCGATCCTGAGCTGGCGGCCGAGCAATCCTCAGCAGAAGCAGATCCTGGAGCTGTTCGGGGCTCAGCAGTTCACCGGCGCGAAGGCAGGCGACTACACACGCATCGAGCAGGTGGGACGGCAAATCGGCAAGATCCGCTGACAAGGCGCAGCCGGCCGGCCTCACCGCCATCCAGAATCAGGACATTGCCGTGGCCGCGGCCCATGCTCTGGTTGATCGATCTGGTGCTGCTGCTGGCCGGCCTGGTGCTCTGGAACCGGGCCAGCCGTGAAAGTGACGAAGCCTGGTCCCTGTTCCTGCGCTCTATCGCGTTTCTGGATCTGGCCTTCATCGCCTTCGGCAACGGCCAGATGCTGGTCGAGATCCTCCTGCTGGCGCTGGCGCTGGCCCTTCCCTCCGCTGAACGCCTCGAACGGCGGTCTCCGTGAGACAGCGATGAACCCCCGTGGTCCCGACCTGCTCGAGATGAGTCTGGTGGCGCTGATCCTGGCCCTGATCGTCTATCGCCTCACCCTGACCTGATCGCGGTGACGGCCCTTCTGGAACTGCGCGGGATCACGGTGGCCGGCAGACGGGCGCCACGCCTCGATGCCGTGTCGCTGCGCCTGGAGGCGGGTGAGCGGGTGGCGCTGCTGGGANCCAGCGGTGCCGGCAAGAGCACCCTGCTGGCTGTGGCCAATGGTCTGCTGCGCCCCAGCCAGGGTGAGGTGCTCTGGCAGGGGGAGGCGCCGGCGCGGCCGGGCCGGCGGCGACGGCTCCAGCAGAGTCGCATCGGCACCCTCTGGCAGGACCTGCGGCTGATCGAACCGCTCAGCGTGCAGCAGAACCTCAATGCCGGCCGGCTGGCCCGCTGGGGCTGGCCGCAGGCACTGCTCAACCTGCTGCTGCCGCTCGACACGCCGGCTTGCCGGCAGCTGCTGCTGCAGCTCGACCTCGATCCGGCCCTGCTCGGCCAGCCGGTGGCGGCCCTCTCGGGCGGGCAGCGCCAGCGCGTGGCCCTGGGCCGCCTGCTGCGTCAGGAGCCGTTGCTGCTGCTGGCCGATGAACCCCTGGCCAGCCTGGATCCACGCCTTGCAGGGGAGCTGCTGGAGCTGCTGCTGCGTCAGGGCGAGGCACCGCGGGCGCTGCTGCTCAGCCTGCATCGGCCCGATCTGCTGGCCGGTTTCGATCGGGTGGTGGGGCTGCGCCATGGGCGGGTGATGATCGATCGAGCGGCTGCGGCCGTGGGGAGCAGGGAGCTCGATGCTCTCTATGCCGGAGCCGGCCCGCGATGACGACGGCTCCGTCCTGGGAACGGGGTCTGCCCCGTCCGGCGGCGCCGCTGTGGTTGCTGCTGCCCTCCCTGATCCTGCTGCCGCTGGCGCTGTGGCTGCCGGGCCTGGCGCACGGCGGCGGCTGGGAGCTGATCGGCCAGTTCGCTCTGGCGGCGCTGCAGCCCTCGCTCGATCCAGTGGTGCTGGAAGCTGTGCTGCGTGGTCTCGGGTTGACCCTGGGCATCGCCCTGCTGGGCTGGGCCGCGAGCCTGGTGCTGGGGTTGGTGCTCGGCGTGGCCAGCGCCCGGGTGGTGTGGCACGCCGTCTGCGGGGTGCGCTGGCCGGCGCTGCTGATCCGCAGGCTGCTGGCCATCCCCCGCGCCATCCACGAGCTGCTCTGGGGCCTGCTGCTGCTCCAGTTGATCGGGATGGACCCGGCCGTGGCGGTGGCCGCGATCGCCCTGCCCTTCGGCGCGCTGGTGGCGCGGGTGGTGAGCGATCAGCTCGACAACCTGCCGCAGCAGGGTCTGGAGGCCCTGCGCAGCGGGGGGGCGGGCCCCTGGGCGGCGCTGCTGACCGCCCTGGGGCCGGCGCTGCTGCCCCAGCTGCTCAGCTACGGCGGGTACCGCTTCGAATGCGCCCTGCGCAGCGCCACCCTGCTGGGGGTGTTCGGGCTGGGCGGGCTGGGCACCGAGCTGCGCCTGACCCTGCAGTCGCTGGCCTTCCGCGAGCTCTGGAGTGGTCTGTGGGTGCTGCTGCTGGCCATGCTGCTGCTCGAGGCCCTGGTGAGTGCTCTGCGGCGACGCTGGGCGATGCCGCTGCGTTTCGCGGCGGCGCCGGCGGCGGTGGGACGCCAGGGGCGGGAGGTGCTGCTGGCCGTTCTGCTGCTGCTGCCCCTGATGGTGGTCGTGGCCTGGCTGCTGCAGGTGCATCCCGCCGATCTGCTGCACTGGCAGGGTCTGCCGCCGATGGGCACCGCGGACTGGCCAGGGGTGACCAATCTCCCCTGGCCCCGCCTGATCGCCGGCACCGTGATGCTCACAGTTCTGGCCGCGGCCCTGGCCGTGGGCTGCGCGCCCCTGCTGCTGCTTCTGGTTCAGCCCTGGCCCATGGCGCGGCTGGCGGTGCAGGGGCTCTGGGCCCTGGGCCGGCTGTGGCCACCACCCCTCACCGCCCTGCTGCTGCTGTTCGTGCTGGAGCCCGGTGTGCTGACCGGAGCCCTGGCGCTGGGGTTCCACAACCTCGGCATCCTCGGAAGGCTGCTGCTGGAAGCCACCGCCAATGCCGATGCCGGGCCGCAGCAGGCGCTGGAGGCCGGTGGCTGCGGCCCCCGTCTGGCCCTCCTCTATGGCCGTTTCAGTGGTCTCGCCAGGTCCTATCTGGCCTACGGGGCCTATCGCGCCGATGTGATCCTGCGCGAATCGGTGGTGGTGGGTCTGGTGGGCGCCAGCGGCCTGGGCAGTCAGCTCCTGGAGGCGCTGAGCGGCTTCGCCTGGGACCAACTGGCCGCCCTGCTGCTGGCCTATGTGCTGCTCACCCTGCTGGGGGAGGATCTCAGTGACCGGGCCCGCCAGCGACTGCTCGGCCCCGCCAGCCCGGCCGACCCTTCAGCAGCCGCCCCAGCGTGATCAGCCCGTCCGAGTCGCCATCGCGGCCGCAGCCCAAGCTGGTGGTGCTGGGAGACAGCGGCGTGTTCGGCTGGGGCGACCCCCTGGAGGGTGGCTGGTGCGAGCGGCTGCGGCGCCACTGGATGGAGTTCTCCGGCGGGCCCGTGGTCTACAACCTGGGCGTGCGGGGCGATGGCCTCGAGCGGCTTGCCGCCCGGCTGGAGGCGGAGGTGGGCCGCCGCGGGGAATTGCGCCGGCAGCTGCCGCAGGGGATCCTGATCGGCATCGGTCTCAACGACAGTGCCCGGGTCGGCCGGGCTGACGGCCGACACCAGCTCGACGCCGAGGGCTTCCTGTTCGGCCTGCAGCAGCTGCTGCAGCGCGCGAGCCAGCTGGCGCCGGTGCATGTGATCGGGCTGACGCCGGTGGAGGAGGCCGCCATGCCCTACGCCGAGGTGCTCTGGTACTCCCTGGAGCAGGTGCACCGCTACGAGAGGTTGCTGGAGGAGGCCTGCCTGGAGGCGGATGTGCCCTTCCTGCCGCTGCTCGAGAGCCTGCTGGCCGATCCGGACTGGCCGCAGTGGCTGGGCAGCGACGGGCTGCACCTCAACAGCGACGGCCATGGCCAGGTCTACGAGCGGATCCGCCGCTGGCCCGCCCTGCTCGACTGGGCCGGCCTGCAGCCGCTCGCCGGCGCCAGCGTGACGGCCGCCTGACGGGGCCGCCGGAGCGTTTCCGCCGCCATCACCCGATCGGGTGATCGTTTTCCCTCCGGCGGGTGAGGTGGGCCGGGGGCTGCCGGATCGACCGTGAAGACACGGATGTCGCTCCGCCATGGTTGCCTCTCTCGCCGTCTTCCCCAGCCACCCCGAAACCGCCGCACTGCAGGTCAGCAACCGCGCCCTGCTCGAGGCCATGGGGCGCTCCACCCACCGCCGCGCCTGGCTGCGCTGGCGCAATGCCCTGATCACGGCCAACCTGCCGCTGGTGCGGATGGTGGCCGAACGCCAGCGCCAGCGCTGCAACGAACCCTTTGAGGATCTGGTTTCGATGGGGGTTCTGGGTCTGATCCGAGCCGTGGAAGCCTTCGACCTGAACCGCAATGGCCGGCTCAGCAGCTTCGCCGTGCCCTACATCCGCGGAGCGATCCTGCACGGCCTTCGCGATCAGTCGCAGGGATTGCACACGCCGCGCCGACTGCGCGAACTCCACCAGCGGGCGCGGCGGCACCAGGAGCTGCTGCGGGCAGCGGGCCGGCCGCAGCCATCGCTCGGGGAACTGGCGGCCGGGCTGGGCTGCACCACCGCCCAGCTGGAGGAAGCAGCGGCGGTGCAGCGCGCCCTGAGGCTGCGCAGCCTGGACGCTCCCTGCAGCGGGCCAGGCGACGAAACCGATGGCGCGTGCCTGATCGATCAGCTGAGCGCCCCGCCTCCGCCGCCGGCGGACCCGCAGCGCGCCTGGTTGCACCGTCAGCTGGCCGGACTGACCCCGCGGCAGCAGCGACTGCTGGTGGGGCACTGGATCGAGGGACTGAGCTGGCGCCAGCTGGCGCAGGAGCTGGGCGAGGGGGTGGCGGAGACCCGCCGCCAGGGGGAGGCACTGCTGACGATGCTTCAGCGGGCGGCCGGCCAGCCGACCAGCAGCAGCCAACCCATGGCCAGGCTGCCGCCACGGCCGTCTGAAGGGCATTCACCAGCTCGTTGCTGAGCCAGCTGAGGCGGCCCTGCAGACTCGCCCCCAGCACACTCTCCAGGAGGGTGGCCAGCAGACCGACCAGAGCCACCAGGGCCACCAGCGGCCAGCCCGGCAGCAGCCCGAGCGCCAGCATCAGGGCGGCCATCAGGGCGCTGCCGATCAGGCTGGCGGCGGTGCCCTCCAGGCTGATGGCCCCATCGGTGCCGGGCGGTACCGGCCTCAGCGTGGTGATCAGCACGCAGCGGCGGCCCCAGCGCTTGCCCACCTCGCTGCCGAAGGTGTCGCCCAGCTTGGCGGCGAAGCTGGCGGCGAAGCCCACCAGCAGCAGGGGGGTCAGCGCAGCAGGCAGCAGGGGAACCGCCAGGGCCAGCAGGGCTCCCGTAGCCGCCGATCCCCAAACGTTTTCCGGCCCCCGCCGGCCACCCCGCCCCTCCGCCAGGCCCAGGGCCTGCTTGCGGCGGAAGCCGAGGCGGGTCACCAGCGACCCGAGCGCGAGGTACAGCACCACCGCCAGCCAGGCGCGTGGACCCAGGCAACCCCAGAGGATCGTGCCGAGGGCTCCGGCATGCACCCAGCCTGCGGTGGTCAGCAGCGGCAGGCGCTGGGCGAGGCTGATCAGCAGCAGATTCACCAGCCAGGCCTGAAGCCACTGGGCATCGGCAGACAGGATCGGCAACGGGGTCGACGTCAGCGGAACGGCGGCGGCATGGCCTCCAGTTTGGGGCGCTGTGTGTTGCGCAGGCCTACGGGTCGGGGCTGGATCGACCGGGCAGGGCGGATAATCAGCCCAGCTTCCCTGCGGGCCGATGGTGTTCAAGCGCAAGCCCTCCTTCTTCCTCGACCTGAGCGGCGATCAGACCAGCCGTCAGTCCGCCCAGCCGGTGCAGGTGGCGGTTCAGCAGGAGAAGCCCGCGGCCGCTGCAGCCGCCACTCCGGCGGCGAAGAGCACCCCCGCCAAGCCCGAAGCCAGCCCCGCTGCACCGTCCAGCGAGCCCGCCCAACCCGTGCTGACCACCGCCGAGGCCATCGCCGCCGAGCTGCGCGCCGCCCAGGAGGCTCGCCCCGCCCCCAGCCAGGCGACCTTCGCGCCGGAGTGCCTCAATCCCGCCAACGCCCTGCCCCGTGCCCGCCGGCGTGCCGGTGCCAACCTGGCCGGCTTCAAGGCCATGGGCGACAGCCTCTTCCGCAGCTAGGCGCCGCCGGACAGCGACTCGCGCCAGCTCCCCAGCAGTGCCGCTGCCGCCACCGCCGCGGTGGAGGTGCGCAGGATCCTCTCTCCCAGACTCACGGGGAGCCAGCCCAGCGCGAGGGCATGCTCCTCTTCAGGGGGGCTCCAGCCACCCTCCGGTCCGATCGCCAGCCGCACCCGCCCAGGAGACGCCTCCCCAGCGCACCGGTGCCGCTCAAGCAGCGTCTGCAGAGCAGGCAGACCGACCTGCCGGGTTGTGGCCAGCAGCGCCAGATCACCCGGAGTCGGCCCGGAGAGTGCCTCCTGCAGGGGCCGATCAAGGACCAGACGGGGTTCCCACAGCCGTTCACACTGCTCACAGGCCTCCCGGAGGATCGTCCGGGCCCGCTCGCTGTTGGTGGGCGGCGCCACGCGCCGTTGAGCCTGAACCAGGGTGATGGCGTCGATACCCAGCTCACAGGCCATGCGCAGCAGCAGGTCGCCGTCGCGCCTGGGCGGTGCCACCAGCAGCTCCAGCTGCGGCCTCGGTGCCGGTTCGCTGCGCAGGGGGGCGCCCGGGGGCTGCTCGAGGCGGGCACGATCGCCCTCATCGAGCACGGCGCTCCAGAGATGGCCGCAACCATCCACCACGGCGAAACGGTCACCGCGGCGCAGCCGCAGCACGCGACGCAGGTAATGGGCTTCGCCCGGCTCCAGGATCAGATCACCGCCGGCGGCGAAGCGGGCGGGGTCCAGCAGCAAACGGCGCCATTCGCGGGCCACCCCCCGCTCAGCGATCGGACGCCTCGGCCCCGTCCCCGAACAGGGGGAACAGGGCGGAGTCCTGCTCCTCCACCGGCCAGTCGTCGTTGACCCCGCCGATCACCAGCTCCTCGATCTCCACCACATCGCGGTCGAGCTGGCGCAGGGTGTTGATCAGCACATCGAGCGCCAGGGCATCACTGGTGCCCAGATCGACCCAGCAGCGGCCCCACTCCCCCTGATAGTCGAACGGGCCCATGTTGTGCATCAGCGCGGGCATGGCCTGCTCGGCGCCGTCGCCGTCGTAGGCCATCCAGCTCAGATCGGCCCCCTCCTCATGGGCCTGCAGATTCTCGGCGTTGAAGCCGCCCAGCTTGCCGAGAAAGAACCAGCTGTCGAAGGCCGTCTCCACATAGCCCCGCTCCCCCTGGCCGGGAGGGTGGGCAAAGCGCAGCCAGATCCAGCAGTTGAACGGATCGACCTCGCGGAAGCGCACGTCCATGGCGGCGTGGAGCAGGGCAGCAGGTCCCTATCAAACACGCTCGTCGGACGGCATGCTGGAGCCATGCTCGAGTTGCGCGGCATCCGCTACCAGCCTTCCACGGCGGCGCAGCCGGTGCTGCGCGAGGTGAACCTGCAGCTGGCGGTGGGGGAGATCGGCCTGGTGGCCGGCAGCAGCGGCAGCGGCAAGACCACCCTGCTGGAGGTGATCAGCGGGCTGGCCGAACCCGACGCCGGCAGCGTGCTGTGGCAGGGGGAGCGCCTGTCGGGGCGGCAGCGGCGCTGGCTGTGCGGCCTGGTGTTTCAGTTTCCCGAACGCCACTTCCTGGGCTTGAGCGTGGCCCAGGAGCTGCGCCTGGGGCAGCGGCGCCTGCCTTCCGAGCAGCTGGAGCAGGTGCTGGAGCAGGTGGGTCTGGGCAGCGTCGGTCTCCGGCAGCCACCGGAACAGCTCAGCGGTGGCCAGCAGCGAAGGCTGGCCCTGGCCGTCCAGCTGCTGCGCGAGGCCCGCGTGCTGCTGTTGGATGAGCCCACGGCCGGCCTCGACTGGGCGGTGCGCCGCGAGGTGCTGGACCTGCTGCGTGCCGTGGCGCGTCAGCGGGCGGTGCTGGTGGTGACCCACGAACCGGAATTGTTCGGCCCCCTGGCCGACCGCCGTTGGCAGCTCGGCGACGGCACGCTGCGGGAGATGGAGCTCCGTACGATGCAGCCGTGCTGAGGGGGGAGCGTTGAGCGACCAGCTGCTGCGGGCCACCGCCGCCGGTGGTGGGATCCGCCTGGTGGCGGTGACCACCACCGTGGCCAGTCGCTACGCGCGGCGCCGCCACCAGCTCTCCTACCTCACCACCGCCCTGCTGGGTCGCGCCATGACGGCCGGCCTGCTGCTGGCCAGTTCGATGAAGGTGGCCCATGGCCGGGTCAACCTGCGCATCGCCTCCGACGGACCGCTGCGGGGCCTGATGGTGGATGCCGGCCGCGACGGCACGGTGCGGGGCTACGTGGGCAATCCCACCCTGGAACTCGATCTGGTGAGCGAGCCCGACGGGGATCATCATTTCGATTTCCGCCGCGCCACCGGCACCGGCTACCTGCACGTGGTGCGCGATCTGGGCGAGGGCGAACCGTTCAGCTCCACCGTGGAACTGGTGAGCGGTGGGATCGGCGGACGACG
>NZ_LFEK01000116.1 GCF_001039265.1 Synechococcus sp. GFB01 | reverse complement strand
GTCTTGTTCATATCGCCTGGTCAGGCACCGGCAGGCCGTAGAGGACTGGTCTGGTGGTCGTGGCCGCGGACAGGTCCGCATTCAGACGACCTTACCGCCTGGCCGGCTCGCCTCCGTGCCGTCCAAAGCTTCCGGTGCAGGGACCTGAAGAATGGAGCTCGGTGGAACCCGTGCCGGCGGATCGCTGATCGCCAGCAGAAACCGCGGTTGGCAATCATACCAGGCGGCTTTAGGGAAGACTTCCTCGGGGTATCCCACCCGCAGCAGGCAGAGGCCCTGCGGGGGGGCCGCCTCCTTCACCTCCTGGCGGCGGGCCTGCCGCCAGCGCCCCTCGAAGGCCTCGAGGCTGAGCCTGCCTTCGGCCAGGGCCACCAACTGCCCCACCACCAGCCGCACCATGCCGTAGAGAAAGCCGCTGGCCTGGAGTTCCACGGTGATCAGATCANCCTGGCGCTCCACCAGCACCTCCTGCAGCGTGGTGCGGGCGTGGGCCCGGCCGCTGCCGGCGCGCTGGAAGGCGCTGAAGTCGTGCTCTCCGAGCATCCCTTCGAGGGCGCGACGCATCAACGCCTCATCCAGCTCGTGCTGGTAGCGATGCCAGCTCCAGGGTGCCAGGAAGAGATTGGGGGCCCGGCCGTTGTAGAGGGTGTACCGGTAGCGGCGCCAGCTGGCCGTGAAGCAGGCGTGCCAGTCGGCGGACACGCCGGCGGCGGCACGCACCCGGATGGCGGTCGGCAACCGACCGTTGAGGGCCTTGGGCCAGCGGGTCGGCGGAATCGGACTGGCGGTGTCGAAGTGCACCACCTGGCCGGCGGCGTGCACGCCGGTATCGGTGCGACCTGCGGCGGTGCAGCGCGCTGGTCCCTGAGGGTCGAGAGCGGCGATCGCCTGCTCGAGACAGGCTTGCACGCTNGGGGCATTGTGCTGCCGCTGCCAGCCGTGGAAGGCGCTGCCATCGTACTGCAGGCAGATCGCGATGCGGCGGATGGCCGTCAGACGAGCTCGATGATCGCCATCTCGGCGTTGTCGCCGCGGCGGGGCACCGTGCGGATGATGCGGGTGTAGCCGCCGCTGCGTTCGCCGTAACGCTCCTGGGCCTTCTCGAACAGGGCGTGAACGAGCTGCTTGTCGTAGATGTAGCCGATGGCGCGGCGGCGGGCGGCGAGGGAGCCGTCCTTGGCGAGGCTGATCATCCGCTCGGCCTCATCGCGCAGGGCCTTGGCCCGGGCCTTGGTCGTGGTCACCCGACCTTCGCGGATCAGCTGGGTGGTGAGGCCACGCAGCATGGCCTTGCGTTGGTCGGAGGGGCGNCCCAGCTGGGGGACTCGGCANTTGGTGGCGCATGGTTGCTTGGGCTCCTCGGTGGGGCGGTGACGACGGGCAGGGGTTGGTGCCGCTCAGGCACTGGTGCGGCTCTGGGGCAGGGTGATGCCGATGCGCTCGAGCGCTTCGATCACCTCATCGGCTGACTTGGAGCCGAAGTTCTTGATCTCCAGGAGATCTTCATAGCTGAAGCCCATCAGATCGCTCACGGAGTTGACCTGGGCGCGCTTCAGACAGTTGTAGGCGCGCACCGAGAGATTGAGCTCCTCCAGAGGGATCTGGGCTTCGGCCGACGGCTCGGGCTCCAGACCGGCTTCCTCGACCATGGTCAGGCTGGCCAGGGGCTGGAACAGAGCGATCAACTGATTGGCTGCCTGGGCCATCGCATCGTCAGGCGTGATGCTGCCATTGGTTTCGATCTCCAGGCGCAGCCGCTCCCGGGCGGAACCTCCTTCGCCGACGGCGGTCTCGTCAACGCTGTAGTTCACCCGCTTGACCGGCTTGAACACCGCATCGATCTGCAGCAGATCGATGGCGCTGGTGTCCTCGCTGTGGCGGTCGACGGGGCGATAGCCCACACCCCGCTCGACATGAACCTCCATCTCGAGACTGTGGCCATCGGCCACTGTGGCGATCAGCCGATCCGGGTGGATCACCTGAACCTGGGAGGAGAACTGCAGATCGCCGGCGGTGACACTGGCTGGGCCGTTGACCACCAGCCGACCGATCTCGAGTTCGCGGCTGCGGCTGCTGACAGGGATCTGCTTGCAGTTCAGCAGGATGTCCAGCACGTCTTCGCGCACGCCCGGAACGGTGGCGTACTCATGGTTGACACCGGCGATGCGGACGGCGGTGATCGCGCTGCCCTCGAGGCCGCCGATCAGAACGCGCCGCAGGGCGTTGCCAAGAGTGGTGGCCTGGCCGCGATCGAGTGGGCCGATCAGAAACACACCGGTCTGGGACCGATCGTCGGCAACCTGGTGCTCGATCCGGTCAATCTGGTATTGCAGCACGGTCTGAAGGGTCGGGGGAATGGTGAGAGCCCGGTGGGCAGGGACAACGACGACTCAGACGCGCCGACGCTTGGGCCGACGGCAGCCGTTGTGCGGCAGGGGGGTCACATCGCGGATCAGGGTGATCTCCAGACCTGCCACCTGCAGGGCGCGGATGGCCGTCTCGCGGCCTGAGCCGGGACCCCGCACCAGCACCTCGATCTGACGCATGCCCTGTTCGAGAGCACGGCGAGCCGCCGCTTCGGCCGCCGTCTGGGCGGCGAAGGGAGTGCCCTTGCGGGCTCCCTTGAAGCCGCTGGCGCCGGCGGAACTCCAGGCGATCACCTCGCCGGCCGTGTCGGTGATCGACACGATCGTGTTGTTGAAGGTGCTCTGGATGTGGGCAACGCCGTTGGGCACGTTGCGCTTGACTTTCTTGGCGCCGGATTTCTTGGCGGGCTTGGCCATGGCTGAAGGCCTGCGCAGGGCAGGAGGTGATCGGGGAACATGGATGGCCCTGGTGACGCAGGTCGCTGAGGATCTGCGGCAGGGCTGCTGCACGGAGTGGACCGGGCTTACTTCTTCTTGCCGGCCACGGTCTTGCGGGCGCCGCGGCGCGTACGGGCGTTGGTGCGGGTGCGCTGACCGCGCACGGGCAGGCCCATGCGGTGACGACGACCGCGCAGGCAGCCGATGTCCTGAAGACGCTTGAGGGCCATGCCCTCCTGGCGGCGGAGGTCACCCTCGAGGGTGAAGGACTCGGCGGCGCTGCGCAGCTTCTGCACGTCGGTGTCGCTGAGGTCCTTGACCCGGGTATCCNGGCTCACGCCACTCTTGGCAAGGATCTTCTGGGCGCGGGTCAGCCCGATTCCATAGACGTAGGTGAGAGCGATCTCAACGCGCTTGTCGCGCGGGATATCGACGCCGGCAATCCGAGCCACGGGCAGAAACGATTCAGGGGATTGGGGGAGNCCCAGACGGCTGGGGCGGAACACCAGCCGGATGGGGCCGGGAAGGGAGATGCGATCCGGGGCGATCAGCCCTGGCGCTGCTTGTGCTTTGGATTGGTGCAGATCACCATCACCCGGCCATGGCGACGGATCACCCGGCACTTGTCGCACATTCTCTTGACTGAGGCACGCACCTTCATGGGTGGTGGTCTCTCCGAATTTGCAAACCGACACCATATCACACAGGTCAACCGGCATGGCGCTCAGGCCGTGCCGTCGATCGCCGTGCCGATGCGGGCGGCGATCTCCTCCACCGTACCGTCGGCCTCCACGGGCTGCAGCAGGCCGCGCTCCCGGTAGTACTGGATCAGCGGAGCCGTCTGCTGGCGATACACGTCGAGCCGGTGGCGGATCACCTGCTCGTTGTCATCGGTGCGCCCCCGGTTGAGCAGCCGCTGGATCAGCACGGCGTCGTGGAGTTCCATCAGCACCACCAGTTCGATCGGCTGCTCCAGCTCCTCGAGCAGCTGGCCGAGGGCCTCGGCCTGGGCCAGGTTGCGGGGGAAGCCATCCAGCAGCCAACCACCGCCTCCGCTGGCGGCCTGGGCCTCCAGCCTGTCGCGCACGATCGCCAGCACTAGGGCATCACTGACCAGTTCGCCGCGGGCCATCACGGCCTCCGCCTGTCGACCGAGTTCTGTGCCCGCGGCGACCTCGGCCCGGAGCAGGTCACCGGTGGAGAGATGCAGCAGACCGCGGACCGAGGCCAGCTGCTGGGCCTGGGTGCCCTTGCCGGCCCCGGGGGGGCCGAGGAAGAGGAGGCGATTCTTCATCGAAGTCAGGCAGGCGGCAAGAGGGAAGCGCCCGGCGGCGCGAAGTGGAAGCCGAGGGCTGGGGCGGCTACTGACGCACCATGCCTTCGTAGCGCTGGGAGATCACGTAGGTCTGCACCTGCTTGGCGGTGTCGATCGCCACCCCCACCAGGATCAGCAGCGATGTGGCACCCAGCCCCTGGAAGGTGCGCACCTGGGTGGCGCCCTCCACGGCGGAGGGAATGATCGCCACCGCGCCGAGGAAGAGGCCGCCCAGCAGGGTGAGCCGGTTCTGCACCCCCCCCAGGTAGGTCGCCGTGGCCGATCCGGGGCGGACCCCGGGGATCGCCACGCCACCTCGCTTGAGATTGCTGGCGATGTCCACCGGGTTCACGGTGAGGGAGGCATAGAAATAGCCGAACCCCACGATCAGCGTGAAGAACACCANGGCATACAGCCAGGGAGTGCTGCTGTTGGGGTTGAGATAGCCGGCCAGTTGGATCAGCCAGGGAGCGCGGGTGAGGTTGGCGATCGTGAGCGGCAGGAACACCACGGCCGAGGCGAAGATGATCGGCATCACCCCGCCGGCATTGAGCTTGAGGGGCAGATAGCTCTGCCGGGCAGGCAGTACCCCACCCCCACCCACCTGACGCTTGGCGCTCACGATCGGGATGCGCCGGCTGCCCTCCTGCACGAAGATGATGCCGATGATCGTGACCAGGAAGACGAGAGCCAGAACAACGATCCCGCCAACCGTGGCGCGGTCGCCGCTCTGGGCCAGCTCGATCGTGGAGCCCAGCGCCTTGGGCAGGGTGGCCACGATGTTCACGAAGATCACCAGCGAGGCGCCCTGGCCGATGCCCCGTTCGGTGATCACCTCGCTGATCCACATCACCACCATCGAACCGGTGACCAGGGCCAGCGCGGTCTGGATCACGAACACCGGTTCAGCCAGGCCCGCCGTGGCGTACTGCCGCAGGATCAGGGCGAACACGGTGCTCTGCAGGATTCCCCAGNCCAGTGCCACGTAGCGGGTGATCTGGGCGATCTTGCGTCGCCCGGCCTCCCCTTCGTTCTTCTGCAGGTCCTCCAGCTGGGGCAGGGCTGCGGTGAGCAGCTGGATGATGATCGAGGCGTTGATGAAGGGCAGGATGCCCANGGCGAATACGCCCAGGGTGGAGAGGCCGCCTCCTGTGAAGATGTCGAGGAAGCCGATCAGCTGGCCGCCGCGGGACAGGAAATCCTGAAAGGCCACCCGGTCGATGCCCGGCACCGGGATGTAGATGCCCAGGCGCACCAGCAGCAGAAGCCCGAGGGTGGTGAGCACCCGGTCTCGCAGACCTTTGGCCTGCACGAGCTGGCTGAGGATTTCAGCGGCACTGGGGTTGCGACCCCGACTGACGAGCATGGCGATTGGGCGCGTGGTTGGGCGAGGGCAGCAAAAAACCGTCCGGCGACCGGAGTCGCACGGACGGCTCAGACCTTAGGGCGCAGGGGCAGCACGACCCGGTCTCTGGTGTGGTCAGATCACTTCGCAATGGCCACCGGCGGCCTCGATCTTCTCGCGGGCGCTGGCGGTGAAGGCGGCTGCCTGAACGGTGAGTTTGACCGTGAGGTCTCCGTTGCCGAGGACCTTGAGGGGATGCTTGGGGCTGGTGACGATGCCGTCCTTGACCAGGCTGTCGAGGTTCACGGTGCTGCCGGCCTTGCAGTCGGACAGCTTGGCCACGTTGATCACGGTGAACTGCTTGGCGTTGACCAGCTCGAAGTGCTTGAGCTTGGGCACGCGCCGGTAGAGGGGCATCTGGCCACCCTCGAAGCCGGGACGTGTCGGCCGGCCCGAGCGGGATTTCTGGCCGCGCATGCCGAAACCGCAGCTTGCCCCCTGACCGGCGGCGATACCCCGGCCCTTGCGGAGCTTGCGGCGGCGGGCGCCGGGGTTGGCTTTGAGCGATTGAAGATTCATGGTCATGGCGAGGCCTCAGGAGTAGATCTGCTCGAGGGAGATGCCCCGCTCCTTGGCGGTCTCCTTGTGGGTGCGCAGGGCGGCCAGGGCTTCCATCGCGGCGCGCGCGTTGTTGAGCGGGGTCTTGGACCCGAGGCGCTTGGCCAGCACGTTCTTGATGCCGGCCAGCTCGAGGACCGTGCGAATCGAGCCGCCCGCGATCACCCCCGTACCGGGTGCGGCGGGACGGATCAGCACACTGGCGGCCCCATCGCGGCCGTTGCTCTGGGTGGGGATGGAGCTGTGGCGGGTGAGGGGCACCTTGACCAGGTGCTTCTTGCCATCGGCCACGCCCTTGCGCACGGCGCCGATCACATCGCCGGCCTTGCCGACACCGACGCCCACCTGGCCCTTCTCGTTGCCGACGACGACGATGGCCCGGAAGCTCATCTTCTTGCCGCCCTTCACGGTCTTGGAGACGCGGCGGATCTGCACCACCCGCTCCTGCCATTCGGAGTCGCGCTCCTGGCCGCGGCGTTCACCGCGGCCGCCGCGGCGGTCGCCACGGCGCTCACCGCGGCCGCCGCCACGGCGCTCCTGCTGCTGACCTTCGGCCGCAGCGGGAACGTCGGCGGCTCCCGGGGTCTCGCTGGTCTGAATCTGGTCGTTGGTTGTGGTCATGGTGAGAGCAGGGATCAGAACTGAAGGCCCGCTTCCCGGGCGGCGTCAGCCAGGGCTTTCACCCGGCCGTGATACAGGTTGCCGCCGCGATCGAAGACCACCTGGGAGATGCCCTTGGCCAGGGCACGTTTGGCGACCAGCTGACCCACAGCCACGGAGGCATCGCAGGTGGAGCTGGTGGACACGCTGGAGCGGAGCTCCTTGTCGACGGTGGAGGCGGAGCAGAGGGTGCTCTGAGCCGCGTCGTCGATGACCTGGGCGTAGATGTGATTGTTGGAGCGGAACACAGCCAGACGCGGACGCTCGGCGGTGCCGCTGAGGTTGCGGCGCAGACGGCGGTGGCGCTTCTGGGTCTGCTGCTTGCGGGAGAGGGAAGACATGGGGTGTCAGGGTAACGGCGCTCGGGCAGACCTCACTTCTTACCGGTCTTGCCGGCCTTGCGAAGGATGCGTTCGCCTTCGTATTTGATGCCCTTGCCCTTGTAGGGCTCGGGCGGCCGGATGGCGCGCACCTTGGCGGCCTCATTGCCCACCAGCTCCTTGTTGGCGCCGGAGACCAGCACGGTGGTGTTGTTCTCCACCGCGAAGCTGACGCCATCGGGAGGAACCATCTCGACCTGGTGGCTGTAGCCGGCGCTCACCACCAGCTTCTTGCCCTGCACGGCGGCGCGGTAGCCCACACCGATGATCTCGAGCTTGCGGGTGAAGCCCTGGCTCACGCCCTCGACCATGTTGGCCACGAGGGTCCGGCAGAGGCCATGGCGCTCGCGGGAGCGGCGGCTGGCGTCAGCCGGGCTGATCAGCAGACTGTCGCCCTCCTGACTGATGGCCACACCCTCGGGCAGGGTGCGATGGAGTTCGCCCTTGGGCCCCTTCACGGTCACATCGAGGCCCTTGATGGTCACGGTGACACCGCCGGGGACGGGAATGGGCGCTTTACCGATACGAGACATGGATCAACCTTCCTGTTCAGTAGACGTAGCAGAGCACTTCGCCGCCCACGCCCTGCTTGCGGGCGTCGCGGTCGCTCATCACACCCCTGGAGGTTGAGATGATCGCCACACCGAGGCCGCCCAGCACCTTGGGCAGCTGGCGGTTGTTCTTGTAGATGCGCAGGCCGGGCTTGCTGACCCGCTGCACGGAGCGGATCGTGGGCTGGCGGTGCTTGCCGCTGTACTTGAGCTCCAGCACCAGCTCCTTCTTCACACCCTCGCCCTCCTCGCTGATGCCGGCGATGAAGCCTTCCTGCTGCAGCACATTGGCGATGTTGCGCAGCAGACGAGAGGCTGGGATGCGGGTGGTCTCATGACGTTTCTCACTCGCATTGCGGATGCGGGTGAGCATGTCGGAAATCGGGTCGTGATTGGCCATGGTCGGGTCCGAGGAGGGCTCAGTTGCTGCGGAACGGCATTCCCATCTCGCGGAGGAGGGCCCGGCCCTCTTCGTCGTTACGGGCGGTGGTCACGATCGTCACGTCCATGCCACGGATCGCATCGATCTTGTCGAAGGAGATCTCGGGGAAGATGATCTGCTCGCGGATCCCCAGGGTGTAATTGCCCCGGCCGTCGAAGCTCTTCGGGCTGACACCGCGGAAGTCGCGGATGCGGGGCAGGGCCAGATGAATCAGACGCTCCAGGAAGGCGTACATGCGCTCACCCCGAAGGGTGACGGCAACGCCGATCGGCATCCCAGCCCGGATCTTGAAGCCGGCGATCGCCTTCTTGGCACGGGTCACCACCACCTTCTGACCGGTGATGGTGGCGAGCTCCTCGATCGAGGCCTCGAGGGCCTTGGCGTTCTGGGCGGCTTCACCGAGGCCCCGGTTGACGGTGACCTTCACCACCTTGGGGACTTCGTGGACGTTGGAGAGATTGAGATCCTTGAGCAGCTTCGGCTGGATCGTCTCCCGGTAGCGCTGTTTCAGTGACATGACGGGGGAGGGGGTGCGCTTCTGGTCGGGGTCAGAAGGCGGACGGGAATGGGGTGAAGGGAGCGGAGCAATCAGTCGATGATCTCGCCGGTCTTCTTGAGGCGGCGCTTCTTGGTGCCGTCCTTCTCGACGACCACCTCGACGCGGCTGGCCACCTTCTTGGAGGTGGAGTAGAGCATCACGTTGGAGGCGTGCAGGGACGCTTCCTCGGTGACGATGCGGCCGGTTTCACCCTCCTGGGTGGGCTTGACGTGACGGGTGCGCAGGTTGATCCCCTGCACCACCACGCGGTTCTCGTAGGGGAGGGTGCGCAGCACCTCCCCGGTCTTGCCCTTGTCCTTGCCGGCGATCACCTGCACGGTGTCGCCCTTCTTGATGCGCATCTTGGTGCGCACCGGGGTCTTGGCCTTGGGGGTTGCGGTTGCCATCTCAGATCACCTCCGGGGCGAGGGACACGATCTTGGTGAAGTTCCGCTCGCGCAGCTCGCGGGCCACCGGGCCGAACACGCGGGTGCCCTTGGGGTTGTTGTCATTGCCCAGGATCACCGCGGCGTTGTCGTCGAAGCGGATCGAGTTGCCGGTGTCGCGCCGCAGGGTGGCCTTGGTGCGGACCACCACGGCCTTGACCACGTCCGACTTCTTCACGCCCATGTTGGGCATGGCGTCCTTGACGGCGGCAACGATCACGTCGCCCACGTGGGCATAGCGACGGTTGGTGCCCAGCACGCGGATGCACTGGATGCGCTTGGCGCCGCTGTTGTCGGCGACGTTGAGGAAGGTTTCCTGTTGGATCATGGGTCGGTCCTCCTCAGTTGGCGGCGGAGGTGGAGAGCACCTCGGCCACGGTCCAGCGCTTGGTGCGGCTGAGGGGACGGGTCTCGGTGATCCGGACCCGATCGCCCACCTTGCAGCTGTTGTCCTCGTCGTGCGCCTTGTAGCGCTTGGTGCGGCTCACCGTCTTCTTGTAGATGGGGTGGGGAAAGCGGTTTTCAACCGCCACCACCACCGTTTTGTCCATCTTGTCGCTGACGACGGTGCCGACCCGTTCCTTGGTTGCCATGGGAATTGCGGGGGGAATCAGGAGGCTGAAGTGGCCGTGGCGGCTTGCTGCCGCTCGCCCCGCACCGTGAGGAGGTGGGCCAGCTTGATGCGGGCCTCCTTGAAACGGTGCGGGTTCTCGAGCCGGCGGGTGGCCTGCTGGAAGCGCAGGTCGAACAGTTCGCGCCGGGTGGCGTCGATCTGAGCGTTGATGTCGCCGTCGTTGAGCTTGCGCACGTCGGCGATGGAGGGACGGGCCATGGTCAGGACTCCACGGTGGCGGCCTCGGCGGCCTGGGTGGTGGTGGCCTCGGCGGCCTGGTCGGCTTCCTGATCCGCCAGGGTCAGGAACTTGGTTTTCACCGGCAGCTTGTACTGGGCCAGGCGCATGGCCTCCCGGGCGATCTCGGGGGTGATGTCGGTACCCCCCATCTCGAACAGGATGCGACCGGGCTTGATCACGGCGACCCAGAACTCCGGGTTGCCCTTACCGGAACCCATCCGGGTCTCGGCGGGGCGCATGGTGACGGGCTTGTCGGGGAAGATCCGGATCCAGATCTTGCCGCCCCGCTTGACATAGCGGGTCATGGCCCGGCGACTGGCCTCGATCTGGCGCGAGGTGATCCAGCCACACTCCTGGGCCTGGAGGGCGAACTGCCCGAAGGCGATGGTGTTGCCGCGCGTGGCAACGCCGCGCATGCGG
Source organism: Synechococcus sp. GFB01 (assembly GCF_001039265.1). Classification (GTDB taxonomy): domain Bacteria; phylum Cyanobacteriota; class Cyanobacteriia; order PCC-6307; family Cyanobiaceae; genus NIES-981. The sequence goes on along the minus strand of NZ_LFEK01000116.1, from coordinate 28,732 downwards.
CCGCGTTGCTGCTTGCGGAATTTGACGCGTCGTGGACTCAGCATGGTTCAGGCCTCCTGATCACTCCTGATTGGAGCGGTCTTCAAACTGTTGGGGCTGCCGGCTGGTCCGGCGACGGGGCGCCACGCCCACGGGGCTCTTGTCCTGCTGTCCGGGCAGGACCTCACCCTTGAACACCCACACCTTGATGCCCAGCACCCCGTAGGTGGTGCTGGCCAGCTTGGTGGCGTAGTCGATGTCGGCCCGCAGGGTGTGCAGGGGAACCCTGCCTTCCCGGGTCCACTCGGTGCGGGCGATCTCGGCGCCGTTCAGGCGACCGCTCACCTGGATCTTCAGGCCCAGCACGCCGGCCCGCTGGGCCCGCTGCACGGCCATGCGGATCACGCGGCGGAAGGCCACCCGCTTCTCCAGCTGCTGAGCGATGTACTCGGCCAGCAGGAACGCGTCGGCGTCGACCCGCTCCACTTCGACCACGTTGATGCGCACCTGGCGGTTCGCATCACCCACGGTCTTCTGGATGCCGGTGCGGAGTTCCTCGATGCCGCTGCCCTGGCGGCCTACCAGAACACCCGGGCGGGCGGTCTTGAGCTCAACCTCGAGCTGATCGGCCTTGCGGGCGATCAGCACGTCGGAGATGCCGGCGGCACCGTATTTCTTGTGAATGAACTTGCGGATCCGGTCGTCCTCCTGGAGGAGGGTCGGATAGGTCTTGCTGGGGGCGTACCAGCGGGAGCGGTGCTCCTGGGTGATCCCCAGGCGCAGTCCGGTTGGATGGATCTTGTGTCCCATCGGTCGGTGTCCTCGGGGTCAGGTGGCAGGAGCCACAGCAATGCTGATGTGGCAGGTCTTTTTCTGGATCGTGTAGGCGCGGCCCTGGGCGCGGGGCCGGTAACGCTTCATCACCGGGCCCATGTCGGCCCAGGCCTGGCTGATCACCAGGGTGGCCGGATCGAGGCCGAGATTGTGCTCGGCGTTGGCCACGGCGCTGCGCAGCACCTTGGTGATCGGGCCGGTGGAGCGGTAGGGCATGAACTCGAGCATGATCAGCGCGTCGCGATAGCTGCGGCCGCGGATCTGATCGAGCACCCGACGCACCTTGGAGGCCGAGCCGCGGATGTAGCGGCCGTGGGCCAGGGCTTGGTTGGCAGTGGTGTTTGCCATGAATCAGCGGCCTCCTTTCTTGTCCTTGATGTGGCCCTTGAAGGTGCGGGTCGGAGCGAATTCTCCGAGCTTGTGGCCCACCATCTGCTCGGTGACGTACACCGGCACATGTGTTTTGCCGTTGTGCACGGCGATTGTGTGGCCGATCATCATCGGCAGGATGGTGGAGGCCCGTGACCAGGTCTTGATCACGGACTTGTCGTCGGCGGCGNTCTGCTTCTCAACCTTGCGCAGAAGGCTGTCGGCAACGAACGGTCCTTTCTTGAGTGAACGTCCCATGGCGGTTTAAACGGCGAGCAAAGCGGTGTGGTTCATCAGGAATCGCGTCCGCCACGGCTCCGCTTGGAGGTGCGGCGACGTTTCCGGAGCACAAACCGGTTGCTGGGTTTGTTCCGCTTGCGGGTCTTGAGGCCGAGGGCCGGTTTGCCCCAGGGGGTCACCGGGCCGGAGCGGCCGATCGGAGCGCGGCCCTCGCCACCCCCGTGGGGGTGGTCGCAGGGGTTCATGACCGAACCGCGCACTTCAGGCCGGCGGCCCAGCCAGCGCTTGCGCCCGGCCTTGCCGAGGCTGGTGTTGCGCACCTCGGAGTTGCCCACCTCACCGAGGGTGGCATAGCACTCACGGCGGACCAGGCGCACCTCGGTGGAGGGCAGCTTGAGGGCGACGTAGTCGCCTTCCTTGGCCATCACCTGGGCGCTGGCGNCGGCGGTGCGCACCATCTGGCCGCCCCGGCCGGCGTAGAGCTCCACGTTGTGCACGTTGGAACCCAGCGGGATGGCCGAGAGGGGCAGGGCGTTGCCGTTCTCGATCGGAGCGTCGGGACCGGACACCACGGTCTGCCCCACCTGGATGCCAGCGGGCGCCAGGATGTAGCGCTTCTCGCCATCGGCGTAGAAGAGCAGGGCGAGGCGGGCGNTGCGGTGGGGGTCGTAGTGGATCGCCGCCACCTTCGCGCTCACGCCGTATTTGTCACGGCGGAAGTCGACGATGCGGTAGAGGCGCTTGTGCCCGCCGCCGCGGTGGCGGCAGGTGATCACGCCGCGGTTGTTGCGGCCCTTGCGGCGATGCTTGGCCACCACCAATCCGCGCTCGCGACCCCGACCGGTGACTTCGGCGAAGTCACTGGCGACGCGGGTGCGGGTGCCGGGGGTGGTGGGGTTGTAGTTACGGATTGCCATGTGTCGTTAACCCCTCAGGACTCCGGGAACAGCTGGATGGCATTGCCCTCGGCGAGGCGCACCACCGCCTTCTTCACCTGGGCGCGCTTGCCGGCGAAGCGGCCGACGCGGCGCGTGCGGCGCGGGGGGTTCATGGTGCTGACACCCACCACCTTCACATCGAACAGCGATTCGACCGCTGCCTTGATGTCGGGCTTGGCAGCCCGGTGGTCCACCTCGAAGGTGTACTGGTTCAGCTCGAGGGCACGGGTGGCCTTCTCGGTGATCAGCGGCCGGCGGATCACATCCGCGAGCCGCCCTGCAAAACGCTCAGCCATCGCCGTAGACCTCCTGAATCGTCGCGAGTGCCTCCTCGCTCACCACCAGCTTGTTGGCGTGGAGCAGGTCGAACACGTTGAGCTGATCGGCGGCGATCAGCTTCACCGTTTCGAGGTTGCGCACGGACTTGCGCACCACCTCCGCCGGGGCATCGAGCACCACCAGCACCTTGGCGTCAGCGGCGATGCCGAGACGTCCCAGCCCGGAAACGATCTCCCGGGTCTTGGGAGCCTCGAGACCGGCGCCGAATCCCTTGACCACGATCAGATCATCGAGGCGGCTCATCAGGGCGGTGCGCAGGGCGAGGCGACGCTCCTTGCGGTTCATCGCCAGGCTGTAGATGCGCGGCTTGGGCCCGAACACCACACCGCCGCCGGGTCGCANGGGCGTGCGGATCGAGCCCTGGCGAGCCCGACCGGTGCCCTTCTGCTTGTAGGGCTTGCGGCCACCGCCGGCCACTTCGGCGCGGGTGAGGGTGCTGGCGGTGCCCTGACGGGCATGGGCCAGCTGCCGCACCACGGCGCGATGCACCAGGTCGGTGGCGGAGCTTTCCTTGGCGACCTTCAGGTCGAGGCTGGCCTTGCCGGCCTCCTTGCCCTGCCAGTCGCGAACAACACACTGTGCCATCGGTTCCCTCCTCAATTGGCGGCCTTGGCGCCCACCCGGTTGGCCGGGCGGATGTTGAGCAGGGCGCCGGGCTTGCCGGGCACCGAACCCTTGACCACCAGCAGATTGCGCTCGGCATCCACTTTCAGGATCACGAGGCCACGGGTGGTGGTCTGTTTGCCGCCGTAGCGGCCGGCCATGCGCTTCCCGGGGTAGACGCGGCCGGGGGTGGTGCCGGCGCCGGTGGAGCCGGGCTCGCGATGGTTCTTCGAACCGTGGGTCATGGGGCCACGGCTGAAGCCGTGGCGCTTCTGGTAGCCGGCGAAGCCACGACCCATGGTGTCGCCGCTCACATCGACCTTCTGACCGGCCTCGAAGGCGGCCACGGTGACGGAACCACCGAGTTCGAGACCGTCGAGGGTCTCGACCCGGTATTCCTTCAGGTGGCGCAGCAGCCCGTCGCCAGACCTGGCCAGGTGCCCCTGGGCCNGCTTGTTGACGAGCTTCTCGCGCACGTCGCCATAGCCCAGCTGCACCGCGTTGTAGCCGTCGGTGCCGGTGGATTTGAGTTGGGTGATCCGGCAGGGACCCGCCTCGATCAGGGTGACCGGGATGGATCTGCCTTCGTCGTCGAAGAACTGGGACATGCCCAGCTTCTTCCCGAGAATGCCGATGGACATAGGAAGAGGAACAACGCCAGCTGGACCACCGGTCGTGAGCGAGCCGACGACCGGCGTTGCTGAAGCAGAGCTGTGAAACGTGGCTGAACCTTGGAAAGGCGCTAGCGCAGCGGATCAGGATCTGATCAGCGGCGGCTGGGACTTGTCGGAACCGGACCTCGCAACGGAATGTTTGGTCGGTGCGTTCAGACAGTTTCCCGGAGCCGGGGAAGATCACCACCACTGATGATCTGGTGCAGCGATCCGGAGGCCCGGCTAGCGGACGGGCACGGATTCAAAGCACAGCCAACAATCTTACCTTATGGCTGGCACCTTATCGATGGCCCTGCCTCCTCATCCCCGCAACGTGACTCCGCCTGCCAGACTCTCGCCCAGCCCAACACGCCTGCGATGCCCCTGCTGCTCTCCGGTCGTGGCTTTCGAGAGGCCCTTGNACGCGCCGGCGCTCTGGCCCTGTTCGCCCCGCTGGAGGGCGGAGCCGAAACGCGTCTGCTGAGGCGTCTGCGGGCCGCCGGCTACCGGGCTCAGATCACTTCGGCCCGCGGCCTCGGGGATCCGGAGGCTTTCCTGCTGCAACTCCACGGCGTGCGGCCGCCCCACCTCGGCCACCAGAGCGTTGGCCGTGGCGCTGCCGTGGGCGAGGTGCAACGGGTGATGCCCCAGCTCGGGGCGCTGCTGGAGGGGGACCGCCCGATCGTGCTGTGGCTGCTGGAGGGTCAGGTGCTCTCCAGGGGCGAGCTGGGCTCGCTGGTGTCGATGTGCCGGCGGGAGCCACGTCTGCGGATCGTGGTGGAGATGGGCGGTGCCCGGGCCCTGCGCTGGCAGCCCCTCGAGCAGCTGCTTGTTGCCGCCTGAGCTGACTCCCTCGCAGGCCCTCGCTGGGGGAAGCTGGGTCAAGCTGATCTGCGGTGCCAGCAACCAGGACCTCGAGGCCATCGAGGACCTCGTGGGCATCTATGCCCTGGCCGGCGTGCACTGCGTGGATGTGGCAGNCGACCCGGCCGTCGTTGCCGCTGCCCGCCGCGGCCTGGCCTGGGCGCAGCGGCAGCGCGGCGCCGCCGCCGTGCAGCCCTGGCTGATGGTGAGCCTCAGCGACGGAGCCGATCCCCACTTCCGCAAGGCCTGGTTTGATCCCGGGCGCTGTCCGCCGGACTGCCCGAGGCCCTGTGAACGGGTGTGCCCGGCCCTGGCGATCGCCGTCAACGGCGTGCTCGCGGAGCGCTGCTATGGCTGCGGCCGCTGCCTGCCGGCCTGTCCCCTGGGGCTCATCGAGGAGCGCTCGCAGCTGCTCCCGTTGGAGGAGCTGGCGCCGCTGCTGGCGGCGTTGCAGCCGGATGCGATCGAATTGCACACCCAGCCGGGCCGCCTCGGTGCCTTCTCGGCGCGGCTGCAGCAGCTGGCGGCCAGCGGTGTGCCTCTGCAGCGGCTGGCGGTGAGCGCTGCGGCGGAGGTGGCCCCGGAGGAGCTCTGGCATCGTTTCGCCCTGCTCCGACAGGGTGGCTGGCGGCCCCTCTGGCAGCTCGACGGCCGGCCCATGAGCGGCGATCTGGGGGCGGGCGCCGCCCGTGCGGCGGTGCGACTGCTGGCCGATCGGCTGGCATTGGTGCCGCCGGGGCCGCTGCAGCTGGCCGGCGGCACCAATGCCAGCACCCTTCCAATGCTGGAGCGTCAGCCCCGGCTGGCCGCGCGCTGCTGCGGCGTCGCCTTCGGCGGCGTGGCCCGCCGCAGCCTGCAGCCCCTGCTGCTGGAGGCCCAGCGGCGCGGCACCAGCCTCCTGCACGACTCCGATCTGCGGGTCCGGGCGCTGCGGCAGGCCCGGCAGCTGGTGCGGCCCTGGCTAGAACGGTCATGCATCCAACCGCCCGGGGGTGCTCCCCGGGATCCCCGTGCTGCCGCCTCCGCCGTCCGGCCCGGCTGCTGAAGCCTGCGATGACCTCGAGCGTTTGCTGGCGGTGCTCCCCGGCACGGTGCGCGACGCCCTGGCTGCTGCCGAGGCGAGGGAGCAGCTGCTCGAGGTGGTGCTCGATCTGGGCCGGGTGCCGGAGGCCCGCTATCCAGGCCGGGCGGTCCCCCTGGGAACGGCCGTGGTGGAGCGTGGCGACCTGGCGGCCGTGGTGGAGCAGCTGGGCGACTTCGGGGGCGACAATCGCGCCGGCATCGAGCGCACCCTGCATCGCATCAGTGCGATCCGCAACCGCCGCGGCGAGATCGTGGGGCTCACCTGCCGGGTCGGGCGGGCGGTGTTCGGCACCGTCGGCCTGGTGCGTGATCTGCTCGATTCCGGTCGCTCCCTGCTGCTGATGGGCCCTCCCGGCGTGGGCAAGACCACCGCCCTGCGGGAGATCGCCCGCGTGCTGGCCGATGAGCTGGGCAAGCGGGTGGTCGTGATCGACACCAGCAACGAGATCGCCGGCGACGGGGACATTCCCCATCCGGCGATCGGCCGGGCCCGGCGCATGCAGGTGGCCCGGCCGGAGTTGCAGCACCAGGTGATGATCGAGGCGGTGGAGAACCACATGCCGGAAGTCATCGTGATCGATGAGATCGGCACCGAGCTCGAAGCCCAGGCGGCCCGCACGATCGCCGAGCGGGGCGTGATGCTGGTGGCCACGGCCCATGGCAATGAACTGGCCAACCTGATCAAGAACCCCACCCTCGCCGACCTGGTGGGCGGCATCCAGTCGGTGACCCTCGGCGATGAGGAGGCCCGCCGCCGGCACAGCCAGAAGACCGTTCTGGAGCGCGCTGCTGAGCCCACCTTCCCGGTGGCCGTGGAGATCCACAGCCGTGGTCGCTGGCTGGTGCATGCCGATGTGGCTCAGACCGTGGACCTGCTGCTGCGGGGCCAGGCCGTGCGCCCCCAGGTGCGCGAGCTGGACGGCGAGGGACGCCTGCGGGTGGCGGAGCCGCCGGCGCCGCCCACCCCGGCCAGGCCGCTGCGGCCGTTGAGCGATGTGCTCGGCGCAGCGGTGCCCCGCTTCACCCGGCCGCCGGCACGGCTGACGGCTCCCGAACCAGCGCCGCAGCCCCTGCCCGAGCCTGAGCTGCACCATCCGATCGAGGCCGGCCCGCTGCGCGTCTACGCCGCCGGCATCGCCCGGGGTGGGCTGGAGCAGGTCGTGCGGGCCCGCCAGCTCCCGGTGCAGGTGGTGGGCAGCGTGGAGCTGGCCGATGTGGTGCTGGCGGCCCGTCAGCAACTGGGCCGCGATCCCCACGTGCGGCGGCTGGCCCAGGAGCTGGGGCTGCCGATCCTGGTGATCAAGAGTCCGGCCCCGCCGCAGCTGCAGCGTGCTCTGGAGCGGCTTCTGGAACGCCACCAGCGGCTCCCTGCCGGAGCGCGGTCACCGCAGGCACCGGCCTTCGCTGATCCGGATGACGATCTGGCGGCGCTGGAGGAGTGCCGTCTGGCGGTCGAGCAGGTGGTGCTGGCCCAGGGCCAGCCCGTGGAGCTGCTGCCCCGCAGTGCGCGGGTGCGCCAGCTGCAGGCTGAGCTGGCCGACCGCTATCGCCTGCGCACGGCGGTGTTCGGTCACGCCGACCAGCAGCGGCTGCGGGTGTTCCCCGCCTGAGGCCGGCGGGCCTCAGGCGTTGACGAAGGTCGCCCCGCTGTGGGTAACTATCCAAGTGCTCCCGGAACGGCGCTTCGGTGCTCATCCCTGCAGCGCGTTGGGCCGTCGCCAAGCGGTAAGGCAGCGGGTTTTGGTCCCGCCATTCCTAGGTTCGAATCCTAGCGGCCCAGTTTCTGCTCCCTGCCTGATCGCCTGCCCCGCCTGATCGCCTGCACGGTCCGATCCCCTGCATGGCCCGAGCATCCGCACGGCCCGGACCGGTGGACAACCTTTCTGCCTGAGCATCGGTCGTGAGCCGTTCTCCACTGCTGGTCTTCGATTTCGACGGCGTGCTGGTCGACGGGATGCCGGAATACTGGTGGTCGGCCCGTCGTGCCGCCCTCGACCTGCTGCCCGGCCTCGCCCTGCCGGAGCATGCCCCCGACGGCTTCGCAGCCCTGCGGCCCCTGATCCACAAGGGCTGGGAGATGGTGCTGATGGCCGCCGAACTGGGCCGGCCGGATCTGGATCTGGCCGGCCTGCTGGCCAACTACGAGGCCGCCCTGCCGGTGGCCCTGGCCCGCTGGAACTGGACGCCCCAGCAGCTCCAGCAGGCGCTGGAGCGGGTGCGCGGCAGGGCCATCGCCACGGACCCGGCTGGCTGGCTGGCCCTGCACCGCTTCTATCCCTCCGTGGAGGAGCGACTGAGGCGGCTGGCTGAGGAANGGGCCGACTGGATGGTGCTCACCACCAAGGGAGGCGACTTCGCCCGCCGCATCCTGGCGGCGGCCGGGCTGGAGCCACGCGCACTGCATGGCCATGAGCAGGGCAGCAAGCCGGAGGTGCTCAGGCGCCTGCTGGCCGAGGGCCGCCCTCTCTGGTTTGTGGAAGACCGCCGGCCCACCCTCGAACTGGTCTGCCGTGACAGAGCTCTGGATCCGGTGCGGTGCTACCTGGTGAGCTGGGGCTATCTGGGCCCCGCTGATGGCCGTGACCTGCCCGATCGCATCCGCTGGCTGACGCCGGATCGGTTCGCAGCCCCCCTGGCGCACTGGCCCTGACCCGCTAGAGTACGTTCGTACTAAGCTGCTCTGGCTGGAAGTCGGGTTCTCGGCTCCGGTGCGCCTGCCCCGCTCACTTGAGACGCCGGCCCAGAACGGTGGCACTTGTTGCTCTGAGGTCGCAGGATGGCTCCCTGAACGGGGCATCCCCGTTGCGGCCTGTATCCCCGCTATCCACTGCTGTCATGCCCGCTGATTCCAAGGCCGCTTCCTTCCCCGCCTCCACCGCTGCCGGCGCCGGCGCAGGTGCCGATTCCCGCGCTTCGGCCGAGCGCGACAAGGCCCTCGGCCTGGTGCTGAACCAGATCGAGCGCAACTTCGGCAAGGGTTCGATCATGCGGCTGGGCGATGCTTCCCGCATGCGGGTGGAGACCATTTCCACCGGTGCGCTCACGCTCGATCTGGCGCTCGGTGGCGGCTACCCCAAGGGCCGTGTCGTGGAGGTCTACGGCCCGGAGAGCTCCGGTAAGACCACCCTCACCCTGCATGCCATCGCCGAGGTGCAGAAGCGCGGCGGTGTGGCGGCCTTCGTGGATGCCGAGCATGCCCTCGATCCGGTCTATGCGGCGGCTCTGGGGGTCGACATCGAGAACCTGCTGGTCTCCCAGCCCGATACCGGTGAGATGGCGCTGGAGATCGTCGATCAGCTGGTGCGCTCCGCCGCGGTCGACATCGTGGTGGTCGACTCGGTGGCCGCCCTTACCCCCCGGGCGGAAATCGAGGGAGAGATGGGCGATCTGGCGGTGGGCAGCCAGGCCCGCCTGATGAGCCAGGCGATGCGCAAGATCACCGGCAACATCGGCAAGTCGGGCTGCACGGTGATCTTCCTCAACCAGCTGCGCCAGAAGATCGGTGTCACCTACGGCAACCCGGAAACCACCACTGGTGGCAATGCCCTCAAGTTCTATGCCTCGGTGCGGCTCGATATCCGCCGCATTCAGACGCTGAAGCGGGGCACGGAGGAGTACGGCATCCGCGCCAAGGTGAAGGTGGCCAAGAACAAGGTGGCCCCGCCCTTCCGGATCGCCGAGTTCGACATCCTCTTCGGCCGTGGCATCAGCACCCTGGGCTGCCTGCTCGATCTGGCCGAGGAAACCGGTGTGGTGACCCGCAAGGGCGCCTGGTACAGCTATGAGGGTGACAACATCGGCCAGGGTCGCGACAACACCATCGTCTGGCTGGAGCAGAACCCTGAGCAGCGCGAGCTGATCGAGCAGCTCACCCGTCGCAAGCTCACCGAAGGTTCCGAGGTCACGGCCAACTCGATGAAGCCCCTGGCCGCCGCGGCCAAGGCGGCAGCCGGCAGTGGAGCTGCCGTGCTGGATGAGCTACCGGCGGCCGGCTGAACGCTCTACCTGGCTTGGGCTTGGGCTCTGGAGCACCTNGGCGACGCGCTGCAGCTCCTGGATGGCGTCGGCGCCCTCGAGCTTCACAAGCTCAAGGCCATCGCGAGATTCCACCCAGCTGATGCCGAAGTCCGAGACCAGGAACCGCACCATGTGGTTGTTGGCCAGGTTGGCTACGAACGAGGCGCCCTGGCCATCACGGCCATCACCGCACACGTAGCAGGTGGCGCAAAGCCCGCGGTCCTGCAGGCTGCTGGCCAGGGCCTGCAGGCTCATCACCAGGTCGTGGACAACGGAGCGATACTGCTCCGCCAGACGGGGAAACATGGCCAGGCGTCACATCGTGACCCGATCTTAAGGCTTTCTTTCGGATTCGCGAGTCGCCTGGTCGGGACGGTCTGCCGACGAGTGGTTATTCCCAGCTGGCTCCTGCTCTCCTGTTCAGCCGTCGGCCAGGGTCCACCAGCCGGCTGCCGGACCGATGAACCGCACCGTGATCCAGAACACCGCCAGCGCGGCGATGCCGATCCAGGCGCCCCGCGTGGTGATGCTCACGAACTGATCGGCCTGCCGGCGGTTCAGCGGCAGCCAGGCGTTGATGCGCTCCTCGTCGCCGCTGCGCTTCGGCGTTTTCGGAGGAAGTCCCTGGCTGCTGCGACGTTTCGCTTCGCCCATCCCGCCTGCATTCTCTGCGCATCCCAGGGTAAGGCGCCTCAGTGGGGCAGCAGTCGGCTGAGGGTGATCCAGGGCTCCAGGGCCCGCAGCACCTGGCGCCCCCAGCTGCGACCCCGCAGGCGCCCGTCCAGGATCGCCAGCCGGCCGCCGCTGCGGCGCAGGCCCGCCACACCGAGCTGGAGCCGGTTGAGGCCGTCAGGAAGCAGCCCTTCCCGGAACCAGTCGCGCCCGAGCCGGCGCAGGGCCTGCACCCGGGCAGCGGTGAGGGGATCCTCGAGGCTGGCGATCGGCAGCAGGCCGACCACCACCTGGCAGGGAAGGGGCAATCGATGGTGGTGGCCCAGCCACCAGCTCCAACGGGCGCAGACCACACCGTTGCTTTCCGGTGCGGTGGATTCGTGCACCACCCGGCGGCCGAATTCCGCTGCGAGGGCGCTGGTGAGACCGAGCCGCAGCCCCTCATCGTCGAGCAGAACCACCGTCAGGCCGGTCTGGCCGAGCACGAGCCTCCGGCTCTGTTCCAGCAGGTGCTCCGCGAACACCGGGCTGTTGGGCAGCGGCTGGCGCAGCGGTGCAAACAGCGGCAGGGGGTCCGCCAGAGGTGGATCGCCCAGGGTCACGCTCACGGTCGGGGTGAGTCCCCGTTCACTGCCGCTGCTGGTTGGGCCGGAACTGTCGGTCCGGTTCTCCCCCAGTTGGCCGATCAGCACCGCACCGCGGCCCTCCAGCAGGCCGCTCAGCACCTGCAGCGGCTCGAGGGGCTGGCGATGCAGTGTCCAGTGCAGCACCTGGGGTTCCACCCGGGCCCAGCTGGCCCAGGTTGCTCCGCCGCTCTCCAGCCAACGCCGCCATGGAGCCGGCAGCGGCTGCAGCAGGGCCAGCAGCTGGCGCAGGGGGGCCTCATCGTGCTCGGCCAGAGCCACCAGCCGATGGGGAGGCTGGGGCTGCGCCAGCACGCGGCGGCTGAGCCTGGCGTGCAGCTCCAGCAGGCTCGCCCGGGCAGCGGGATGGGCCCGTCCGAGCTGCTCCCAGTGCTCCGGAGCGAGGCGGATTTCCAGGGCCTGGCGCAGCGATTCGTCGAGCTGCTCGATCTCAGGGATCACCAGCTGCCGATCCCCCAGCCGGCCGTGCTGCCAGAGCCCCACCAGGTCCGCGTGGCTGAGCAGCCACAGGCGGGCGTGCTGTGCCTCCTGCCGCTCGAAATCCGCTTCCAGGCACGACAGCGACAGGCTGCCGCCGGCCGCGGCCAGGCGAGGCAGTTCAACCCGCAGCAGTCGCTGACGCAGCGCGTCACTCACCACCAGAGCCAGGCGGGCCTCGCTGAGGGCCAGGGGCACCAGCAGACCGATCAGCCAGCTTGGATCACTGCCCGGTGCCAGCCGCACGAGGGTCTGGTCGCCGCGGCGCAGGCTGCGGGCGACCAGCCGGCTGAGTGTGAGGTGATGGGGCCACGGCTCACCACCCTCGCGCTGCAGCAGCGCCTTCAGCTGGTGGTGGGCCTGGGCTTCGAGCATCGCCATCGGCCGGATGGGCTGAATCGTAGGAAGCTGGGCCCCAGCCGCCGACCCGCCATGGCCGATCTCGCTGCTCCGTCGCTGCCGGTGGGGCCGATCGGCATCGTCGGCCTGGGCCTGATCGGCGGCTCACTGGGGCTGGATCTGCAGGCTCGCGGACGCGTTGTGCGGGCTCTGGTGCACCGGGAGGCCACCGCGGAGCGCGCCCGCGCACGCGGACTGGCCACAGTGGTGAGCACCGATGGGGCGCTGCTGGCCGACTGCGTCCTGGTGGTGCTGGCCCTGCCCCTGGATCGGCTGCTGGAGCCTCCGCCGGACCTGGTGGCGGCCCTGCCGCAGCGGGCGGTGATCACCGATGTGGGTTCGGTGAAGCAGCCGGTGCTGGCCTGCTGGCGTGAGCTGCATCCGCGTTTCGTGGCCAGCCACCCGATGGCCGGCACAGCCCTGGCGGGGGTGGAGGCGGGCCTGGCGGGTCTGTTCGCCGGCCGGCCCTGGGTGGCGACGCCGGAGGCCGATACCGATCCGGCCGCGCTGGCAGCGGTGCAGGCCCTGGCGGAGCTGCTGGGCGCCAAGTGGATCCGCTGCGGGGCGATCGAGCACGACCGGTCGGTGGCGCTGATCTCCCACCTTCCCGTGCTCGCCAGTGCGGCCCTGCTGACCAACGCCGATCGCGCTGGCGCCGCCAGTGGCCTGAGCCTTCTAGTGCGGACCCTGGCCTCGAGCGGCTTTGCCGACACCACCCGGGTGGGTGGGGGCAACCCGCAGCTCGGCACCCTGATGGCCCGCTGCAACCGCGAGGCGGTGCAGGCGGCGCTGGGCAGCTATCGCCAGCAGATCGAACACATCGAGCAGCTGCTGCAGCAGGGCGACTGGCCGGCACTGCAGCAGCTGCTGGAGCAGGCCAGCGCGCTGCGGCCTGAGTTCGTCGCCTCGCTCAGCTGAGCCGCAGCGAGCGCCCCCGCTCTGCCAGCAGCTGGCGGCAGGCCATCAGGGCCGAGAGCCCCACGGCAGCGGTGCCCTCGCCGGGGTGGATCGAATCGCCGCAGAGCCAGAGGCCCGGCAGCGGCGTGCGGCTGGCCAGACCGAACGGTCCGAAGCGGCTGGGGTGCTGGCCCAGCCCGCCCACGAAGCCGAAGGGCCTGCCGGTCCAGCGGGCAAAGCCACGCGGGGTGGCCAGTTCGGCGTGGAGCCATTGCTGCGGCGCGATGCCCAGCAGCTCTCGCAGGCCCTCTGCACCCCGGCCATCGCCGCGGCCTTGGCCTCGCCATACACCTCGTCGGCCATGTCGAACCAGGGTCGGGCCGGCGTGAACACGCTGGCGATCACGGTGGCCTGGCCCGCCGGGGCGCGACCGTCGCCATCCCGGCTCACCGACACGAACAACGACCCCGGCACCGGCCAGTCGCGCTGGAGATGGGCCGGACAGGCCTCCGGCAGGCGCTCGCGGGCGCAGGCTCCGTAGAACACCAGCGCGCCTGAAGGGTCGGGAAGGTTGGTGAGGCGCTGCCGGTAGCCCGCTGGCAGCTGGTCTCCGAGCAGCGCAGGCAGGCTCTGCACCGGCAGGGCCAGCACCACATCGCGGGCTCCCAGGCTGAAGCGCTGGCCCCGCACCCGCCAGATGGCGTCGTTCCGCTGCACCTGCAGCACCCGGTGACGCAGTCGCAGCCGCCCGCCGCGGCAGGCCAGGGCCTGCTCCAGCTGCTGGCTGAGCACCTGCATCGAGCCCTGCAGATGCCACAGACCCAGGGGCGCCTGGCCCATGGCCAGCACTGTGGCGCCGTAGAGCGCGGCGGTGCGGTCGGCGGGCTCCTGGGAGTAGAGCCGCAGCTGCAGATCGAGGAAGCGGCGCAGCCGACCGTCGCCGCCGCAGCCTGTGAGGGTCAGCAGATCGGCCACCGTGGCCCCCGCCAGCAGGCCACTGGCCAGATTGGCCGGCCTCAGGGCCGGCAGCAGCTGGCCCAGGTCCCAGATACTGCGGGGCGGCAGCACAGGATCGCGGCTGGCGAAGCCCCAGTTGGCACCGTGCAGGGCGGCGCAGAGGCGCCAGAAGGGCTCACGCCCCGGAAACTGCTGCTCGCGCTCCGCCGCCCAGCGCTCAGGGTCGCGCCAGATGCGCACCGGCGGGCGACCATCGGCCAGGTCCACCACGCAGGCCGGGTCGAGCGGGGTGGCGTGCGGCAGCGGCAGACCGAAGTGGCTGAGCAGACGCTGGTGGCTGCCGCCGGGTTCGAGCCCGGCCACCTGGGTGGCGCCCACATCGAAGGTGTAGGGGCCGCGGCGGAAGGTGCCGGCGCAGCCGCCGCTCTGGTGGTGCGCTTCCAGCAGCTCCACCGCCAGTCCCTCACGGGCCAGCAGGGCTGCCGCCGTGAGGCCGGCGAGGCCCGCACCCACCACCACCACATCGCAGCTGGAGGCGCCGGACTGCTCCATGGCGGCATGCTGGCAGGGCCGCGGCGGACACGGCCCGATGCACGACTGGGTGGCCCGACAGCTGGGCAGCGAGGTGGTGGCCCGGCGGCCGCTGGGCGGCGGCTGCATCCACAGCGCCTGGTGCCTCGAGCTGGCGGACGGCCGGCGGGTGTTTGCCAAGACCAACAACGCCTCGGCCCTGCCGCTGCTGGCCGCGGAGGCCGAGGGGCTGGCGGCCCTGGCCCGCTGGGCGACACCACCGCTGCGGCTGCCGGAGCCGCTGGCACTGGGAGCGACCGGCGATGCGGCGGTGCTGCTGCTGAGCTGGCTGGAGCTGGCTGCCGCAGGCCATCGGGGAGAAGCCTGGGCGTCGCTGGGGGCCGCCCTGGCGGACCTGCACCGTGCCAGCGCAGCCGGCGAGCCGGGTCGGGGCTATGGCTTCGGATCCGACAACTTCATCGGCTCCTCACCCCAGCCCAACGGCTGGATGGAACGCTGGGAGCGGTTTTTCGTGGAACGACGCCTGACACCTCAGCTGGCTCGCGCTGCCCAGCGGGGATGTCCCTTCGTCCGGTCCGCGGCCCTGCTGCATCGGGCCGCTGAGCTGCTGGCCGATCACAGCTGCAGCCCGGTGCTGGTGCATGGTGATCTCTGGAGCGGCAATGCGGCCCTGCTGGCCGATGGCGATGTGGCCGTGTTCGACCCCGCGGTGTACTGGGGGGATCGGGAGGTGGATCTGGCCATGGCGCGGCTGTTCGGGGGGTTCCCCGAGGCCTTCTTCGCCGGTTATCAGAACCGATGGCCGTTGCCGGCCGACTGGCCGCAACGGCTCGAGCTCTACAACCTGTATCACCTGATCAACCACGCGAACCTCTTCGGCGGCGGCTATCAGCGTCAGGCCCAGGCAGTGATCGATCGGCTGCTGCGGTGATCCGTCAGCAGCCAGGGAAGCAGGGATGGAGCAGCCTGGCTTCAGCCAGGTACTCCTCGCGCAGTGTCTTCAGCTTGCTGGCCACGGCAGCGCGCTTGTCGCCGGTCGTGAGGTTGTTCCAGCTCCACTGGCCCACCACCACCAGACCCAGCAGCTCCAGCAGACCAGGGACCACCGGCAGCAGGTTGATCGTGTCGAGCACACCCTTGATCAGGATCTGGGCCACGATGACCACCACCAGAACGCCGACCGCCTTGCCGATCCGCCCCATCTGGCTCCAGTCGACCTGGTCGAGGCTGCTGTTCACCTTGGAGAGGATCTCGGCGTAGCGCTCGCTGAAGTTGACGGTCGACTCCTCCGCGTGGGTGTCGCTGGCTGAATCGGCGCCCTGCTCCTTGATGTCGGGGATGTCTGTGGTGGTGTCGATCATGGGCTGCAGCAGGGGTGCCGCCGGAAGGAACGCTCCTTAACGTATCGGTGTGGATGGGCCGGTGCCAGTCGAGCTGCGGACGGATGTCCAAGTGCTCACCGTTCTGAAGGCGGTGCTGGCCGCCGCGGCGCCCAGCGAGGGTTGTGCCCTGCTGCTCGGCTGCCGGCGGGGATCCAGCTGGCAGCTGCGCTGGATCTGGCCCTGCTGCAATGCCTGGGACGCTCCAGTCGAGCGGGTCCGACGCTTCGCCATCGATCCGCGCGAGCAGCTGCTGGCCCAGAAGTGGGGACGGGCGCGGGGCCTGGAGGTGCTGGGCGCCGCCCACAGCCACCCGCACAGCGATGCGCAACCCTCCGGCACCGATCTGGAGCTGACGTTTCGCCCTGCCCTGATGGTGATCCTTGGCCAGGGAGGCGACTGCCGGGCCTGGTGGCTGCCGGACCCGTGCGGTGCGCTGCCCGCCGCGCCGCTGCAGTTGCCGTGGAGAATGGACGATTGATCGTGCCGGAGGTCTGCGCATCCGGCCGGATGACTCATCGCCATGCTCCCTCCCGACATCAGCGGCGTTCAGCTCAGCCCCGATGAGGTGGCCCGCTTCTCGCGGCACCTGATCCTGCCGGAGATCGGCATGGACGGGCAGAAGCGGCTCAAGGCCGCCTCGGTGCTGTGTGTGGGCACCGGTGGCCTGGGTTCGCCGCTGCTGCTCTATCTGGCCGCCGCCGGCGTGGGCCGCATCGGCATCGTCGATTTCGATGTGGTGGATCACTCCAACCTGCAGCGTCAGGTGATCCACGGCACCAGCTGGGTGGGCAAGCCCAAGATCGAATCGGCGAAGGCCCGCATCCTCGAGATCAACCCTTACTGCCAGGTGGATCTCTACGAGACCGCTCTCACCAGCGAGAACGCTCTGGAGATAATCGAGCCCTACGACCTGGTCTGCGACGGCACCGACAACTTCCCCACCCGCTATCTGGTCAACGACGNCTGCGTGCTGCTGGGCAAGCCGAACGTGTACGGCTCGATCTTCCGCTTCGAGGGCCAGGCCACGGTTTTCAACCTGGATGAGAACAGCCCCAACTACCGCGATCTCTTCCCCGAGCCGCCGCCGCCGGGCATGGTGCCCTCCTGCGCCGAGGGCGGCGTGGTGGGAGTGCTGCCCGGCATCATCGGGGTGATCCAGGCCACCGAGGCGGTGAAGATCATCACCGGCATCGGCACCACCCTCAGCGGGCGGCTGCTGCTCTTCGATGCCCTGGCCATGAGGTTCCGCGAACTCAGGCTGCGCCCCCACCCGGNACGCCCGCAGATCGACGAGCTGATCGACTACCAGGAGTTCTGCGGTGTGGGCGGTACGGCGCCAGGCCAGGAGGAGGCCGGCTCCGTGCCCAGCATCACGGTGGCGGAGCTGAAAACGGTGATCGACGGTCAGCTGGAGGACATCCTGCTGCTGGACGTGCGCAATCCCCAGGAAGCCGAGATCGCGGTGATCCCTGGCTCGGTGCTGATGCCGCTGGATCGCATCGAGAGCGGCGAGGCGATCGAGGATGTGCGACGTCTGGCGCAGGGCAAGAAGCTGTATGTGCACTGCAAGCTCGGTGGCCGCAGCGCCAAGGCGCTGCTGGCCCTGGGCCGTCACGGCATCGAGGGCATCAACGTGAGCGGCGGCATCGACGCCTGGAGCCAGGAGGTGGATCCGGAGGTGCCGCGCTACTGAGCCCGTTCAGTAATCCACCCCTCGCTTGAGGTTCACGCCCCGCTCGGCGTAGTGCTTGTGGCACACCATCTCGGAGTGCACGCTGGCCAGATCGAAATAGGCGGGTCGGTTCTTGCAGCGGCCGGTCAGGATCACCTCGGTTTCCGCCGGTTTGCGCAGCAGCGTCTGCACGATCGGCTCCACCGGCAGCAGCTCCAGATCCACGGTGGGGTTGATCTCATCGAGGATCACCGTCTTGTAGAGGCCGCTGGAGATGGCGGCGCGGGCGATCTCCCAGGCCCGCTCCGCCTCCACGTAGTCGATCGGCTGCTGCTGGCCGCGCCACACGATCGCATCGCGCCCGGAGCGCAGATGATCGACCAGATGCGGGTAGCTCTCGCGCAGGGCTGCGATCGCCGCGTCCTCGGTGTAGCCCTTGCCCCCCTTGAGCCACTGCAGGATCAGCACCCGGTGGCTCTTGTCCTGGCTGATGCCCCGCCCGATCGCCTGCAGCGCCTTGCCCAGCGCGCTGGTGCTCTTGCCCTTGCCCTCGCCGGTGTAGATCTCGATGCCATCGAGCCCCCCCTCGCCCTGGTGGGCGCGCATCTCCGAGTGGAGGTCGGCCAGCTGGATCAGCTGGCGTGGTGCCGCGCGACCGGTGCAGATCACCTCCATGCCGTCGGGCTTGGCGGCCAGCGTGCGGCACACCTCCTCGGTGTCGAGCAGGCCCAGATCCAGCACCGGGTTGAGCTCATCGAGCACCACCACCGAGTAGAGGTTGCTGGCGATCGCCCCCTTGGCGATGTCCCAGCCCCGCTGGGCTTCCTGCCGATCGAAGGGTGTCACCTCCTCGGCGGTGAAGAAGTCACCCCGGCCGGTGCGCACCTGGTCGATCAGATGAGGGAAGCCCTGCTGGAGAGCCTCGATCGCGGCGTCCTCGTCGTAGGCGCGGCCCGGCCCTTTGAGGAAGCGGAGCAGCAGCACCCGGGTGCGTTTCTGTTCACAGATCCCCAGGCCGATCGTGCGCAGCACCACGCCCAGGGCCGCCTGGCTCTTCCCCTTGCCGTCACCGTCGTAGACATGCAGCTGCCCGTGGGCGCGCTCGTCGCGGTCGGCGGCCGTGCGGATGCCGATTCCCCGGCCGCTGCCCCGTTGCGGCGATTGGGTCCGGGCCTGCGGCGATCGGGTGCTGGAGCTCATGAACACCGCCGGCTCCTCGCGATGTTACCGGCGGCGGGAGGTTGCAGGGCTGGCTGCCAGGGGCGAAGAGGCGGCTGAGGATGCTCACCGCTGGGCCGGTTCCTGCCAGGATCCGCTCAGCCTGTGTTGATGCCGCGCCTCGCCCGATGTTCCGCCTGCTTGAGAGCCTGCCCGCTCCTCTGGAGCAGGCGCTGCAGCGGCTGCGGGCTCAGCTGGCCGCTCAACCAGCCGTGGTGGTGGCCTATTCCGGTGGGGTCGACAGCGCACTGGTGGCGGCCCTCGCGGTCGAGCAGTGCGGCGATGGAGCACTCGCGGTCACGGGGGTGTCCCCCGCCCTGGCGCCCCATCTGCGTGCCGAGGCGGCCGAACAGGCCCGTTGGCTGCGGATCCGTCACAGGGAGATCCCCACCGCTGAGCTGCGCGATCCCGCCTATGCCGACAACCCAGCGGATCGCTGCTACGCCTGCAAGCGCGAGCTGCATCGGCTGCTGGGGCCGCTCGCTGCCGAGCTTGCGGCCGCGGGCCGCCCCGACACCCCGGTGCTCGACGGTGTGAATGCCGACGACCTCAGCGAGCACCGCCCCGGTATCCGGGCCGCCCGCGAGGCCGGGGTGCGCTCGCCCTGGCCGAGCAGGGCATCGGCAAGGCCGAGGTGCGGCAGCTCTCCCGCGCCCTGGGCCTGCCCTGGTGGGACAAGCCGGCCCAGCCCTGTCTGGCCTCCCGCTTTCCCTATGGCGAGCCGATCACCGCTGCGCGGCTGCAGCGGGTCGCGGCCGCGGAGGACTGGTTGCGGCAGCAAGGCTGGCGGGAACTCCGGGTGCGCAGCCAGGGGGAGGCGGCCCGGATCGAGTTGCCCGCCGATCAGCTGGTCGAGGCTCTGCGGCGCTGGTCGGATACCGAGTGCCGCACGGAGCTGGTCGACGCCTTCACGGCGCTGGGCTTCAGCGCCGTGAGCCTGGATCTCGAGGGCCTGGTGAGCGGCAAGCTGAATCGCGTCCTGTCGGCGTAGCACGGCCCGGCTGCGGTCGAGCCGCCGGCCGGGAAGCTGTGCGCAGGGTGGTTCAGGCAGCCAGGGCCGGCTCGCGCTCGCTGCCGGCAACGCTGGAGGGGGTTTCGCGGCGGAAGCTGGTCAGCTTGTGTCTGCCTGCTCCGAGCTCGTCGGCCAACACCTGGCAGGCCCGCTCAGGCATGGTGTGATCGCCGCAGGTGAACACATCCACGGCGGCGTAGCCCGATTCCGGCCACGTGTGAATCGAGATGTGGGATTCGGCCAGCAGGGCCAGGCCCGTCACGCCCTGGGGTTCGAAGCGGTGGGTGATCAGGTTAAGCAGGGTGGCACCAGCCCGTTTCGCTGCTGAGGTGATGGTGTCCCTGAGGAAAGCTTCGTCGTCGAGCCTGGCGCTGTCGCAGTCGTAGAGCTCGAGGATGCAGTGTTTCCCGACCGTTTCGGAAATCTGATGGGGCAGGGGCGCGGCCTGTTGGGCTGCGGTGGCTCCCGTCCATCCCGGGTTGGGGTGGAGGCAGGGCAGGCTCTGGGTCATCGAAGTCGATCACACAAGCTGATCACCATACGCGCTGAACGCTGGTTGTGGAACGGGTTGTAAGGGCCTCTTGGTTCAGGCGGCGCACAGTCGGCCGGCCTCCATGCGCACCACCTGGCTGTGCCGGCGCCAGCCGCCGCTGAAGGCCTCCAGATGGGTGGCGCTCACCAGGCACTGGTGCCCGTCGCCCACCGCTTCCAGGAGCAGCCCCTGGCGGCCCAGGTCGAGCTCGGCCAGCACATCGTCGAGCAGCAGCAGCGGTGGTTCGCCCACCACCTGGCGCACCAGTTCCAGTTCGGCCAGTTTGAGCGCCAGCACGGTGGTGCGTTGCTGTCCGGCCGAACCGAAGCGCCGGGCCGGCTGGCCGGCCAGCAGCAGCTCCACCTCATCGCGATGGGGCCCCGCCGTGCACTGGCCCAGCCGCAGTTCCTCGGCCCGCTGCCCCGCCAGCTGGTCCGCCAGAGCCCTGCGCCAGGGCTCCTCCGCCTCCTCTTGCGGCAGCAGGGTGCCTGGCCGGTAGACCAGGCTGAGCTGCTCCCGCCCACCGCTCAGCCGTTGCTGCCATGCCGCCGCCAGGGGTTCCAGGCGCCGCAGGGCACGCCAGCGCCGACGGTGCAGCCGCGTGCCGATCGTGGCCTGCTGCAGGTCGAAGGCCTCCAGCAGAGCCTGCGGATCGCTGCCGCCGAGGCTGCGGCGCAGCAGCTGGCTGCGCTGGCGCAGCAGGCGCGCGTAGCGGCTGAGCAGGTCGCCGTAGACCGGCTCCAGCTGCAGCACGATCCGATCCAGCCAGCGGCGCCGTTGGCTCGGTTCGCCGCGCACCAGTTCGAGATCGAGGGCGCTGAAGCTGACGCACCGCAGACTGCCGAGCAGGTCGTGCTGGCGCTCCAGGGGTTTGGCGTTCCTCAGCGCCAGGCGACCGCCCCGCTGGCGCAGCTCCAGTTCGAGCAGATCGCCGCCGCTGGTGCGGGTGCGCAGGCGGCTTGAGCTCTGGCCGAGCTGGATCAGCTCGCGGTCGCTGCTGCTGCGGTGCGAGCGCAGGCTGCCCAGCAGTTCCACCGCCTCCAGGAGGTTGGATTTGCCCTCCCCGTTGCGGCCCACCACCAGCAGCCTCGGCGCCTCCAGCGCCAGTTCCAGGCCGGTGATGTTGCGGAAATGCAGCAGCTCAAGGCGTTGCAGCCGGATGGGTCCGAGGCGGCCAGCGGTTAAGGTAGGAGGAGCCGGCAACGGCCACGGGCATGTAGCTCAGTTGGATAGAGCATCAGATTCCGGTTCTGAGTGTCGGGGGTTCGAGTCCCTCCATGCTCGCCTTCCTCAGGCCCCGTTCCGTGCCTTCGGGCACCTCTTCGCTTGCCTTTCTCAGTGCTCTGAGGAGGGCAAGCGGAGTTTTTGTTGCTGATGCCCGAGAGCAGCCCGGGTGCTCAGCGCAGCCGCAGTCCCATGGCCCTGATGCCACCGGGGTCGAGCACGAAGCCATGTCGCTCCAGGGCCCGCAGAGCCTCCGGGGGTGCCGAGAGGGAGATGCTGCAGCCTGCCAGTTCGCGTCGCAGCCGCTGCAGGGAGCCGTGCACCAGAGCCTGCAGGATCGCACCCCGGCCCGGATCCGCCGGATTGCTGAGCAGATCCCAGAGGTTGGCGTTGAGAGCCAGATCGCTGGTGGCGCGCACGAACCCCAGCAGCTCGCCGCCTGCCCCCGTGACGGCCAGGTGCCAGAGGCTGCGCTCCAGGAGCCGTTGCCAGCGCTCCTGCGGGCGAGGGGCCTCGCCGGCCAGCTGAAGCAGCCGGTTGAGGCCGTCGCAGTCTGGCCAGGAATTCTGCAGCAGCTGGCAGCCCTCCGGCAGGCGAGGGGCCGGCGGCTGGCTGCGGAAGGGGAGCAACAGGGATTCCAGGATCGTCAGCCGGTGTTGCGCATCCCGGCGGCGATGCCGTTGATGGTGAGCAGGGCCCCGCGCAGCAGTTCGCTGCGGCTGTAGGTGCGGCCATCGCCGTCCGGCGCGGCGGCTTCGCTCATCGGTGGCTGGCGGTTCTGGTCGCGCAGTCGGCGCAGCAGGGCCACCTGAAGGAATCCCAGCGGCACGATCGTGCGGTTGCGCAGATCCACGGAGAGCTGCAGGGCGGGGTCGCCATCCAGCAGCCGCTGGTGGCCGGTGATCCTCAGCACCAGCGCCCGGGTGAGGCTGAACTCGCTGGCGATGGTCTCGAAGATCCCCTCGAAGGCCGGCCTCGACTCCGGTCTGCTGAGGGCCTGCACGTAGTGATGGGCCAGTTCGATGTCGACCTTGGAGAGCGTCATCTCCACCTTCGAGATCAGCATGCGGAAGAAGGGCCAGCGCTGATAGAGCAGCTGGAGCAGTTCCATCTGGCCGGGATCGCGGTCGAGTTCCTCCTGCAGCGCCGCCCCCACCCCGAACCAGCTGGGCAGCAGAAAACGGCTCTGGGTCCAGCCGAAGACCCAGGGAATCGCCCGCAGGCTGGAGAGATCCCGTGCGCCGCTCTTGCGCCGGGCCGGCCGGCTCGAGATCTGCAGCTTGCTGATCTCCTCGATCGGCGTGCACTGCTGGAAGAACTCCACCAGGTCGGGGTTGTCGTGCACCAGTGCCCGGTAGAAGTCGCGCGAGCGCGCGGCCAGGCGCTCCATCAGGGCATTCCAGCTGGGGGTGTTATCGAGGGGGGTGCTCACCAGGCTGTTCTGGATCACCGCGGTGGTGACCGTCTCCAGGTTGTAGAGGGCCAGCTCGGGAAGGGCGTATTTCGAGGCCAGCACCTCGCCCTGCTCGGTGATCTTGATGCGGCCGTTGAGCGTGCCGCTGGGTTGGGCCAGGATCGCCTGGTAGGCCGGCCCACCGCCGCGACCGACCGAGCCGCCGCGGCCGTGGAAGATCCTCAGGGCCACGCCGTGGCGGCTGGCCAGCTGCTGCAGGGCGATCTGGGCCTTGTGGATCTCCCAGTTGCTGGAGAGGAAGCCGGAGTCCTTGTTGCTGTCGGAGTAGCCGAGCATCACCTCCTGAAGCGGCTGATCGCCGTCGCCGCCGGCCAGCAGCCTGCGGTAGCAGGGCTGGCTGAACAGCGCCTCCATCACGGCCGGGGCCCCCTGCAGGTCCTCCACCGTCTCGAACAGCGGCACCACCAGCAGGGAGGAGCGCTCAGCCACCGGATCCACCACGCCGGCCTCCTTGGCCAGCAGCAGCACCTCCAGCAGGTCCGACACCGTGTGGCTCATCGAGATCACGTAGGTGCGGCAGATGCGGGTGCCGAATTCCAGCTGCAGCCGCTGCAGCATGCGGAACACGGCGAAGGTCTCCGCCGTGGGAGGACTCCACCGGGCCGCGGCGGGCACAAGAGGGCGGCGGGTCTGCAGCTCGGCCAGCAGCCAGGCCACCTTCTCGTCCTCCGCCATGTCGCCGTAGGGAACCGGCAGCC
This sequence comes from Synechococcus sp. GFB01, assembly GCF_001039265.1. Lineage (GTDB taxonomy): Bacteria > Cyanobacteriota > Cyanobacteriia > PCC-6307 > Cyanobiaceae > NIES-981. The sequence continues at coordinate 5,024 of NZ_LFEK01000116.1, read as the reverse complement.
GCAGGTAGCGGGTCAGTTCGTCGAGGGCATCGCTGTGGCGGGTGCTCTCCTGGCGGATGTCCAGGCTGGCCAGGCAGAAGGCGAAGATCTGGGCCTGGCTGATCAGATGCTGCAGCGCCTCACAGGTCAGGCCGGTGCTCGCCAGGCTCTGCTGCACGAGCTCCAGGTCGCTGCGGAAGTCATCCACCGTGGCGTAATGGAGATCAGCACCGCCGCCCATGGCCAGACCGCCGCCGCTGCTGCCCCCGGGCACGGCGCTGGCTTCACAGGGCATCTCCCAGCCGGCTTGGGCCAGTTGCTGATTGCGCTGGTGGGTGAGCTCCAGGCGCTCGAGCACATAGCTGAGCTTGAGCCGGTAGGGCTCGAGTCGGTAGCGGGCTGCCCGTTCCTCGTAGATCTCGGGGAAGCGCAGCCGGTCCATCTCCAGGGATTCGAGCAAGGCCGCACTCACCTGGCTCCACTGCATCGAGATGCTGAGCTGGTCGCGCAGCTCGGCCACCGCCTTGATGTAGCGCTCCAGCATCAGCTGCCGCTGATAGCAGGCCGTGCGCCAGGTGATCTCCGGAGTCACCGAAGGGTTGCCATCCCGGTCGGAGCCCACCCAGGAGCCGAAGCTGCAGAAGGCGTCGCGAGGCGGCTCCACATCGGGATAGCTTTCGGTCAGGGCGGTGCGGATGCGCTTGCGGAGCAGCGGCATCGCCTCGAACAGCACCTGATGGAAATAGTGGAGGGCGTAATCCACCTCATCCAGCACGGTGGGTTTGAACTGATGCAGTTCATCGGTGCGCCACCACAGGCGGATCTCCTCCTCGAGCTGCTGGCGCAGGCTGCGCAGCTCCAGGGAGTTCAGGCTGGTGTCCTGTTGCAGCTGCTGGATCAGGGTGGCCACGCGGCGCTGCTTGTGCCGCACGGTGTGCCGCACGATCTCGGTGGGATGAGCCGTGAACACCAGCCGCAGGTCGAGATCGCGCAACAGCGTTTCCAGCTGCGCCGGGGGCACATTCAGAGCCCGCAGCCGCTTGAAGAGCTGGCGGAAGGTGGCCGGATCGCTCTGGCTGGCCAGGGCCGGCAGGAACGGGTCGCTGGGGGCGGCCTCAGGATGGGTGTGCAGGCTGTGGAGATAGCTGTCCTCCTCGATGTGCTGCTCGAGGATGTTGACCAGCTGGAAATAGAGGGAGAAGGCCCGTGCCGCGGCGATCGCCTCGGCCAGGTCCATGGTGCGGATCAGCTCCACGATCGCGGCGGCTGTGTCGCGGCTGTCCTCGCCACTGGCGCTGAGCTGCTTGAGCTGCAGGAGCCGCTCGGCCTGCTCCGGCGGACATTCGCTGCGCAGCACCGTCTGCCACAGGTCCTCCACCAGTTCCATCCGCTCCGCAAGAAGGCGGGACACCCGGGGCGAGGGTTCGCCGGTCGGGACCAGCGCGGTCGGCAGGGAAGCGGGGTCGGCGGCTTGCATGATGCCGATCATCCCAAAAGGCAGGCACGCCCGTCTGTGACCAGCTTGGCCAGCTGCGCTTCCCGCTTCGCCAGGGCGGCCGCATCGCTGGCCACGATCGCGCCCACGGCTTCACCGGCCCGATGGCGACGCAGCCAGTCGATCGCCTGATTGCCGTGCTCCAGCACGGATTCCAGTTCGACCAGCAGCTGGGTCAGCCCCAGCTCGGCCGCCAGCGGGGCCATGGTCTCCAGATTGGAGCGCAGCCACTGCCGTGCCTGGATCGGGCTGCCGTCACTCCAGTGCTGCAGGGTTGCGTCCAGGCTGGAGCGGGCGGCGGTCCGGTCGTTGGCATCGGCCAGTTCGGCCAGCTCAGCGGGGGTGAGGTCGCTGGCCTGGAGGGGATCCCATCGCTCGGGCTGGCGCAGCAGCTGCTGCATCCGCACTTCGGCGTAGGCGGTGATCGCCAGCAGCAACAGCGGGTCGGCGACCAGATCGCAGATGCGGATCTCCACCCGGTTGAGCTCGCGGGGCCGGTCGGGTCCGTTGGGCCGCACCGATGTCCAGAGGTGGCGCACGTTCTGCATGGCTCCGCTCGCCAGCTGCTCCTCCATCCATGCCACGTAGTGCCCGTGATCGAGGAACAGGGGCACGCGGGGCGGCGTGAGCGGAAACTGCAGCCAGCGCTGGGAATGGGCTCCGGTGGGAGCCCCATCCAGGAAGGGGGAGCTGGCCGAGAGGGCCAGCAGGAGCGCCGCTTCACAGCGCAGCAGGCGCAGTGAGGCGAACAGCGGATCCATCGCCGTGAGCCCGAGGTTGATGTGCACGCTGGCGGTCACCACCCGGGTGCCGTAGCTGGCCTCGATGTAGGCGTGATAGGGGTTGGCAGGGTCGGAGCGCTCGAAGCGCCGGCTGTCGCCGGTGCTCAGGGTGCTGCCCGGCAGCAGGGTGAGTCCGCGGGCGGCGAGCCACTGACGCAGGCGACGCCGGGGTTCCAGCAGCAGCTCAAGCTGGCGCCTGTAGCTGGCTTCGGGGGGCGTGATGTACTCGAGATTGCGCTGATCGGGTTCCGTGACGAAACCGGGCAGCGCCTCAGCCACCTCCGCCGAGCAGCCCACCACCGTGCCATCGGCCCGGCCGGTGTACATCTCCACCTCGAAGCCCTTGGCCAGCAGGGCACTCATGGCCGGGCCGGCAGCAGACAGGCCAGGGCCTTGAGCATCCCCCGCGCCTTGTTGAGCGTCTCCTGGTACTCGGCCTCGGGCCTGGAATCGGCCACCACGCCGGCACCCGCCTGCACCTGGACCCGCCAGCCCCCTTCGGGATGGGGCAGAACGACCATGGTGCGGATCGTGATCGCCGTATTCAGAGCACCGGCCAGGTCCACCGCTCCATAGACGCCGGAGTAGGGCCCCGGGCATCGGGCTCGAGCGCATGGATCAGCTGCATGGCCCGGATCTTGGGGGCGCCGCTGACCGTGCCCGCCGGGAAGGAGGCCATCAGCAGATCCCACACCGTCCTGCCCTGGCGAGCAGGCCCTCCACCTGGCTCACGATGTGCATCACGTGCGAGTAGCGCTCGATCACCATCAGATCGCTCACCCGCACGCTGCCCGGCTCACAGACCCGGCCCAGGTCGTTGCGGCCCAGATCCACCAGCATCACGTGCTCGGCCCGCTCCTTGGGATCGGCCAGCAGGTCGGTCTCCAGCTCCTGGTCCTCCGCCTCATCAGCGCCCCGGGGGCGGGTCCCGGCGATCGGCCGCAGCGAGGCGCGGATGCCTCCGTTCGGCAGCGGATCGGCCTTCACCATCACCTCCGGACTGGAGCCGATCAGATACCAGCCGCCAAAATTGAAGAAGGCCATGTAGGGGGATGGATTCACCATCCGCAGGCTTCGGTAGAGCTCGAAGGGGTCGCGCTCGATGCGCGTCTCCAGTCGCTGGCTGAGCACCAGCTGAAAGACGTCGCCCGCGGCGATGTGCTCGCGTGCGCTGGCCACGGCGGCCTCGAAGTCGGCCTGGCCGCGATTGCTCTGTGGCTGCAGCCGCTCCACGATCTCGCGAGTCGGGGCATCGTGCCATTGCAGCGGCATGACCCCGGCGGGCANGGGCTCGTGCATGCGGCTCTCCAGCACATCGATGCGGGCAGCCGCTTCGGCGTAAGCCGTGTCGGGATCGGCGCCGCGGCTCAGGTCGGCGTAGGCGACTGNCGTGATCTGGCGCTTCACCTGATCGAACACGAGCAGGCTGTCGGCCAGCAGCCAGCAGCCGTCCGGGGGTGAATCCCCGGACGGTTCATGCACGGGCACGCTGGGCTCGATCCAGCGGATCAGTTCGTAACCCCAGAAGCCGAACAGTTGGCCCACCGGCGGCAGCCCCGGCACCGGCGCGCTGCGCAGTGGTTCCAGGCAGCGTTGCAGGAGGCTGAAGGGGTCGCCATCGAACTGCTCCGCCCGGCCGTCACGCCAGCGGCGCTGGCTCCGCTCGCCCCGATTGGTCAGGGTCCAGAGCGGGTCGGGCACGATGAAGCTCCAGCGGCCCAGCCGCTCACCCCCCTCCACGGATTCGAGCAGGACGCCATGGCTGCTGGTGGGACCCACCTTGAGCCAGGCGGTGAGAGGCGTTTCGAGATCCGCCGGCCAGCGCTTCCAGAGGGGAATGAAGGTGTGACCGGCGGCCAGATGGTCGCAGAACGGTTGATCCTGGGCCGCGGCGCTGCGGCATCCAAGCTGATCGGGGAGCGACATCGAACGACCAGACGGCNAAAAGCGGGGCCGCAGGCCCCGCCTTACTTCAGAGCTGGCTTGAGCAGGCTTCGGCGATCAGGCGTCGAAGGTGTTCTTGCCGGTGAACTTGAGATTGGCGGGATTGGGGTTGGCGCCGATCCGACGGGGATTGTGACCCACCATGGGGCGACCCTCGTTGACCTTCTCCGGAAAGACGCCGTCCTTGGGGTGCAGGAATTCGGTGTCGCCACCGGGATAGATCCGGTAGATCTTGAAATCCTCGATGCGGGGCTTGAACTTGGTGCGCAGCTGGGTGCCGAGGGCCAGGCACTGCTCCTTGCGGGCGAAATACATGATGTTTTCGCCTTCGTTCATGGTGGCGGCGCCGCCGGTGGGAAGCTCAAAGACCTGGGCCTTGGAGCTGGACCAGGTGATGGCGTATTTCTCCTCGGTTTCGGCGGCGTTGAGCAGGCCGCCGGTGCTGCCGATGTGCTTGGGAAGTTGACCGCTCAGCGCCGTTGCTGTCATGGCTGGAATTCAGGTGTCGGCAGACTGGTTCAGGCGGAAGCTAGCACTGCTGAATCGGCTGCCCGTGCCCGCCTCTGGCACTCTTCACACCCGTCAACAAAGCGGCCTCAGCCGGTGGTCGCCGTGGGGAAGAACACGGTGAGACCGCTGTCGCTGCGCTCGGTGAGGCGGCTGCCGAGGTGATGGAGCAGACGCTGCGTGGCCTCGCGGCTGAGCTGCAGGCTGCCGGTGGCGGGGTTCCAGCTCAGCACCGGTCCCACCAGGGATCGGTGGTCATCGCTGACGGTGCGGCCGGCGCGGTGGTGGCGCTGCTGAGCTGGAGCTTCAGGCGGGGG
>NZ_LFEK01000115.1 GCF_001039265.1 Synechococcus sp. GFB01 | reverse complement strand
GGAGATGGAGCAGATCGTGGAGCAGGGCCAGCTGGAGAGCTTCTGCGACGTGCAGGTGGGCGACAACCTGGTTGAGAAGCTGCAGGCCGCGGTGCTGGTGCGCGACGGCGTGATCGAGGCGATCGAAGGTTCTCTCTGAGGTCGTCGCCGGCGCGGGAGGGCGCAGCACCGGGGCTCGTAAAATCCGCTCCACTGCTGCGGTGCACCCGTTGGCCACCCACGAAATCTTCATGCCCGCCCTCTCCTCCACCATGACGGAGGGCAAGATCGTGGAGTGGCTCAAGAAGCCGGGCGACCGCGTCGAGCGCGGCGAGTCGGTGCTGGTGGTGGAGAGCGACAAGGCCGATATGGACGTGGAGGCCTTCCAGGAGGGCTTCCTGGCGGCCGTGCTGATGCCCGCCGGTGGCACCGCTCCGGTGGGTGAAACGATCGGCCTGATCGTGGAAACCGAGGCGGAGATCGCTGCCGCCGCCGCCGCGGCCCCGGCAGCGCCAGCCGCTGCGCCAGCACCCTCTCCACCAGCAGCCGCTGCGGCCCCCGCCCCGGCCCCTGCAGCTCCGGCTGCCGCACCACCTGCTCCCGCTGCCAGGCCGGCCCCCGCTCCCGTGGCTGCGGCTCCGGCCCCGGTGGTGGCCCCCGCCTCCACCGCCAGCGGCCGGGTGGTGGCGTCGCCCCGGGCCAGGAAACTGGCCAGCCAGCTGGGTGTCGATCTCGGGGCCCTGCGAGGCAGCGGCCCCATGGCCGCATCCAGGCCGACGACGTGCTCGCCGCCACCGGCCAGCCGATCAGCGTGCCCCGCGTGGCCGAGGGCAGCGGCCCGGCGGTTGCGGCGGTTGCTGCCGGCGGCAACGGCGCCGCCCCCCAGGCCCCCGCTCCGGCCGGGGAGGCCTTCGGCCGCCCGGGTGAGAGCGTGCCCTTCAACACCCTGCAGAACGCGGTCAACCGCAACATGCTCGCCAGCCTGGCGGTGCCCTGCTTCCACGTGGGCTACACGATCACCACCACCAAGCTCGACGCTCTCTACAAGCAGCTCAAGGCCAAGGGCGTCACCATGACCGCCCTGCTGGCCAAGGCCGTGGCCGTGACCCTGGCCCGCCATCCGCAGGTGAATGCCGCCACCAGCGCCGATGGCAGCGCCATGAACTATCCCGCCGCGGTCAATGTGGCGGTGGCCGTGGCCATGGAGGACGGCGGCCTGATCACTCCGGTGCTGGCCAACGCCGACCGCACCGACATCTACGAACTGGCCCGCAGCTGGGCCGACCTGGTGGCCCGCGCCCGCAGCAAGCAGCTGCAGCCCGAGGAGTACAGCACCGGCACCTTCACCCTCTCCAACCTGGGCATGTTCGGCGTGGACCGCTTTGACGCGATCCTGCCGCCGGGCACCGGCGCGATCCTGGCGGTCGCCGCCTCCAGGCCCGGCGTGGTGGCCGGCAAGGACGGCTCGATCCGGGTGGCCAACCAGATGCAGGTGAATCTCACCTGTGACCACCGGGTGGTCTACGGCGCCCACGCCGCCGCCTTCCTCAAGGACCTGGCCCAGCTGATCGAGACCAGCCCCGAGAGTCTTGCCCTCTGATCCGGCCGACCAGCGGCTCTCCAGCTACGACTTCCAGCTGCCGCCCGAGCGCATCGCCCAGCGGCCGCTGGAGCCGCGCCACGCCGCCAGGCTGCTGGCGGTGGATCCCGTGGGAGAGGGTCCGCCGCCCCATGCCCGCCACCTGAGCGTGTGGGATCTGCAGCGGGAGCTGCAGCCCGGCGATCTGCTGGTGGTGAACGACACGCGGGTGCTGCGCGCCCGCCTGGAGGCGCGCCGGCCCAGTGGCGGCGCGGTGGAGCTGCTGGTGCTGGAGCCCTGGCAGCCCCGGCCCG
>NZ_LFEK01000114.1 GCF_001039265.1 Synechococcus sp. GFB01 | reverse complement strand
ACCGGTGCCGGCGAGGCGCTGGTCTCGGCTCCGGGTGTGCTGGAGGGGGGCGGTGCAGCGGTGGGGCTGGCTTTGGTGGCGGGGCGGGGGGTTGGCGTGGCCATGGGATCGGGATGGTGTGGGACGACGGATGGGATGGCGGTCTTCAGCCGTCGGGTTCCCAGAAATCGATGGTTCCGCCGATCGTGAGATCGGTGAAGGTGTCGGGATCACCGCAGGCGAAGCGGGCGGCGGAGCCGGATGCGGTGAACACCCAGTTGCCGGGGGATGCGCCCACGGGATCCACGGCCACGCTGAGCTTCCCCTTGGCGGTGCGCAGCACCCTGAGGTTCCAGTGCTTCAGACCGCCCACCCGCTGGGTGCACACGATCGAGCCGGTGACCTGCATGATCTCCATTACTTGGATCCCCCTGCCGGGGGTGGCGGCGCCTGCTTGCCAGCATCCGGATCCCAGTGATCGATGATGCCAACGATCGTCAGATCGCTCGGATACGACTTGCTGCCGGCAGCTTCCCGGGCGGCGGAACTGCCCACGCAGATCACCCAGTCGCCGGGAATGCAGCCCACCGCGTCGACGGCCACTTTCTGGGTGCTGCCGTCGAGCACCACCAGGAGATGCTTGTGCTCGAAGTCGGGAATGCGGTTGGTGGAGACCAGGGGTTTGATGACCTTGCAGATCAGCATCTCAGTGCCCCCCTCCGGTGTTGAAGCTGATCGACGAACTTAAGGTTTCAGCCGGCACATGGCGGTCCTGATCGCGCACGGTGAGCAGCGTGTGGAGCAGCCCCTGGGAGCAGAGGTCGGCGTAGCGGCTTTCGATCGCTGCCTTCACCCGTTCGCAGTGACGCACGGCACGCTCGCGGGCGCCCGGCACGGCGCCGTGGTAGTCGAAGCGCAGCACCACCGGGATCNGGCAGCCCCCGCGACACATTGAGGCCCTTGAAGATCTTCACCCCCACATCGAGGTCGGCGGCGCCCTCCTCGACCGTGTCCATGTAGGCGAAATAGGTGAGGTTGCGCAGGTGGATCTCCTTGAATCCGATACCCACGCCGATGAACCGCTCAGCGTGGCCGAAGTCGCTGTAGCTGCCGCGGTGAAATTGGCGCACGTAATCGATCTGGGAGATGTTCTGCTCGATCAGCCTGGCCACCAGGGCCACCATCCCCGCGTCGGGGCTGGTGGGGGCTGCCTGCTGCACCAGGTCATGGATCCGGGCGCGTGCTTCGGCCGGGTTCAGCGCCGCGGTCGCGTCATACACGTCGCGTGCATCGAGCCAGCTCTCCAGGTCGGTGCTGCCATCACTGCCGGGCATGTGGATCCGGATGGCGTCGGTGTCGGTGTCCATGCCGATCAGCAGCAGATCCACCGAGGCACCGCAGCAGAAGCTGTTCTCCACGGCCTGCTGGAAATCCTTGAGCCGCTGCAGGCCCTCGGCCGCTGCCGCCCGGTCATCGCTGCCATGGGCGGCGCAGCCNTCGTGGCAGGGATCCTTGGAACTGAAGTGATACACCACCGCCTTCAGGTAGCGGGTGTCGGCATAGGCGGGATTGGGCAGACCTTCCCGATAACGACGGTGCTCGGTCTTCACCCACCGGTTCACCGTGTTCTCCACATCGAACATGGCGCCGGCGTGGGAGCGGCGTCGCACCGAGCTGAACGGCAGGCGGAGGGCATAGGCGATGGCGTGGGCCAGGCGTCCGTCAGCGCAGGGGGTGATGTCGAGCAGGTGGAAGCCGCACTCCAGCAGAAAGGCATTGAATGCCTCGGCTTCGGCTGAATCGGCCTGACCGGCGAGCGGATCGCGGTTGAAGAAGGTGCGACTGGTGTGCTCGTAGGCCTCGAAGACGCACCAGGCGAAGAGGGTGCGCATGTCGAGCTGGCTGGTCCAGGCGTTCTCGAGGACCGGCAGGGGAAGCGCATAGCCCAGTTCGGCCTCCGCGAGGCGCTGGGCCTGGGTCACGAAATCGGCCTCGTGCTGCAGCGCCGAGAGCTGCTTGAGCACCGGCACGATCCGATCGAACGCACCGAGGGTGTCCTGCTCGTAGGCACGCAGCCTGGTGTTGGCGGCAGCGTTGGTGAGGGGATGGAGTCCGCCGCTCTGGGGGCTGCTGGCGCCGCTGCGGCCATGGACCACCTGGGTGGCCACCGGACGAACCCGGCGGCCAGCGGGGGCCAGCGAGCGCCCGGCGCGGGCCGCACTGGCCAGTTCCCGCTGGCGCACGACCTTGCTCAGGGAACTCAGCGGTTCCAGACCGGCCGCCGCCTCCTGGGACTGGTCGGTGACCGAGTCGCCGGACCCCCTGAGGCTGAAGACGCCGCGCAGGGGGGCTGTGGGTGCGAGCGGCCTGGTGTCGGCGGTTCTGCGACGGCGGGGCATGCCTGGCGCCTCAGCCCCGGGCTCCGCCCGACACCGTGATCAGGGAGCCGGCGGTTGTGTTGCCGCTGGAGCCGGTGACCCGGCTGACAGGCTCCGGCACCTCGTCGTTGCGCTTGCGTTGCGCGCCTGGCATGGCGGTCATCGGACCGGGTCGGGTGGGGTTGCGGCGCCGGGCCGAGGCCCCTTCCGTGCCGGTCACACGATCGCCGCGATCCCAGTCGTCGCCGGTGATCTTCAGGCCGGCAGAGATTCCCTCGCCGGTGACGCGCGAAACGGGGCGGCCATCCTCCTCGATGGCCACCGGGGTGGGCCTTTCGATCGGCCCGCGGGCCAGGTTGCGAGCGCCCCGGTCGAAGCGGAACTGTTCGGTGCCGGTGATCTTGTCACCGGCCATGTCAAAAGGGCCGGTGATGCGGCTCCCCTGCTCGTAGCCGGTCCCGGTGACACCACCGGGCCGCTGCCGGAGACTCTGAGCAGCCCGGGCGGGGGACTGCACGCTGAAGCGCTGCCAGGGGGCTTCGTTGAGGGGCTGGGGATAGTCGGCATCGGCGCCGATGGCTGCACCGCAGGCCTCCGCCAACTGGTCGGCTCCCACGTAGGGAGTGCCGGTGATCGCTTCGCAGGCGCCGCGTTCGGCACCGGTGAGGGCGCCGCCGATGCCCGGCTGGATGCCGCTCATGCGGCTGGCGCCGCGCACGGGGGTGCGCTCGCGGATGGCGCGAACGGCCGGGGTGGGGCAGTTGGCACTGGCTTCTTCCAGACCGGCATAGGGGGTGCCGGTGATGGCCTTGCAGGTGCCCGGCTCGTCACCGGTGACCTTGTCGGAGCGGCCCGTACGGGTTCCGCTGACGACCTGGGCGCGGTTGGTGACACTGAAGCCCACCTTTGGCGCTTCAGCGGGAGGCTTCGTGCCGCAGAAGGCCCCGTACTGGTCGGTTCCGATGTATTCATCCCCGGTGATCAGGCGGCAGCTGCCCGGTTCGTCGCCGGTGACGTGCTGGCTGCGACCCACGGCGGTGCCGGTCACCCCGGTGCCCCGCAGGGTCTGCAGCGCGGCCACCTTGGTCGGGGCCCTGCCGGCGACGGGCGGTTCGGCGCCCAGGTACTGATCACCGGTGAGCTGCAGGCCGGAGCCCGGTTCGTCACCTGTCACCCGGCTGGAGCGACCCACCATCACCCCGGAGACCGGCTGGCCGCCCAGGGTCTGGCTGCGGCCCACCTTGCGGGGGGTGGAGGGGGTGCTGCCGCAGTACGCGGCCGACTGGTTGGCTGACACATATTCGGTGCCGGTCACGTTCTTGCACGTGCCGGGCTCATCTCCGGTCACCTTCTCGGAGCGCCCCACCTCGTTGCCGGTGACCCGGTTGCCATGGCTGGTGGCGGTGACGCGCACCTTGTCCGGCTGGCGGGTGGGCGCGTCACTGCGGCAGAAGGTCTGGAACACCTCCGCGCCCAGATACTCGGTGCCGGTGATCGGTCGGCAGGTGGCTGCCTCGTTGCCGGTGGTCTTGGGCGAGCGATTCGCCTGGGTGCCGGTGACCACCTGGCCGCCGGTGGTTTCGCTCACTCCCACCTTCCAGTGGGCATCGGCGGCGGCGGCCTGCTTGGCCCCGTGGCGGTTGGGACCGCTGGGGCGGGTGCCGCCGCTGCGGGAGGTGCCGGCCGCACCGGTCTTGCTCTTCAGCTCCCGCACCTTCTGGGCGAGTTCGCGGGCGCTGAGATCGGGGTTCATCTGGCGCGCCACGGCGGCGGCACTGCTCTTGCCGCTGGCGGCGGCCGACTTGCCGTGCTTGGAGAGGGCCTCGCGACGGCTCAGCACCAGGGCCCGGCTGRGATTGTGCTGGGGAGCGGCCTTGCGCTGCGAGGCGCGGCGGTCGGTGCCGCTGCCGTTACGGCTGCCGAGGCTCAGCTCCGAGGTGCGGCCGGGGCGGGCCTCGGCAGTCGCACTGTCTGCTGCCTGTCCGCGGCCCTGGCAGCCGCAGGGTTTTGGTCTCGGCAACCGGCGCAGTCCCCACCGCTTCGGCGCCGCCGCCGCCGGTGCCGCGGGTGGCTGTTCGACCCAGATCGGTGCGGGTGCGGTCCCGCGAGGTGCTGGCGCGTTTGCCGCTGCGGCTGAGGGCTTCGCGCCGGGCCAGCACCAGATCGCGGCTTGGATTGCTCACGCGCTGCACGCTGCGGCTGGTGCTGCTGGCCGCAGGCCGGCCCAGTGAGGAGGCAGGGGCTGCTGCCCGTGCCGCAGGTGCGGCGCCGGAGCTGCGGGTGTCGCCGCGGCGGTGGCGGAGGTCCGGGAGGGACGGGCATCGCTGGCGCTGCGGGTGCGGCTGGGCCCGGAGGTGAACCGCCCGGCGGCCTTCTTGCCGCCGTCCGTGAGGGCCCGGCGGCGCTCGAGTGCTGCTTCCCGGCTGGATGTGCTGGCCATGACCGCCCGTCGAATGGAATAGCTGGATTGCGGACAGCCTTGCTTCGGTGGGAGGGGCCTGCTGGCACACCACCGGAAGGGGCTGTCGCTGGAGTGGAAGCCGGTCCCGGCGTGTGCCGGGACCGCTGCTGCCGTGTTGGCTCTGGGATGCTGCGGATCAGCGACCCTCGAACACCACGAAGGCCGCGCCCTGGCTCTGGGTGTAGGCGTCGTAGCCCACGAGGCGCACGTGGTGGTCGGGGTAGGCGCGGTGGCAGGCCTCGAGCTCGCTCACGATCACGCTCAGGTCCTTCTCACCGAAGAAGGGCAGCTTCCAGAACGACCAGTAGGTGGCCATGGAGCGGCTGGGGTGCACGTGCTCGATGAGCGGGCTCCAACCCTGGGCAATGATGTAGGCGATCTGGTCGTAGATCTCGTCCTGGGTCATCGGCGGCAGGAAGCCGAAGGTCTCCAGGGTGGCGACTGTTTGATAGTCACCCACGGTGCTCTTGAAAGGCATGGGGTTCCTTGAGATGGATGGATTGAAAGGAACGGGGGGAGATGGGTTAGGGCATCTCCCGGATTCCGTTCGTTGCTGGCTCAGTTGACGTCGAGCTTGTCGACGGTGTCGAACTCGAACTTGATCTCCTTCCAGGTCTCGAGGGCGATCGCCAGCTCAGGGCTGTGCTTCGCGGCTTCCGTGAGGATGTCGCGGCCTTCGCGCTCGATTTCGCGACCGGCGTTGCGGGCCTTCACGCAGGCCTCGAGGGCCACACGGTTGGCGGCAGCACCAGCGGCGGAACCCCAGGGGTGACCGTGGGTACCACCACCGAACTGAAGCACCGAATCGTCGCCGAAGATGCTCACCAGGGCCGGCATGTGCCAGACGTGGATACCGCCGGAGGCCACGGCGAACACGCCGCCCATGGAGCCCCAGTCCTGATCGAAGAAGTTGCCGCGGCTGCGGTCTTCGGGCACGAACGACTCGCGCAGCTGGTCGATGAAGCCGAGGGTCGACTGGCGGTCACCCTCGAGCTTGCCCACCACGGTGCCGGTGTGGAGCTGGTCACCACCGGAGAGGCGCAGGCACTTGGCCAGCACCCGGAAGTGGATGCCGTGCTTGGGATGGCGGTCGATCACCGCGTGCATGGCGCGGTGAATGTGGAGCAGCATGCCGTTCTTGCGGCACCACTTCGCCAGACCGGTGTTGGCGGTGAAGCCACCGGTGATGTAGTCGTGCATGATGATCGGCATCTCGAGTTCCTTGGCGAACTCGGCCCGCTCATACATCTCCTCGGGGGTCGCTGCCGTGCAGTTGAGGTAGTGACCCTTCTTCTCGCCGGTTTCCTGTTCGGCAGCCTTGACGGCTTCGGCCACGAACTCGAAACGGTTCTGCCAGCGCTGGAAGGGCTGGGAGTTGATGTTCTCGTCGTCCTTGGTGAAGTCGAGACCACCGCGGAGGCACTCATACACCACACGGCCGTAGTTCTTGCCGCTCAGGCCGAGCTTCGGCTTGATGGTGCAACCCAGCAGGGGACGGCCGTACTTGTTCATCCGGTCGCGCTCGACCACGATGCCGTTCGGGGGACCCATGCAGGTCTTGATGAACGCCATCGGGAAGCGGATGTCCTCCAGACGCAGGTGGCGGAGGGCCTTGAATCCGAACACGTTGCCGACCAGGGAGGTCAGCACGTTGGTGATCGACCCTTCCTCGAACAGATCGAGAGGGTAGGCGATGAAGGCATAGAAGGATTCCTTGTCGCCAGGAACGTCTTCGATGCGATAGGCCCGGCCTTTGTAGAAGTCCAGGTCGGTGAGGAGCTCGGACCACACGGTGGACCAGGTGCCGGTCGAGGATTCGGCGGCCACGGCGGCGGCCACTTCCTCGCGGGGCACACCTTCCTGGCCGGTGACCTTGAAGCAGGCCAGCAGGTCGGTGTCGAGGGGGACGTAATCAGGAGTCCAATACGTGTCGCGGTACTCCTTGACCCCAGCGTCGTACTTCTTAGCCATGGGAGATTCTCCGGTTGGGTCGGTAAGGGGAATGGGTGGGCTGCCGAACGCTCAGCGCTCAGGCGTCAGACCACTCAGTCCTTGGAACCGGGGAAACCGGCGCTACCACCCAGGGCAGGCTCCACCTCGCGGTGAGGGCGAGCGATGATGTGGGCAGCCACCAGGCCGTCGCCCACGCGCTCGCAGGCATCGGCGCCGGCACGCACGGCGGCGTTCACGGCACCGGTCTCGCCGCGCACCATCACGGTCACGTAGCCGCCGCCGACGAATTCGCGGGCGATCAGCCGCACTTCGGCAGCCTTGGTCATGGCGTCGGCCGCTTCGATCGCGGGAACCAGACCGCGGGTTTCGATCATGCCGAGGGCGATGCCCATGGTTTCGTTAGCCATTACCTGCTCCTGGAGGAGGGGGTGGAATGTTCGTTGGCAACCATGGTCCGGCGCTAAACCCCCCGTCAACCCATTTGGGTTGTGGCGACCATCACCGTTTGCCGCAGCTCGCATAAGCGCTGCTGATCAGTGCCTCACAAAACGTAAGTGTTTGCCTGATGGACCGCGGCTGGCCCTGGATCAGGCCCGGCCGGGCGGGTCGCTCAGAGCCGCTCCGCATCCGACACGTAGGCCACGCCGCCGTAGTAGTCGAGCAGCGGTCGCAGTTTCTGCCGCAGCAACGCCATCGGTTCCTCCTCGCAGAACACCACGACGTGGGCGTTGGCGCCCAGACCGCTGAACTCCATCCCCTCCGAGACCGCGCCGTGCGGTCCCTGGCCGGTGACGTGGCGGATCACCGAGTAGCCCGGAGCGCCGGCGGCCTCGATGGCCCGAACCACCCGCGGCAGTTCGCGTTCGCTCAGGATCAGGTCCACCCGTTTCATGGTTCGGCATCCGGTCGGGAAGGTGGGCGTGCGGGACTCAGGCGGGGGCGGGCAGCACGGCCCGCACCAGTGCCATGTAAAGCGGAATCCCCACGATGATGTTGAAGGGGAAGGTCACACCCAGGGCGCTGGAGATGTAGAGGCTGGGGTTGGCCTCCGGAACCGTCATCCGCATCGCCGCCGGCACGGCGATGTAGGAGGCGCTGGCACAGAGCACCACGAACAGCAGGGCGTTCCCGGGGCTGAGATCCAGAACCCTGGCGATCAGGCTCCCACGCCGGCATTGAACAGGGNCATCAGCACGGAGAACCCGATCAGGAAGNCTCCCGCCCGGCGCAGATCCCCGACCCGCTGAGCTGCCACCATTCCCATGTCGAGCAGGAAGAAGCTCAGGGCTCCGTAGAAGAGCTTGTCGGTGAAGGGCAGCATCTTCTCCACACCGGCGCTGCTCTGGCCGGCCACCAGCACACCGATCAGCAGGCTGCCCACCAGCAGAAACACAGAACCGTTGAGCAGCGCCTCGTGGAGGACCAGGCCCCAGTTCATGCTGTTGTCGTCATCCTCAGGCCGCTGCTGCGAGGCCGCCAGTTTCACCAGCAGCAGTCCGATGATGATCGCAGGCGATTCCATCAGTGCCAGGGCGGCCACCATGAAGCCGTCGAAGCTGAGTTGCTGGGTGTCCAGAAAGCTCTCGGCGGTGATGAAGGTCACGGCGCTGATCGATCCGTAGGTGGCCGCCATTGCCGCCGCGTTGAAGCTGTCGAATTTCAGGCGCAGCACCAGGAAGCTGTAGACCGGCACCAGCAGCGACATGAGCACCGCCGCCAGGATCGTGGGCAGCACCTGACCGCCCAGGCCGCTGTGCTCCAGCTCCACCCCTCCCTTGAACCCGATCGCCAGCAGTAGATAGAGGGAGAAGAGTTTCGGCAACGGTGCTGGAATTTCCAGATCGGATCCCACCAGCACGGCCAGCACCCCGAGGAAGAAGAACAGCACCGGCGCGCTGAGCAGGTTCTGCAGAACNAGGGTGGTGTCCATCGGCTGGGGCAGCCCGAGGGGCCGGCGACACTGGCCGGACCCTAGGCAGGGTTGGGACAACCGGCCGTGAGGACATGCGCAAACTTCAGAAGTCCCGGGGCCGATCTCCCTAGCGTTGCTGCCGAGCCGGAAGCCCTGGACTGGTCCGGGGGTGGAATGTTCAACCCATCCGNCTCCCCCAACCGACTGCGGGCCATCGCCGCTTCGTCACAGCCGCTGCGTCACAATGGCGGGCCCCGCTGCCGGGCCGTGCCTGTGCTGGTGATCGCCAGTGGCAACCCCCACAAGGTGGCTGAACTGTGCTCCATGCTCGGACTGCTGCCGATTGAGGTGCGCCAGCAGCCCGAGGGCCTGGAGATCGAGGAGACCGGCAGCACCTACGCCGAGAACGCCCGGCTCAAGGCGGAAACGGTGGCGCGGCTCACCGGCCAGTGGGCCCTGGCCGACGATTCCGGCGTGGAGGTGGATGCCCTGGGCGGGGCGCCTGGCATCTACTCGGCCCGCTACGCCCCCACCGACCATGAGCGCATCCATCGGCTGCTCCGGGAGATGGGTGATTCCCTCTACCGCGGCGCCAGCTTTGTCACCGCCATGGCCCTGGCGGATCCATCCGGCAGCACCGTGCTGGAGGCCCAGGGCATCTGCAGAGGCCTGATCCTGCGGGCCCCCCGCGGCCATGGCCCCGGTTACGATCCGATCTTCTGGGTGCGCGAGGCAGGCAGCACTTACGCCGAGATGGGCGAGCACCTGCGCAGCAAGCTCGGCAGCCGCGGCAAGGCCGCCCGTCTGCTGGCACCCGGAATGCGGCGACTGCTGGGCCTGGCCTAGCCGGCGCTGCCGTTGATCTGGTGGATGGCGCGCATGGCGGCGGCCGCGGCCTCCTCCNACATCCCCCNTCCCGCCCGGCCAGGGTGAGCCGGCCGAAGGCTCCCACGGCCTTCACATCCACCACGGTGATGTTCGAGGCCTTCTCGGCCTCATTGGCGGCGATCAGCACGTAGCCGGCCGGTTCGGTTTCGAGGATGAACATGCTCATCCCGGCCTGGATCATCGAACCGCGGCGGTTCTGGCGGTTGATCAGCACCGCGTGATCGGGTGTGATGGCCCGGATGATCTCGGTCCAGCTCACCTCGGCGCGGCTGCGCTGCTCCACCCGGCTGCCGATCGCCTCGAGCACCACGTCGCCGGAATGGAGCACGTTGCTCTGATCCCGGTGGTAGAGGGCGAGGGAGCCGAAGGCGCGCTCCACCACCATCTGGCCGAGGCGCACCGTGCTCGCCTTGAGCGCGATGTCGGTGACCCGATGCACGGCCATGCCGGGCGAGACCTCCAGCCACAGGCAGGCGTCGCCGGGGATCGGCAGAAAGCCNTGGCTCACCGTGCCCATGTAGGCCGCCAGCTGGGGCTGAAGCGAATCGAGAAACACGTAGGTGCGCAACTCGATCGACTGCACGTGGCTCGACTGACGCGCCAGCCGCGAGCCCTCGCTGTCGGTGGTGATCACGCAGCTGGCGCCCTCGCTGTCGGGATCGACCACGGTGCCCGTGATCGTCGGACCGCCGGACAGCCGCAGAGTGCCTCGCCGCTGCCGGATGGCCCGATCGTCTGGGGTGAGCGGGCTGGGGGNCATCAGCGGCGCAGAAACTCCTTGCGGCGACGGGGCAGGAGGCAGACCGCACGGGACTGATGTCCCGCCAGCGATCGAGGCGTCATCCCGGGACGCTGCCGGACCCGGAAGCGGGCTGACTGTACCCCGGCCCTGTTCAGCCCTTGCCCACCTGGATCCAGCCGGTACCGTCCGATCGACGTTGATGGGACGTTCCATGGCCGCCAAGCGCCACTCCGGCACCGACTCCACCCCAGCCACCGCCGAAGCGGAGCCTCTGCCCGCCGAGCAGACCGATTCCACCATGCCCGACTGGATCACCCAGGCCACCGCCCAGGGCGTGAAGCCTGAACAGGCCCTGGCCTTCATCGGCCTCGGTCTGATGCAGAAGATGGCGGCTTCGGGCCAGGAGCTGCCCTGGCTGTGGAGCGAAGCCGAGGATGGGGGCCAGGCTGATCTGGCGGCGCTGCGTCAACGGCTCGAGCTCACCCAGCTGGCCCTGCAGACCGGAGCACCGCTCAGCACGGCTGAGGTGACCCAGCTGCTCGGTGCCCGGCCAGGAGCGGCGGTGGTGGAGCGCGGTGGCCTGCGGGCCCGGCGGCTCAGCCGCAACGTCTGGAAGCTGACCCGTGTCGCCGAGGAGTCCGGCAACGGCTTCAACGACGGATTCCGCCGCCGCCTCTGAGCGGCCACGGTCGCGCCGTGAGCCTGGACTGGCCGCTGCTCAGCCGGCCAGTCCCACCAGCTTCATCGAGAGATCCCAGACCCCCTGGGCCACTTCGGGGTCGCTTGCCTTGGCCGAGAGCTCCTGGCTGAACTGCTTGCCGCCCTGCTTCTGGCGGTTGCCCCAGCTCCAGTGCACCCCCGAGACGGCGAAGGCCGGATCGGCCACCACCTGGGCTACCCTTTCCCCCGCCAGGGCCTGGCTCACATAGCCGCCGGTGATGGTCTTCTGGAACCAGGGGAAGATCTTCTGGAAGGCCCGCGGCGTGTTGCGGAACAGCGGCGTGTCGGCCACGCAACCGGGATAGAGCGAGCTGAACACGATGCCGGTGCTGCCGTGCAGACGACGGTGCAACTCCTGACTGATGATCATGTTGCAGAGCTTGCTGTCCTTGTAGGCCTTGCCGGGCTTGAAGGGCTTGCCGTCGGCCATGGCGATGGGGGCCTTGAAGCCCGCCTTGAAGCCGCTGAGATCGCCCAGATCGGCGGGGGCCGGGATGGGGATCTTGCCGCCGAGTTCCTTGGAGTTCGCCGTCACGGTTCCGAGGATCACCACCCGACGGGAGGGGTGGCCTGAGCGCTGGATGAGCGGCAGCAGCAACTGGATCAGCAGGAAGTGGCCCAGGTGGTTGGTGGCCATCGAGAGCTCATAGCCCTGGGGCGATCGCTCCGGCTGCTTGAGGCGCGGCTTGTAGACGGCCGCGTTGATCACCAGGGCATCGAGTGGCAGGCCCAGGGAATCCACGAGGGTTTCCACCCCAACCCGCACGCTGTCGAGATCGCCCAGGTCGATCCGCAGATGGTGGAGACGGTCGGAGGGAATGCCGAGCGCNTCGGCNGCCTCGNCNGCCCGCACGGGATCCCGGTTGGCCGTGATCACGGTCCAGCCCCGATCGGTCAGGGCCTTGGTGGCGTTCAGACCGACACCGGAAGTAGTGCCGGTGATGAGCACCGTGCCGGAGCTGGCAGGCTTCACCGGATCGGTATCGACCTTGTTGTCGGCCTGGGAGTCAACCATGGAGGCGTTCGCGCTGGGGNCTTGCTGCGCCCAATCAGGAAGCGCCCAACCTTAGGGGNCTGAACGCCACACCACCCGCAGGCGGTTCGGTGCGATCCACTGGGCCTGCTCGCGGATCAGGCGCTGCTCGCCGTCGGTCACGAAGAGCTGGTCGAAGCGTTGCCGGGCCTTCGCCAGCTTGGCGCTTTCCAGATCCAGCACGGCCGCCAGTTCACCCTGGCGTTCCATGCGCTCCTGGTAGGCCAGGGCCAGCCTGAACAGGCTGACGGCTGCCACTACCACGAGAGAGCACTTCACGGTGAGGCCAATGAGGCTGCAGACAAGCTCCTGATGCTCCCGGAGGCTCAGGGCCGGTTTGACGGGCGTGGTGGCCATGCCGGTGATCGCGGGAGGGGGGCGATCAGGCCTTGTAGAGACTGAAGCTGAGCCGGATCGCAAGCACGCCGGCATGGGCGGCAACCACAAGGGCGATCAGCACTTCGGCCTGGGTGAGGGAGGAAACCATCGCAAGAGGCCGGAACCGGCAGGGCGCGTCAACCGGCACATTCTCGCTGGTGCCCGGGCTACGGTCCAGTCGCAGCAGGACCGCTGTCACAGCTTTTGATGCCCGCCGTGATGACCGACTCCTCCGCCCGGCCTCCCGCTGCTGCGCTGCGC
>NZ_LFEK01000113.1 GCF_001039265.1 Synechococcus sp. GFB01 | reverse complement strand
GTTGTGGACGCTCCAGGGACTGGGCGGGCCGCTGCTGCTGATCCTGGCGGTGCAGTTCCTGATCGCCTTCGCCTACGCGCTTCTGGTCGTGTTCCGGGTCATGGGCCGCGACTACCAGGCCGCCGTGATCTGCGCCGGCTTCGGCGGCTTCTCGATGGGAGCCACGCCGACGGCGATGGCCAACATGGCCGCCGTCACCCAGACCTACGGCCCGGCCGAGCGGGCCTTCCTGATCCTGCCCCTGGTGTCGGGCTTCTTCGTGGACATCACCAACTCGCTGGTGATCCAGAGCTTCATCAGCTGGCTGGGCTGAACGCAGCCGCCGTGCCCGGTGGCCTCCGATGGGTCGCCGGAGCCTCGGATCGGCCAGGCTGCGGCCAGCATGGCACCGGTGTGCTCCTGGTTGCCCCGATGCCGGAACCGATCCCGCCCCCGGGCGACCCCGCCCAGCCCCGCCTGGAGCTGCTGACGCTGCTGCGGGAAGGAGGTCGGGGCGCCGCCAACCGCCAGGGGGAACGGGTGCGCCAGCTGTTCGTCACTCTGGAGCGTGCCACCCCGGCCGATCTGACCGCCCCCGGAGCCCTGGAGCTGCTGGAAGGGGTGTGGGAGCTGCGCTGGAGCAGCAGCAACAAGCCCTACCTCGCGGTGGCCCCCTGGTTCGAGAACCTGCAGCTGCTGGCTCCATCCCAGGGACGAGCGATGAACCTGCTGCGGCTCGCCGGGCCGCTCGGCCCGCTGGCCGCCATCGCGGTGGAGGCCGCCATCGCGGTGAACGCCAGCGAGGTGAACACCAGCCAGCGGGTGCAGGTGCGCTTCCAGCGCGGCGGCTGGCTGGGCCCACGGCTGGGCGACACCCGGCTGCAGCTGCTGCGCNGGGTTCGGCAGCCCTTCCCGGCCTGGCTGGACATCACCGTGCTCGACGGGGAGCTTCGCCTCTGCCGCGGCAACGCCGGCACCCTGTTCGCGCTGTTGAGGCGCACCGATCTCTCCCCGGAGGACCTGCTGCCACCGGCCTGAAGGCGCTGCCGGCGGTCGCCCCTGGCACCGCGCAGCGTCCGGAAGCCGCATCGACGAACGGTGTGATCCAGACTTCCTCCCTACGCTTCGCCGGTTCCCGCCGGCAGTGCCTCCCGCCCGAATCCCAGCGATGACCTACTGCGTTGGCTACTGGCTGGAGGAGGGGCTGGTGATGGTGTCCGACTCCCGCACGAACGCCGGGGTGGACTACATCTCCACCTACAGCAAGATGCATGTCTTCCAGCCGGCACCCGACCGGCTGTTCGTGCTGATGGCGGCCGGCAATCTGGCCACGACCCAGGCCGTGGTGAGCTGGATCCGCCGCGACCTGGAACGCAGCTTCGAGAGCGGGAATGCGGCCAGAGGTGATCTGCGTCACTGCGACTATCTGTTCGAAGCCGCCGCCTATGTGGGGCAGGTGAGTGTGGCGGTGCAGAAGCAGAACCAGGAGGCGCTGCGCAGCGTGGGCGCCAGCTCGGAAGCCACCTTTATCCTCGGCGGACAGATCGGCGCTGAACCCCATGGGCTGTATCTGATCTATCCCCAGGGGAACGCGATCATGGCCACCCGCGACACCCCGTACCTGCAGATCGGCGAGAGCAAATACGGCAAACCTCCGCTCGACAATGTGGGCCACACCCATCTGAGCCTCGATGATGCCGCCAGGTTGTGCATCATGTCGCAGGTGCTCACGCAGCGCTCCAATCTCAGCGTGGGGCCGCCTTTCGAACTGGTGGTGATTCCAGCCGGCAGTCTCTCCATCGCGGAGCAGTTGAAGCTCGAAGCCGATGACCCGATGCTCACCGCCATGATCGATACCTGGAGTGACGCGCAGCGTGAGGCGCTGTACAGGCTGCCCCGCTTTCCCTGGGAGACCCGGTGAGCGCCATGGCATCGCCGTGGGTGTCCACCGGACACCTGCCCAGCGCGGAGGTGGTGGGGAGCCTGGTCGAGGAGGCGCACGCCCGCTTCTGCGGCATCAGCGACGGCACCGTTGCCGACTACATTCCGGCGCTGGCCACCGCATCCCCCCTGAGCTTCGGGATCTGCGTTGCGGCCACCGATGGTGCGCTCTTCAGCGCCGGGGATGTGGCGGTGCCCTTCAGCATCCAGAGCCTCTCCAAGCCGTTCCTGTTCGCGCTGGTATGCGGGGCGATCGGCGAACAGGTGGCGCGCGAGACGCTGGGGGTGAACAGCACGGGATTGCCGTTCAACTCCGTGCTGGCGGTGGAGCGCAGCACCGAGGGGCTCTCCAATCCGATGGTGAACGCCGGCGCGATCGCCGCCACGAGCCTGGTGCCCGGCACCAGCACCGGGGAGAAGTGGCGCTTCATCCAGGACGGACTGTCGCGCTTCGCGGGCCGCGGGCTGGAGATCGATGGGAGGGTCTACGACTCCGAGCAGGCCACGAACTTCAGCAATGAGGGCATCGCCAGCCTGCTGAGCGCCCATCAGCAGCTGGGATGTGATCCGACCACGGCGATCGACCTGTACACCCGCCAGTGCTCGCTGCTGGTGACGGCCAGGGATCTGGCGCTGATGGCCTGCACCCTGGCCAACGGGGGCCGCCAGCCCCTGAGTGGTGAGCAGGTGATCGAACCGCTGATCTGCCGGCGCGTGCTGGCGGTGATGGTCACCGCCGGGCTGTACGAAACCTCGGGTGACTGGCTCTATCAGATCGGCCTGCCGGGCAAGAGCGGCGTGTCGGGCGGGATGATCACGGTGGCGCCGGGCAAGGGGGCGCTGGCCACCTGGTCCCCACCGCTCGATGAGGCCGGCAACAGCGTGCGCGGCCAGCTCACCGCCCAGTTCCTCTCCGAACGGTTGGGCCTGAACCTGTTCGATTCACTGCCCAGCGCGGCACGTTCTGCGGCCCCACCGGACTGATGCCAACCCCGGGGATCCCGCTGCTGATGGCGCCGGCGGGCAACGCCGCTGCTTGGGAGGACGGCAGATCCAGCAGCTGTGCGGCGTCCAGCACGATCACGGCGAGCCGAGCAGCAGGCGGTAGGCGGCATCGAGGCGGTGAAAGGCCGCCACATCGCCGCCCAGATCNGGGTGGTGGGCCTTGGCCAGCCTGCGATAGGCCCGTCTGATCGCCTCGGGGCTGGCGCCGGGCTCGAGACCCAGCTCGGCAAGCGCGGCGCGACGGGGATCGAGACCAACCGCCCTCGAGGGCTGGGGAGCGCTNGCGCTGCTGCCGGCTGCGGCTGTGGNTCTCAGTGCGGGTGCCGCGTTGCCNGTTCCAGCCGATGCAGCAGCTCGGTCACCACCCGTTGCGGGTCGGCGCTGAGCCACTCCGGCGCACGCTGTCCATACAAAGCGAAGGCCGCCCGCACGACCCAGCGCACCCGGCTGTGGGGACCGCGCAGCGCCTCGGCCAGCTCCGTCCCCAGGCCGGGGCAACGCCGATCGAGCTCCTCCTCCAGCTCCAGGCCCGGATTCCACCAATGGCGGCGCTGCTGCTCGATCAGCTCCCGCAGCCCNCCNNGGGGGCCGATGCGCAGGCTGCGCCACTGGGGATGGGTGGCCATCCTCTGGCCCCACCGCTCCACCTGATCGGCCGTGATCCCGTGGCTCATGCCGGTGGTCACGCGGCTGCGAGCGCTCGTCTCCGCTGCGTCCGACCGAGGGCGCCGGCGCAAAGCCAGGGCCTGGAGCTCGAGCTGCTGCTGCAGCCTCCGCACCTCACGCCGCAGGGCATCGTTTTCGGCCTGCAGGGCCTCGAGACTGCCGGTCACGGGGCTGGCACCCATCGGGGCACTGCCTCCGGCAGATCGCCAGCGGCGGGGATCGAAACCCATCCGGGCCNGGGCGGTNGAAGGCCAANGCCCAGTCTCGCGGAGCGCAGGCGGGCCCTCAGTCGCTCCAGCGCCGCTGGCCACGCACCTCCAGAGCCGCCAGCCTGAGGGCGCTGCGGTGCAGGCCCTCGACGCAGTCGCCATGCATCAGCAGGCCGGCACCGCCCCAGAGCAGTCGGGCGGGCAGATCGGCCGGCCCGGCCCCGAGCTCCCGCACCGGGGTGAACCCCAGCCGGCGGAAATACCGCACCAGTCGGCGGTGCTGCCGCTCGCCGTCGTGGATCGCCAGCAGACTGGCCCGACGGCAGGGGGTGGACTCCAGGGCCCAGGCGAAGGTTGCCGCCCAGATCAGGGAACCCACGTCGATGCTGTCTTCGCCCTGAACGCGCATCGTGTCGAGCCGCAGGCCATCGGCAAGCGGCAGGGCCCACCCCTTGAGCTCACCCAGCAGCTGCAGCGGCGAATCGGGGTCGGCCGGAACGCGGTGTCGTGCCACGCCCACCCGCAGGGTCCAGACCATCCCCGCGGGACGACGCACCTGGAGGCGCAGCAGCAGGCTCCGCCGGCGGGCCTCCCCGTCCAGATCGGTGAGGGTCGGCAGGCTGATCACTCCAGCGGCCCACCGCCCATAGGATGGCACAAGGCTATTGCCGGATGTGTGAGGGCTGCCACGGCTCAGCCAGCAGCACCGCGTGCAGCGGAAGGGCCCCGTAGAGATGGGGAAAGCGGTCACCGTTGGGTGGGGCCTGCTCGTAGCGCAGCTCGAGGCCGGCCGCGGCCAGGTGCTGCGGGTCGAGGATGAGCAGAAGCAGCTCGTCGGCGCTCAGGTCGTCGTAGAAGCTCTCGGCGGTGCCCTGCAGCTGGTGGGCGCTGCTCAGATGAATGAACCCCACCTCCTCCAGCGAACGGCCGCGGGTGGAGCGTCGGTAGACCCCTTCGCCGCAGGCCGCCTGCCATTCCCGCCGCAGGGCCAGGTGATAGAGCCAGCTGGGCGAGCGCCAGGGGGAGCGCTCGGCCCAGGGGTGCTCCATCACAGCCCCCAGTTCAGGCCCCGCCAGAAAGCGCGCCAGCCAGGCCCGCANGGGGGACAGTCCCGGCTCGGCATCGAAGCCCGTCGGATCGGTCAGTCGGAACTGGCGCACGAACGGCAGCAGGGCCCAGTCGGCCAGCGAAGGCCGCTCGCCTAGCAGCCAGCCGCCGTGCTCCAGCCGCCAGCTCCAGCTCTGCAGCAGCACCAGGGCTGAGCTGTGGTGGAAGGAACGCTCGGCCGGCCCAGCGGTGCCGAAACGGTCGGGATAGCGGAAGCGATCGAGGTGGTGCTTGAAGGGCCCGTCGTTGGTGGCGATCAGCTCCGCCATGACGGCCTGTTCGGCTGCGCTCCAGCCGGTGAGCCAGCCGCCGGGATCGCGCCGCTCCAGGGCCCAGTGCATCACCTCCAGACTCTCCTCGATCACCCGCTCGCCATCCACCAGCACCGGCACCGTGCCCTTCGGCGAAGCCGTAGCAGCTCCGGCGGCCTGGCCCTGAGGCTCACCTCCCGCAGCTCCAGATCCACCCCCGGCCGCAGTCCAGCCGCCGCCAGGGCCAGACGCGCCCGGATCGCGTAGGGGCAGCGGCGGAAGCTGTACAGCACCAGCCCGGCAGGAGTCGCCGCCGGCTCAGCCATCGGCAGCTGCATGGGCCGACGGCATCACCGCCCCGAGATGGGCCGCGCCGCGGCAGCGGGCTCGCTCCAGCTGACGCTGGCGCTCGCCGAACCGCTGCCGATCAGCCTCGCTGAAGCGATCGAGGCAGTGGCGGCAGCTCACCCCTTCCACATAGCTCTCGAGCTGGCGGTCCGACGCCGAGAGCGGCAGGCCGCAGGCATGGCAGAGGCTGTGCTCGCCGGCCTCGAGGCGATGTTTCAACGCCACCCGCTGATCGAACACGAAGCACTCGCCGCGCCAGCTGCTGCGCTCCTCCGGGATCTCCTCGAGGTAGCGCAGGATTCCTCCCTGCAGGTGATGCACCCCCTCGAAACCCTGCTGCTGCAGATAGGCCGTGGCCTTCTCGCAGCGGATGCCGCCGGTGCAGAACAGCGCGATCGCCCGGGGCCGGCACTGCTCCACCAGGGGGCGCAGCTGCCTCTCCACCCAGACGGGGAAGTCCCGGAAGCTGTCGGTGCCCGGGTCGATGGCCCCTTCGAAGCTGCCGATCGCCACCTCGTAGGCGTTGCGGGTGTCGACCACCAGGGTGCCCGGATCCCGGATGAGTGCATCCCACTCCCGGGGCGGCACATGGGTGCCCAGCGACGAGGCCAGATAGGGCTGCACGCTGGGCAGGCCCAGGGTCACGATCTCGCGCTTGAGCCGGACCTTGAGCCGATGGAAAGCCTGCTGCCCTGCCCGGCTGAACCTGACCTCCAGCCGCTCCAGTCCCGCCCTTTTGCGCAGGTGTTGCAGAACCGCCTCGACGCCCGCGTCAGGGCCGCAGATCGTGCCGTTGACACCCTCAGGCGCCAGCAGGATCGTGCCGCGCACCGCCCGGGCGGTGGCCAGCTTCAGCAGCCCGCGCCGCAGAACCGGCGGATCCTGCAGCGCCGCGAAGCGGTAGAAGGCGGCCACCAGCAGGCCCGGGTCAGGATCCGCACCAGGCCGGGGCACGGCTTCGATCTCCGCAGGCGCCATCCCGCTCAGACGCAGGCCCCCTGTTCCGACTCCGCCCACAGCTGCACGCCGGCGGCGGCCAGCAGCTCCCGGTCGGCCTCCACGGCAGGGTTGCTGGTGGTGAGCAGGGTGTCGCCGTAGAAGATCGAATCGGCGCCGGCCAGCAGGCAGAGGATCTGGGCCTCGCGGCTGAGCTGCTCGCGCCCGGCGCTCAGCCGCACACGCGAATGGGGCATGAGGATGCGGGCGGTGGCCACCATCCGCACCAGTTCCAGCGCATCCACCGGGGGCTGCTCCTCCAGCGGTGTGCCCTCCACCGCCACCAGGGCATTGATCGGCACGCTCTCGGGGTGGGGATCGAGCGAGGCCAGCACCTGAAGCAGGCCGGCCCGGTCATCGAGACCCTCGCCCAGGCCGATGATGCCGCCGCAGCAGAGCGTGATGCCGGCGCGGCGCACCCGCTCCAGCGTCTCGAGCCGCTCCTGGTAGGTGCGGGTTCCGATGATGCGGCCGTAGTGCTCTGGGCTGGTGTCGAGGTTGTGGTTGTAGGCCGTGAGACCTGCCTCAGCCAGGCGGACGGCCTGGGTGTCGGTGAGCATTCCGGCGGTGACACAGGCCTCAAGGCCCATCTCCCGCACACCGCGCACCATCGCCAGCATGGCCTCGAAGGGAGCCCCCTCGCGGATCTCCCGCCAGGCCCAGCCCATGCAGAAGCGCTCGGCACCGGCCTGCTTCGCCGCCCGCGCGCGCTCCAGCACCGGCTCCACCGCCAGGTCGGGCCGACCGCTCACGTCACTGCTGTGATGCATCGACTGGGGGCAGTAGGCGCAGTCCTCTTCGCAGCCGCCGGTCTTGACGCTGAGCAGCGACGCCAGCTGGACGCGATAGCCGGGGTTGGCCTCACGGTGGACGCCCTGAGCCCGCCAGAGCAGCTCCATCAGCGGCAGCTCCAGCAGAGTGCGGATCTCGCTGCGGCTCCAGTCGTGCCGGGTGGGGATGGCGGGAGTCAAGGGCGGGCGGGCAGGCGGGGTGGGCGGCTGGTCGCAGGGTCGTCAACCGAGCGGATCGACGCCGCCGAAGCGGCGCTGGCGACCCTGGTAGTCGAGCAGGGCGGCCAGCAGGGCGGCCTCGTCGAAATCGGGCCAGAGCACCTCGGTGATGTGCAGTTCGGCATAGGCCAGCTGCCACAGCAGAAAATTGCTGATGCGCTGCTCGCCGCTGGTCCGGATCAGCAGATCGGGATCGGCCTCGCCG
The DNA here is from genome assembly GCF_001039265.1 of Synechococcus sp. GFB01. Lineage (GTDB taxonomy): Bacteria > Cyanobacteriota > Cyanobacteriia > PCC-6307 > Cyanobiaceae > NIES-981. The sequence goes on along the minus strand of NZ_LFEK01000113.1, from coordinate 2,131 downwards.
GCCGTGTGCAGTTCGGCGGCGAAGGCGGTCTCGTCGATCTGGTCGGGATCGAGCTCTCCCCGTGCCACCCGCTGCGCCAGCAGGCGTGCCGCCCGCACCAGCTCGGCGCGACCGCCGTAGTTGGTGCAGACGTTGAAATGAATGCCGGTGTTGGTCGCGGTGCGGGCCGTGGCCTCGGCGATCAGTTCCTGCAGGCGGGTCGGCAGCGGCTCGAGATCACCGAGGAAACGAATCCGCACCTGCTCCTGCTCGAGGGCTCCGAGCTCCCGCTGCAGCACCCGCTCGAACAGGGTCATCAGGAAACTGACCTCCTCGCCGGGCCGGCTCCAGTTCTCGGTGGAGAAGGCATAGGCGGTGAGCGCCCCGATGCCCCAGTCGCTGCAGCGCCGCAGGGTGCGCTTGAGCGCTTCCACGCCCTGGCGATGGCCCATCACCCGGGGCAGGTTGCGCTGCCGGGCCCAGCGCCCGTTGCCATCCATGATCACCGCCACATGCCGTGGCAGACGGGCGGGATCCAGCGGCACTGGAAGGCTCGCCGACCGCGTGACGGGTGCTTGGTTGAAACCGGACACCAGGGCGCGACTCATGCGCGGGATTCCGGCGCGTCTCTGGCCACGCTACGACCAGCCGGAAGCGTGAGCGCACGGCTGAGCAGGTCATGCAGGCGGCTGCTGGTGATCGGGCGCTCCAGGCGGCCCTGGCTGGCCAGCGAGAGGGTGCCGGTTTCCTCGGACACCACGATCGCCAGACAGCGGTCGAACCGTTCGGTGAGCCCGAGGGCGGCCAGGTGCCGGGTGCCGTAGCGATTCAGCCCCTGGCGCGACAGGGGCAGGATCACCCCGGCGGCCACGATCCGATTGGCCTTCACCAGAACGGCGCCGTCATGCAGAGGGGTGTCGGCCGCGAAGAGGTTGAGGAGCAGATCCACCGAGAGCTGGGCATCGATGCTGATCCCGGGGTTGAGAAAATCCTCCGGTCGCAGGTCGGAGCCCAGATCCACCACGATCAGGGCACCGCGACGGGTCTGGGAGAGCCGACCGGCCGCCTCGCTGAGCACCGCCACNGCACCGGAGGCGAGTTGATCACGGCTGCGATTTCCGAACAGCGCGCCGAAGCGTCCGGTGCCGAGCAACTCCATCAGGCGCCGCAGCTCCCCCTGCCAGAGGATGGCCAGAGCAAGGCTGCAGGCCAGCACCAGGGCATCGACCAGCTTGGTGGTGAGGGGCAGATTCGCGTAGCGCTGCACGAACCAGGCGAGCGCCACGAGCAGCAGGTAGCCGCGCAGCAGCCAGATGGTGCGGGTCTCGGTGACGCCTCCGAGAACAACCACTCCAAGGGCGGTGGCGAGAAGCAGGTCGAGCACCAGGCGCAGATCCAGCAGCCGAAGCCAGTGATCCAGCGACGGCGCGCCCACGGTCTGCCCCAACCCTGCCGGTCAGGGTACCGGTTGAAGCCGGGCTGGCATCACGTCGTACCGCAGCAGATCCTCCGGTTGCTCCCGGCGTTGCACCAGGTCCGCCAGCCCGTCGTGCACCAGCACCGCAGCCGGCCGCGGGATGCGGTTGTAGTTGGAAGCCATCGAGGCGTTGTAGGCACCGGTGGCCAGCACCGCCAGGATCTCGCCGCTGGTGGCCGGCGGCAGGGAGGCGTCGCGCAGCAGCACGTCGCCCGATTCGCAGTGCTTGCCGGCGACGGTCACGGTCTCGGTGGCCTCGGCGCCGGGGCGGTCGGCCAGCAGGGCGGTGTACTGCGACTGGTAGGTGATCGGCCGGGGGTTGTCGCTCATACCGCCATCCACCGAGAGATAGGTGCGGATGCCGGGGATCTCCTTGCGGCTGCCGATCTCGTAGAGGGTCACGCCGGCGGTGGCCACCAGCGAACGGCCGGGTTCGCAGAGCAGGCGGGGGAGCTCGAGACCACGCTCGCCGCAGGCAGCGGCCACGGCCTGGGCCACCGTGCGCACCCAGTCCTGGATCGAGGGCGGATCGTCGGAAGCCACGTAGCGGATGCCCAGGCCGCCGCCCACGTTCAGGTCCGTCACAGGATGCCCGAGGGTCCGGGCCCGCTGCAGAGCGTCGGCCATCACACCGGCCAGATCACGGTGGGGCTGGAGCTCGAAGATCTGGGAACC
>NZ_LFEK01000112.1 GCF_001039265.1 Synechococcus sp. GFB01 | reverse complement strand
CTGCACGGCGCGTGCCACCGTGCTCTTGCCGCAGCCGGAGGGCCCACCAGGGCCAGGCTCTCGCCGGCGGCCAGGCGCAGACTCAGACCATCGAGGGTGGCAGCCGGGCGCCGGGGTAGCGCACCACCAGATCATCGAGGGCCAGCACAGCCTGCTTCGCCTCGCTCATCGGACTCGGACCTCGCACGGTTCGCCCAGCTTGGATCCGAACATCCGCACAGGGCGGCGTCTGTGACCGCCTCCCCATACCATGGATGTACTCCGCAGGGTTGCATGCTCCGAGCGGTTGCCGAACCCGATGCGGCGCGGGACAAACTCGACGCCGTCGCTCAGTCCGTCTCAGTGGCCGGGTCGGCATCAGCGGCTGCGAGCCCATCCGGTGACCGTGCAGTGCGGCCGGCCGACTACGGCATCCCGCTGCCGGAGTGGTTGCAGGCCTGCATCGAGCACGTGCCCCCCGGGGCGGGCGACACCTGCCCCACCGACGCCGAGGCCCTGCTGGCCTCGGCGTTTGATTTTGCGTACCAGCTCCATGAGGGGCAGGTGCGGGCCAGCGGCGAGCCCTACATCTGCCATCCCGTGGCGGTGGCCGACCTGCTGCGTGACATCGGCGCCAGCGCGCCGGTGATCGCCGCCGGTTTCCTGCACGACGTGGTGGAGGACACCGACGTGACCCCGGAGGCGCTGGAGGAGCACTTCGGCGTCGAGGTGCGGGCCCTGGTGGAGGGGGTGACCAAGCTGGGCGGTATCCACTTCACCAACAAGACCGAAGCCCAGGCCGAGAACCTGCGGCGGATGTTCCTGGCGATGGCCAGCGACATCCGCGTGGTGCTGGTGAAGCTGGCCGACCGGCTGCACAACATGCGCACGCTGGGGGCGCTGAAACCCGAGAAGCAGCAGCGCATCGCCCGCGAAACGCGCGAGATCTACGCCCCACTCGCCAACCGGCTCGGGATCGGACGGTTCAAGTGGGAGCTGGAGGACCTGGCCTTCAAGATCCTCGAGCCCGAGGCCTACCGCGACGTGCAGCAGCAGGTGGCCACCAAGCGGAGTGAGCGCGAGGAGCGTCTCGGTGTCACGGTGAACCTGCTGCGGCAGCGGCTGGCGGCGGTGGGCTGGGGGGTGCGAGGTGAGCGGGCGGCCGAAGCATCTGTATGGCATCTGGAGCAAGATGCAGCGCCAGCAGAAGGCCTTCCACGAGATCTACGACGTGGCGGCGCTGCGGATCATCTGCCCGGATCTGGAGAGCTGCTATCGCGCCCTGGCGGTGGTGCACGACACCTTCCGGCCGATTCCGGGACGCTTCAAGGACTACATCGGCCTGCCCAAACCCAACGGCTATCAGTCGCTGCACACGGCGGTGATCGGCCGCCACCGGCCGATCGAGGTGCAGATCCGCACGGCCGAGATGCACCGGGTGGCCGAGTTCGGCATCGCCGCCCACTGGAAATACAAGGAGGGGGGCTCACCGGCGGCGCTGGGCGCCGACGCCGAGCGGTTCAACTGGCTGCGCCAGCTGGTCGACTGGCAGAAGGATGGGGTGGGGGAGGACAGCAGCGACTTCCTGCGCTCGATCAAGGAGGACCTCTTCGATGAGGAGGTGTTCGTGTTCACCCCGAACGGCGATGTGGTGGGGCTGCGCAAGGGGTCCACGGCGGTCGACTTCGCCTACCGGATCCACTCCGAGGTGGGCAACCACTGCCAGGGGGTGCGCATCAACGACCGCCTCTCTCCGCTGGCCACGCCGCTGCAGAACGGCGACTTCGTGCAGATCCTCACCAGCAAGGCGGCCCATCCCAGCCTCGACTGGCTCAACTTCGTGGCCACCCCCACGGCGCGCAACCGCATCCGCCAGTGGTACAAGAAGAGCCACCGCGAGGAGAACATCCAGCGCGGCACCGCCATGCTGGAACGGGAGCTGGGCCGCGATGGCTTCGATGCCCTGCTGAACGGCGAGGCGATGGCGCGGGTGGCGCGCCGCTGCAATCTGGTGGGCACCGAGTTACCAGGCCGAGTATCCCGACAACTTCCGCTACACCACCGCCATCAGCCGCGAGCAGCAGAACAGCAAGGGTGGTCGCATGTACATCCAGGACCGGGTGCTCGAGCATGCCGACGAGATCTTCGCCCTCATCGAGAACCCCAAGACCCATGTCTACATGTGCGGTCTCAAGGGAATGGAACCCGGCATCGACGAGGCGATGACCACGGCCGCCGCCGCCAAGGGCCTCGACTGGAGTGAACTGCGTCCCCAGCTCAAGAAGGCAGAACGCTGGCACGTGGAGACCTACTGAGCCCTGGCCAACGGCTGGCAGCCGGCCAGCAGCCGCCGACAGGCATCCACCACCAGAGCGGTCAGGAGATCCTGCACCTCAGCCAGCGCCGGATTGAGCCAGACGCGCTCGAGG
>NZ_LFEK01000111.1 GCF_001039265.1 Synechococcus sp. GFB01 | reverse complement strand
TGAGGGCCGAGCGGGCCAGCAGAGCGGCCCCGCCGGCCGCACCGGCACCGCCGGCCACCAGGGCGAGGAAGGAACGGCGGCCGAAACGGGGTCCGATCGCCATCCCGCCCCCTGCCGCTGGCTGAAGGCTAGCCATGGCGGGCGGCGATCCCAGCTGCCGGAAAGCTCAGCAGAATGAGCCTCGAGCGAAGCCGGAGCCGGATCTGAGCCGTGCGGCACATCCTTCTCACCGGCGGCAGTTCGGGCATCGGCTTCGAGGCCGCGGCGCTGCTGCTGCAGGCCGGTCACCGGCTCACCGTGCCCTGCCGGGATGCCGCCACGGCGGCGGCCCTGCGCCGGCGCCTGAGTGGCAGGCTGCACACCCGCATCTGTGATCTGGCCGATCTGGCCAGCGTGGAGCACTGCGCCGCGGCCCTGCTGGCTGCCGCAGAGCCGATCGACACCCTGGTGCTCAATGCCGGCCTGCAGTACAGCGGTGCCAGCGAACCCCGCTGGTCGGCGCAGGGGTTCGAGCTCACGCTGGCGGTGAACCACCTGGCCCACCAGGCCCTGCTGCAGCGGCTGCTGCCGCTGCTGCTCAGCTCGGCGGCAGCGCGGCTGGTGGTCACGGCCTCGGAGGTGCACGACCCCGGCACGCCGGGCGGGCGCGTGGGGCAGCCGCCGGCCTGGGGGACCTGGCCGGCCTGCGCCAGGGGCCCGGCGCCCCGATGCTGGATGGCCGCAGCCCCTTCAACGCCGAGAAGGCCTACAAGGACAGCAAGCTCTGCAACCTGCTGATGGCCCGGGAGGTGGAGCGGCGCCTGCGCCAGCGGGGCCGCCTCCTGCCGGTGCTGGCCTGGAGCCCCGGGCTGGTGATCCCCCGCGGCAGCGGCGGCTTCTTCCGTGACAGCCGCCGCCACAACCCGCTCGGCCAGGCGGTGTTCGGCCTGGTGGCCCGCGATCTGCTGCGCCTCAGCGAGACCCCCCGGCAGGCCGGCGCCCTGCTGGCCGGCCTGGCCAGCGATCCGATCCCGCAGGGCACGGGGTTCCAGTACTGGAGCAACCGGGTGCTGGGGCCGGGACGCTGCGCTTCGAGGTCACGCAGCCCAGTGCCGAGGCCCGCTCCGAGAGCCTGGCGNCGGGAGCTCTGGGAGCTGAGCGCCGCCCAGCTGGGCCTGGGGCCGGACAGCGGCCTGCAGGCCGCTTGATGGGTCTGCCGTGATGCGTCAGGACCAACCGGCGTGGCCAGGATGGAGAGAGGTGCTGAACGAGGCGGTTCGATGGAGGAGCGAGGCATGGATCCAGCGGCCGGCACGGGCACCCAGCAGGGCACCCCGGGTCCGGCCGGGCCGGCGAACCGCCAGAAGCTGCGCCTGACCCTGCGGGCGATGGAACAGAAGCTGCGGCAGCACTCCGCGCTCGAGGATCTCGGGCCCCTGTTCGGCCCCGAGGCTCGGGGACAGGCGAAGCTGAGCCCGAAGGGTCAGCCTGAGGGCCAGGCGTTCTGAGCAACCTTCGGAGCCCGGAAGCGGCGCGCGGGTCACCAGCCACGCCATGACATCGGCGCCGCATCAGCGAGGACACCTCCAGGTCGCTTCACGCCTCCAGGTCCGGCAGGGTCAGGAGTCCCTGGGCAGCGTCGTACTCGAACAGCTCGGCGTAGCGGCCCCAGTCCACCGCCGTGGCCAGCTGACGTTCGGCCTCTTCGGTCGGGAAGTAGTCGTCCCAGATGCCGAGGAAGAAATCGGATCGCATGCTGCCGTCGGCCTTCTCCTGCAGGGTGTGCACGATGCTGCTCATCACCGGGATGCAGGCGAGGGCCTGCCGGCGGAACAGCTCCTGCTGCGCAGGATCGTGGTCGTGGCGAAATCCCGGCCGATCGGGGTGAGCCGCACCTCGCCGTCAGCCACCGCGGCGAACCCCAGCAGCACGGCTGCATCCAGCAGCGGCAGCAGGTCGTCCACCTCCAGCTGCAGCCGCTCCGCCAGCAGAGGGATGTCGCGCAATCCGTCACCCTGGTCCTGCATCAGTTCCAGCAGGCCACTGATGCCGCCCACCCGCACGTGGGGCAATGGTCGCGAGAAGGGGGAGACGCTGGTGCGGACCGACGGGGCTGCGGCTGGGGGGTGGATCTCGGAGGCCTCCGGTGGGAACTCCAGCGCACCCGTCACCGGGATGTCCGGATGGGTCATCACGCGGTAGATGTGGTCCACCACTGCCTTGAAACGCGGGTGGTGGCGGTCGTGCGGGCGCCGCAGGTTGATCGAGAGCTCACCGCGGATGCGGCCCGGATTGGCGCCGAGGATCACCACCCGGTCGGCGAGGAACACCGCCTCCTCGATGTTGTGGGTCACGATCAGGATGCTGCGGGAGGGGAACGACCCGACATTCCAGAGGTCGTCGATCTCTCCCCTGAGGTTCTCGGCGGTGAGCACATCCAGGGCGCTGAAGGGCTCATCCATGAAGAGCACCTCCGGTTCGAGCACGAAGGCCCGGGCGAAGCCCACCCGCTGCTTCATGCCGCCCGAGAGTTCTCGGGGATAGGCGTTCTCGAAGCCGTCGAGCCCCACGATGTCGATGGCCCGGAGTGCCCGCTCGCGGCGCTCGGACCTGGGCAGATGGCGGGCTGCCAGGCCCAGTTCGACATTCTGTTGGACGGTGAGCCAAGGCAGCAGGGCGAAGCTCTGGAACACCATCGCCACGCTGCCGGTGCTGCCGCGCAGGGGCTGGCCATGGCTGAGCACCCGCCCCTGGCTGGGCCGGATCAGGCCAGCCATGATCCGCAGCAGCGTGCTCTTGCCGCTGCCGCTGCGGCCCAGCAGCGCCACCACTTCGCCGGCGACCACCGAGAGGCTCACATCGCTCAGCACGGTGAACTCTCCCTTGCCGTCAGGCAAGGGGAACCCCTTGGAGACACTCTCGACGCTGATCAGTGACATGCCGGCGGCTTCAGAGGTGGTAGCGACGCTCGGCAAGGGCGTAGAGGCGGCGCCAGACGAGGCGGTTGAACCCGACCACGAACAGGCTCATCAGACCGATGCCGAGCACGATGCGCGGCCAGTCGCCCTCGTGCGTGGCCTGGGCGATGTAGGCCCCGATCCCGTCGGCACGGAGGGTGGTGTCGCCCCAGCTCACCACCTCCGCCAGGATGCTGGCGTTCCAGGCACCGCCGCTGGCCGTGACCCCACCGGTCACCCAGGCCGAGAAGATCCCGGGAAGGATCAGCCTGCGCCAGCGCTCCAGGCCGCGCAGACCCACCGAATCGGCCATCTCCCGGAGGTCGGAGGGGATCGTCTGGGCCCCGGCGATCGTGTTGAAAAGGATGTACCACTGCGCCCCGAGAGCCATCAGCAGGATCGAACCCCAGCCGATCGGAACGTGAGCGCGCAGGAAGAGCAGGGTGGCGAAGGGGAACACGAAGTTCGCAGGGAAGGAAGCCAGAAACTGCACCAGCGGTTGGAGCAGCCGGGCCAGGCGCGGTTGGAAACCGATGGCCACACCGATCGGCGTCCAGATCAGCGTGGCAGCCACGAGCAGGAGCACCACACGGCCGAGGGTGTGCAGAGCCATCCGCAAGGCGCTCACAAGCTCGCCGGGCACCACGGCGACCAGGATGAAGTGCAGGAGAACCATCAGAAGCAGCCCCACCGCCGCCAGCAGGGCAACATCGAAGAGCCGGTCGGGCCCGGGGGCCTCAGGCTCGACCGGGCTCCCGCTGACACGGCCCAGCAGCACCGAAAGCAGGCGGTCGAACCAATCGCTCGCCGGCGCCAGTATCTCGGCCAGGAGCGCGGGGATGCGGGCGCTGCGCAGCACGCCACCGACCCAGGAGCCCGACACATCCCCAGCGCCGCTCTGCTCGATTCGGAAGCGGTGGGACCAGGCCACCAGCGGCCGCCAGAACAGCTGATCCACCAGCACGATCACAACGGCCATGGTTACGACCGCCCAGGCCAGTGCCCGCGGTTCGCGTGCCGCCACAGCGGCGGCCACGTAGGACCCGATGCCCGGCAGCGTGTAGGTCTGGTTGAGCACGCTGATCGATTCGCTGGCCGCCAGGAAGAACCAGCCGCCACCGAAACTCATCATGGCGTTCCACAGCAGCGGGATCGCCGCGGAGGGCAGTTCGAGGCGCGTGAAGCGCTGCCAGCGCGACAGGCGATAGAGGCTGGCGGCCTCGGCCAGCTCCTTCGGAACCGTGCGCAGCGACTGGTAGAAGCAGAACGTCATGTTCCAGACCTGGCTGGTGAAGATCGCGAAGATCGACGCCGCCTCCAGGCCCAGCAGGCTGCCGGGAAACAGAGCGATGAAGCCGGTCACGGTGATCGAGAGGAAGCCGAGCACCGGCACCGACTGCAGGATGTCGAGCAGGGGGATCATCACCCGCTCGGCGCGGCGGTTGTGGGCCGCCAGCGAGCCGTAGACGAGCGTGAACAGGGTGGAGCATCCCAGCGCGATGAACATGCGCAGGGTGGAGCGTGCTGCGTACTCCGGCAGGTTGCGCGGATCCAGGGACACCGTCGGGGTGATCTGCGGCGGCTGGAAGCGCACCATCGCCTCGGATCCCAGGTGGGCGATCAGGCCGAGCGCGGCCAGCACCGCCAGGATCACCAGCAGATCCGGCAGACCGAAGCCGCCGCGCCGGAGAGCTTCGGGCTGGGGCAGAAGCTTCATGCCACTCTCCGCTGCGCAGGCTGCGGAACGCTAGGAATGCGAGGAGGCGTTGCCTGCCCGGCGACTGGTCCAGAACAACACCAGCAGCAGCAGCACCAGGGCACATCCGATGAAAGCGCTGAGCGGACTCAGCAGTTCGTGCACACGACCCCAGTGCTCACCCAGCATCAGACCCGCCACCGTGAGGGCGCTGTTCCAGATCAGACTTCCAAGCGAGGTCCAGAGCAGAAACGGGCGCCAGGGCATCATCTCGATCCCGGCCGGAATCGAGATCAGGGTTCGAAGAATCGGCACCAATCGTCCCCAGAACACCACCAGCGCGCCATAGCGATTGAACCAGCGGCGCGACTTCTTCAGCTTTGCTGAGGTGATGCCCAACCAGGCGCCGTGGGTGTTGAGCAGATGTTCGAGATGTTCTTCATTCACCAACCTGCCGATCGCATACCAGGNCAAGGTGCCCAGGATGGTGCCGATCGTGCCTGCCAGAATCGTGGGGATGAGCTGCAACTGACCCTTGAAGACCAGATAGCCTGCCAGCGGCATGATGGCTTCCGATGGAATGAACTGCAGGAAGTTCTCGACAAGCATCGCCAGCATGATGCCGCCATATCCACCATGGGAGACGAGGGTTTCGATCGTCTGGAACAGAACCGCCAGCACGCCGGCATGGTTATCACCAACTGACATCAAGGAGGCCCTTCCCGGTGATTGGTTCACGATGCAGTCTACCGGGAGATTCGCCTCCAGACTGACTTGCCGGAATTGTGTCGAAAAGGGTCGGCCGCACGAATTGACGAACAGCGCGTTCGATTCCGATGCCATACCATAGGAAACCTCCGACACTGATCTCAGCGCGCCTGGCGGAGCCGGCCGCGGCGGGCCACCGAGGCGCACAGGCCCAGAGCGGCGCAGTTCACGAGCATCGCTGAGCGGCCATAGCTCATCCAGGGCAGGGGAATCCCTGTGACGGGCCCCAGACCCGTGGTCATGCAGATGTTGACGATCACCTGGAACATCAACATCGCAGCGATGCCGATCACCACCAGCGATTCGAAATCGCTGCGGGCGCGTCCCGCGATCTGCAGCAACCGATGGAGCAGCAGCACGTAGCCCACGATCAGCAGAACGGAGCCCAGGAAGCCGGTTTCCTCGCCCAGGGCACTGAAGATGAAATCGGTGTGCTGCTCAGGAATGAAGTGCAGCATGGTGAGGTGTCCCTGCATCAGCCCGGTGCCCAGAAGGCCGCCTGAGCCGATGCCGATCTGACTCTGGATCAGGTGGTAACCGCCACCGAGCGGATCCTGGGATGGGTCCAGGAACAGCACCAGCCGCTGGCGCTGATAGTCCTTGAGGCCATGCATCCACAGATAGGGGGTGATCAGGGCGAACAGCGCCTGCAGCGCAAGAACCCCAGCGCTGGCGAACCGCTTCCAGGGCAAGGAGCGCCAGCCCAGCCAGGCGACCAGTGGCAGCCAGGCCACCAGAGCCCACGGCAGCGCGCCGGCCAGGATCGCGGTGAGCAGGGGTGAGAGCAGCAGCGTCACCCAGGCGCCCGGCATCCCGGCCCAGTACAACATCACCAGCCAGATGGCCCCGAACACGAGCGAGGTGCCCAGGTCGGGCTGGATGAACACCAGCACCCAGGGCAGGCCGATCAGGGCCGTGGGCCGCAGCAGATTGACCGGCCTCTCCACCGGGAAACGGGCCAGGATCCCGGCCAGCAGCAGGATCGCGGCCAGCTTGGCGAACTCCGATGGCTGCACATGGAAGCCGGCGATGTTGATCCAACGCTGGGCACCAAGTGCCGATGTGCCCACGACGCGCACGGCCATCAGGCTGATCACGGTGAGGCCATACAGCGGCAGGAGCCAGGGCCGCAGCTGATCCAGAGGAATGCGGGCCAGCAGCAGAGCCAGCCCCAGCCCCAGCGCGGCCGTGATCCAGTGGTCGTACCAGTCGGCATAGTGCGCCTGGCGCTGGGTGCTGGCGATCAGGATCCCGGCCACCGCCGTGATGGCGAGGGGCACACCCCAGAGCACCTTGTCGACCTTGGTCAGCCAGCTCCGCCGCTGGGGAACGCCGCCCCTGACGAAGAGGCGCCTGCCGCGCGTCGAGCTCCAGTCCGATAACGCCATGCCATGGGGAAACCTGGGGATCGGCCCGGTACGGTCCAGCCTGACGGCAGCGGTCCTGGATCGATGCGGGATATGCAATCTGTCCGGCGAGCAGCAAGCGTTCGGCAAGAGCCACCAGCNTTCGGCACCTTTCTCGGCGAATGGCAGAAGCTGATCGGCGCTTTCCTGCTCGGCGATCTGTCCCGATGGCGGAGCGGCGCACTGCTGGGCTGCACGGTCCTGGCGGCCCTGGCCAGCTCCGGGCTGGTGATCGGCGGAGCGGCGCACCTGCTGCTGGCGCTGCTCGGGAAAGCCCGCCTGGCGATGGCCTTCCCCTACCTGGATGGAGCACTGGCGCTCTGGCATCTGCCCGGTCAACCCTGGCTCGCCCTCGGCCTGATCGGCCTGGGTGGGGGTGCAGGGGTGGCGCTGCTGCCGGCCCACCTGCCGCTGGCCCAGCGTCGGCGCTGGTGGGCGCTTCTGGCCCTGTTCACCCTGCTCGTGGTGGGCACCGCCGTGGACGTGGCCTTCACCGAGGGCAATGGAGCCGTGATGGAGGCCCTCAATGCCCGCAGCGCACCGCGCTTCTGGGCATCGGCCATGGGGCTGGGCGCCATCTATCTGCTCACCCTGCCGCTGCAATACCTGAACGGCTACGGCCAGCAGTGCCTGGCGCTGGTGTGGCGCGCTTCGGCCACCACCGCCCTGCAGCGCCGCTATCTGCGCCGCCACGCCTATGACCGGCTGGAGCGACAGGCCTCGGGAAGGCAGGGAGGTCCGATCGACAACCCCGACCAGCGGATCGCCGATGACGTGAACCGGATGGTGTTCAGCTCCACCGACCTGCTGTTCGGCTTCTGCGCCACCCTGCTGTCACTGGCCGCCTACGTGCTGGTGCTGGTTGGCATCAGCGCCTGGCTGGTGTTGGCGCTCGCCATCGCCACCCTGATCGGCAACGTGTCGATCGCCGGCCTGGTGCGCCAGCTCAGCGGTCTGAGCGTGCGCCAGCAGGGTCTGGAGGCCGACTACCGCTTTGCGCTGATGCATCTGCGCAGCCATGCCGAGGGGGTGGCGATGCTGCGGGGCGAGCGGGCCGTGGCCCTGGGTCTGCTGCTGCGCCTCGGGCGGCTGCTGCGCAATCTCGAGCGGGTGATCCGCTGGCGCGAGCTGGTGACGCAGAGCAGCGGGCTCTACGCCTTCGTGATGCAGTTCGTGCCCTATCTGATCCTGTCCTCGGCCTACTTCAGCGGTCATCTGGGACTGGGCCAGCTCACCGTGGGCAGCATTGCCTTCGGGCAGGTGCAGATCGCTCTGTCGTTCCTGATCGACCGCGCCGATGCCTTCTCCGGCCTGTTCGCCAGCCTTCACCGTGTGAGCGAGTTGCAGCGCTCCTGCCCGGCGGATGGATCGATGGCGCCGTCGCCTGCCCTGCCCATGGCCCCGACCCTCGCCGTGATCGATGCGCTGAGCGTGGGGCATCCCCAGGGCCGCGGCCTGCTGATCGAACGGCTCTCCCTGTCGATCCCTGCCGGCGAGCGGCTGCTGATCAGCGGACCGAGCGGCTGCGGCAAGACCACCCTGCTGCGAGTCGTGGCCGGCCTGGTGGATCCCGCGGCAGGGAGCGTGAGTCTGCCGCGGCCCCGGGACTGGATGCTGCTGCCGCAACAGCCCTACCTGCCCCTGGGGAGCCTGCGCCAGCAGCTCACCTTCCCCCGGCACACGGCGGGGGTGAGCGATCCGCGCCTGCGTGAGGTGCTGGCCGGGGTGGGGCTGGAGCACCTGGCGGAACGCTATCCCAGCTTCGATAGCGAGGACGACTGGGCCCGGGTGCTCTCCGGCGGGGAGCAGCAGCGCCTGTCGATCGCGCGGCTGCTCCTGCATCGGCCCCGGCTGGTGATGCTCGATGAGGCCACCAGCGCCACCGATCTCGCCAGCGAGAGCCGCCTGTATGGATTGATGCTGGAGCAGGGTTTCACCCTGATCAGCGTGGGACATCGGCCAAGCCTGCTGGCGTTCCACCGCCGGGAGCTTCGTCTCGATGGCCGCGGTGGCTGGGCGCTGGAGCCGATCGTTGCCTGAGCCGCTTCAAGGGGTGGCCGGGAAGTGTGGACGGGCTGTTTCGTAGAAGAAGAGATCGATGCCGGTGAAGCCGAAACTGTGGGCCAGGTCCAGTTCCTGCTGCAGGGAAGCGGGATCCTTGGGCTGGTTCCTGAGCCCCGCCAGCAGGCCGATGCGCAGCGGCACCCTGGCCCGCGCCGCCTCCAGGCTCGGATCAGCCAGCTCAGCCGCCACACCGCGGCGGTCCCAGCGGTAGATCTGCACCACCACCTCGTCCACCAGATCCCTGGCGACCCAGTCCGACCAGTCGGCCAGATAGCTCCGATAGGAGAATGCCTGGGGGTTGGGCGCGACCGAGAGCTTCACGCCGGGACATTCACGGGCCATGGCCGTGCGGATCCTCTCCAGCAGATCGGTCACGCTGCGCGATCGCCAGGCCAGCCAGGCCGGTGCCTGGGGATCGGGGGTCGGATCGGCGGCTCCCGCGTCAGTCGCACGCCAGCGGCGCAGCGTGGCCGCGTCATAGCCGAAGTCGGAGGGATAACCGAGGTGATCGTCGAACTGGATCGCATCCAGCGGCAGCCGCCGACAGGCATCCACCACCAGAGCGGTCAGGAGATCCTGCACCTCAGCCAGCGCCGGATTGAGCCAGACGCGCTCGAGGCCCGGGCTCTCGGTCCAGGTGGTGCCGCCGTCGCGGCGGGCCAGCAGCAGGTGCTCCCGGCCCTGAAGCCAGGTCACTCCCGCCGGGGCCATCAGCCCGAACTCGAACCAGCCGATGGTCCGCAGTCCCCGGCTGCGAAGCTGCGTCAGCAGGGGCGCGACGGACCCCCCGGCGATACGCGGATCGAGGGGAACGGCCATGGGGTTCCGCCACGGCTCCACCGGCCAGGTGGTGGAGCCGCCTGTGAGCAGTGGCACCGCGACGCGGCCGATGCCATTGCTGCTGAGAAAGCGCAGGGCTCGCTCGGCCTCCGCCGGATCGGTCAGCACGGCGCTGTCCACGGTGGTGAACCAGACACCGAGGTGATCCGGCGGGATCCGGGCAATCGCGGGCGTGGTGAATCCAAGGCCCACACCCGTTGCCGCCAGGAGGGATGCCAGCCACCGCCATCGGCGGCGATGCTGTGGCGGGCGGAGAATCCCCGGCTCCACGCCCCCGAAGACCGGCGTCGCTCCCCACCTCACGCCTGCGGGCTTGCCCATCGACTGATGCTCTACCCACCGCGCCGGATGCCAGCTTCGCCCACCCGGACAGCCACGGCGCGCTGATGCGGAGGAGAGCCGCGCTGCAGCCGCTCAGCTTGGGGCTGGCCCTGGTGATGGCGCTGCCGGCACCAACGCCAGCCCTGGCCGCCCCGGGCACGGCACGGTTAGGGCCCTGCCGCGAGCGGGGCGAACGGCACTTCGACGTGATCGTGGTGGGAGATGAGCCTGCCGGTGTGATGACCGCGCTGGAGCTGCGGCGCCGGTTGCCGCCCCTGGCCGGCCGCCGCCATCCCCGCGTGGCTCTGCTCACCGAGGCCGACACCAGCCGCGCCCTGGGCGGCACCATCGCCCGCGGCGGGCTGGCCTATCTCGATCGCAACCAGGTGCCCCCCGACCTCTGGGGCCTGCTGCCTCCGCTGGCTCCCTCCTCGGAGCTGTACAGGCGCTTTCTGCGGCTCACGGGTGTGAAGTGGATCGCGGTGGACCCGGTGGTCGCCTCCCGCGCCTTTGGGGAGGCCCTGAAGCATGCGGGCATCCCGGTCCTGCCGCGGGCGGCGATCCGGGCGGCGCGCCTGGAGGGACGCCGCCTCTGCACGGTGGAGAGCGGTGCGCACGGTCTGCTGGGAGCCGATCTGTTCGTGGACGCCAGCCTCGGCGCCGTGCTGGCCCATGCCGCCGGGGTGCCGTTCCGGCCGGGGCTCGCTCCCCCCGCCAACCTGTCGCGGGAAAGCCTCGCCCTGGGCTGGATCTTCGAGGTGCAGGGGCTCACGGTGGTGGACCTGCAGCAGCTGGAGATCAGCCTCACCCACCGACTGCTCGATCCCCATGACACCGAAGCTCGCCGCTGGCTGCGTCTGTGGCCGGAGTACCGGCTCGATCGCCGTCGCCTGCGCAACGACCTGCTGGATCCCTCCGGCCGGGCACGGGTCTGCCTGTCCTCCACCCCCGACAGCTGCGACCAGCGGAGTCCGGCGCTCGCCATCGCCTTTCATGGGCAGGAGCATCAGGCCCCCGGCCTGCGGCGCGGGTCGGCCCGCCTCGATGCCGCCAACGTCGCCGTGTTGCCCGGCCGACTCAGCTTCAATGCCCTGCTGCTGCGCAACGATGCGGAGCAGAACCGGACTGTGCTGGCCGGCGGCAATCGTCCGCTGGCCTGGATGCAACCCACCGCCAGGGAGGTGGAGCGGTTCTTCCGCCGCAACGGTGCCACGGCGGTGCGCTGGATGCCGGAGCTGTACGTGCGGAACGCCGATCAGATCGCCCACCCGGTGGAGGCGCTCAGTGCACGGCGCATGGCGGCGGGCGGTGTGTCCCGGCAGGATGCGCTCGGGACCTTCACCTACTTCCTCGACATCCGCGGCGGACTGGCCGAGACGATCCCCCCGATCAAGCCGACGTTCAACTTCGGCTACCGGCACACTCTTCCCCGCGAGATCGACAACCTCGCCGTGCTGGGACCTGCAGGCGGCTTCGAAGGACTGGGTGTGGGGNCCGGACGCATCATCGAACTGAACATCTCCGTGGGGCAGGGCCTGGCGATCGCCTCCTCGCTCGCCCTGGCGCAGAACCTGGCGCTGGCGGCGGTGAACCCACGGGAGGTGGCGGCGTTGATGCCCCCCGGCTACCGGCCCTACGGCCGGCCGGCGCGGGCAACACCGCTCGATCTCATCCTCGGCCGGGTTCTGTACGTGCTCGACCCCTGGATCAACAGAGGCGAGGGCTTCTTCTGGAGGCCCGCGGCGGGGCGCTGATCCGATCAGCGTGGCTCCATCGAACGGATCGCCTGTACGACGGAGGCAGGGCCTTGCCCACCTCTCACCCGGAATTGCCCGGTTTCATCTCGAAATCCTCTCGATTTCTTGTCACAGCGGCGGGATCGTCAAAACGCGCCAACCGGGCGTACACAACCATGCAAGCCATGAAATCACTTCTCGCCGGAGCCGCTCTGATCTCGGTATTGGCAGGCGGAGCCGCCTTTGCAGGATCCACCACCACAAACTCTGGGGNCACCACCACAAAGCCTGCAACCCAGACCCATCCATCGCCCCGANTACGTCTATCACAAAGAGCATGGCCTTCTGGGCAAGGTGAGCTATCAGTGCTTTGACACGCTGATGAACAAGAAGGTCAAGAAGGAACTCTGCGTGAGCACAGGAGCGAAGAAGCCCAGCTAGTCAAGAAGCGGCGGTTCGATTGCGAGCCATCGTCGATCGGGCAGGCCACAATGCCAGTGTTATGAGTCGGCGCAATCAAGCCAGACTGCTCGGGGAGGGCAATCATGCCTTCCCCTTTGTGCTGCGATGAGGTGTCAGTCTCGAGGCGGCTTCGTGGTGTTACGCAACAGCCGGATTGGCCTTGGGATTGCTATACATCCTGGCATTCCTCCGCCAGTGCGGTGAACAGCTGGGCGAGCACACCGCAGGCTTTCGGCGACAGCACGCTGCCGGATTCATGATTGACGAACACAAGCAGGGCGCAGATATCAGCCAGGCAATGGGCCTCATCCGCATCCAGAACAAGCAGACGCTGTTTTTGAAACTGACTGATGCGCATACCCCGTGGCAGTGACGTCGAGATCAGTTCTGCTCCGCCGTGGAGAAGAAGTCGGCAAGGCCGCGGCACCGCCTGCTGACCCCTGACATGCGGCTCTTGCCGATCCCTTGTCAGCGGTGACTGCAGGATGGAGGTCGGCCCGCACCCAGCCTCACCATCCCCACCCCTGCCCATGCGCATCCTGCTGGCTGAGGACGATGCCCGACTGGCCACGCCGCTGCGGGATTTCCTCAGCCGCGAACAGCACGCCGTGACCTGGGTGGGTGATGGGGTCATGGCCCTGGCGGAACTGCTCAAAGGGCACTACGACCTGGCGCTGCTCGACTGGATGCTGCCCGGGAAGGATGGTCTGGCCATCGTTGCGGAGCTGCGGCGGCGCCAGCGGCACACGCTGGTGCTGATGCTCACGGCGCGCGACAGCCTCGACGACGTGGTCGCCGGCCTCGGAGCCGGCGCCGACGACTATCTCGTGAAGCCCTTCAGAATGGGGGAACTCTCAGCGCGGATCCGCTCCCTCGAGCGCCGCGCCGACCGCCCCTATGAACGCCAGGTGCTGGTGTGGGGTCCGCTCCGCCTGGAGGTGGAGAGCGGTCAGACCCTGGTGGAAGAGGAACTGTTGCCGCTCACCAGCAAGGAGCGGCAGCTGCTGGAGTGGTTCCTGCGCCATCCAGGCCGCCTCGCTCAGCGCCCCTATCTGCTGGATCAGCTCTGGTCGATCGATGCCGACGCCGGGGAGGAGACCGTGAAGACCCACCTCAACAATCTCCGCCGGAAGCTGCGGGCCGCCGGCTGCCCCGATCCGATCGAAACCGTGCACGGGCAGGGCTATCGGCTGCTGCCATCGCCATGATCGGCCGTTGGAGTCGGTCATCGGTGGTGCCCATGGCAGGGCCTGCCCCTACGGTGCGTCGCCAGCGGTTCGAACTGCTGGGCCTCTATATGACAGCGCTGGCCGGCGTGCTGCTGGTCTTCACGGTGGTGGTGCGCGAGGGCTTCAGAAGGATCGCCCTCGATGATCTGCGCAGCCAGCTCACGCTGATCGGCGAGGACCTCTCCTCCCTGCCCCTGCCCCAGCCCGGCAGCGAGCACGAGCTGCAGGCCAGCCACAAGGACTTCGCCACGGCCCACCAGCAGGTGGAGTGGTTCAGGGGCGATGACCGCCACGCAGCGGCCNGGCTGGGGGAAGTGCTCACGCTCGGGCCGCTGCCCCCCATGAAGAGCGGCGAGCGCGATATCTGGCAGAACGAACCCGGCAGCATCGCCCTCGTGCGTCCGGCCGATGCTGCCGGGCTTGACGAGCAGGGGCACCCGCGCATGTGGCAGCGCATCAGCCAGGGACTGGAACCCCTGGAGAACCGCATGCGCCAGCTGGATCTGGCGATGGGTGTGGCGATCACCCTGGCGCTTGGACTGAGCGGCATCTCAGCGAGCCTGCTGGCCAGGCGGGTGGTGAAACCGCTCGAGCGCAGCCTGCGCCGACTGCGGGAATTCGAGCTGGATGCCTCCCACGAGCTGCGTGGTCCGCTGGCGGCGATGGCGGCCAACGCCGAGATGGGATTGCTGGAGTGCCGCCCCGACGATCATGCCCAGCGGAAACGCTTCGAGGCGATCGCCAGCGCCACCGATGAAATGCAGCGTCTGGTGGAGGATCTGTTGATGCTGGCCAGACAGGAGGATGCGGCTCGGGAGCCTCGCCAGCCTCTTGACCTCGGCCAGCTGGTCGAGCACCAGCTGGCCCTCTACGGGGATGCCCTGGCCCTGAGCCGCCAGCGACTGGAACCGGCCATGGAGGCGGGGGTGATCGTGCAGGGCCAGCCGAATCTGCTGCGCCAGCTGGTGCGGAATCTTCTCGACAATGCGCACCGCTACAGCCCCGAGGGAGCGGTGATCCGGGTGAGCGTCAGCCGGAGCGCACGGCTGGCTCGCCTCGAGGTGCGGGATCAGGGAGCTGGGATTCCCCGTGAGCAGCTGCCGCGGGTGTTCGACCGCTTCTGGCGGGCCAGCCCCGACCGCGCTGACGGCGGCAGTGGCTTGGGCCTCGCCATCGCCGCCCGCATCTGCCGCGCCCACGGCGGCGCCATCAGGGTTTCAAGTGCACCGGGCTGCGGCAGCCGCTTCCTGGTGGACCTGCCCCTGGCGGTGGCGCCGGGCTGGCCCTGATTCACGGCTGGGGCAGCATCGGGATCGGGACGGCTTCCCCCTCGGGGCAGCCCACTGCAACCAGACTCACCGCGACAGGCGTGGAGGACACAGTGCCGGGACGAGCTGCGCGCATCGGGGTGGGGGCCATCGCGCTCCTGACCGCATGGCTGGGGCTGCTGGAGCTCGGGTCGGTGGTGGCGCCGGTGCTGCCGGAGCGGTTGCAGTGGCCGGCAGTGCTGCTGCCGGTCGGATGGCGTCACGGCAGCCGCCTGTTCACGGCCGTGAGCGCCTTCTTCTTCTTCCAGCTGGCGGCGAACCTGCTGCGGCGCAAATGGCTGGCCTGGTTGGTCACGCTGATCCTGCTGGCTCTGTCACTGCTGAATCAGCTGCTGAGTGGAAGGGTTGGGGGGAACACGCTGCTGGCTTGCGGCCTGATCGGCCTGCTGCTCGCCATGCGATCCAGCTTCACCGCTCGCTCGGACAGGCCNTCGCTGCTTCAGGGATGCCGTGTTGCCCTGGCGGCCCTGCTCTTCATCCTGGTGTATGGAACTCTGGGCTTCTTTCTGCTCGATCGGCACTACGCGGTGAGCTTCAGCCTGCCCGGGGCTGCGCTGCAGACCCTCTCCATGTTTCTCACGCTGAACGAGGGCGGGCTGGAGCCGGTCACGGGCTACGGCCGCTTCTTCGCCGACTCGATCGACATCGTCGGTGCCATCACCCTGGTGTATGCCGCGGTGATGCTCTTCCGGCCGGTGATCTTCCGCGATGAGGCCAGCGATCAGGATCGCCGTCACGCTCGCACCCTGGTGGAGCGACACGGCCGCTCGTCCCTGGCGAGGATCGCCCTGTTGCCGGACAAATGGTTCTGGTTCAGCCCTTCAGGTGAGAGCGTGATCGCCTACACCGTCCGCGGCAGGGGGGCGGTGGCGCTGGGTGATCCGATCGGGCCCCGGTCCGATCTGCGTGACGCACTGCAGGGATTCCTCGCGTTCTGCGAGCGCAATGACTGGGTTCCTGCGTTCTATCAGGTGCTGCCGGAGTCTCTGAGCCAGTATGAAAGCCTGGGCTGGCATGCTCTCAAGATCGGGGAGGAGGGCGTGGTCTCCCTGAGCGGCTTCACGCTGAAGGGGAAGGCCGGCCGGGATCTGCGACCGTCGGTCAACAAGCTCACCAGCCTGGGATATCGGGTGGTGCTCGAGTCCCCACCCATTCGAGCTGAATTATTGAACCAACTGCGTGGCATCAGTGATGAATGGTTGCGTCATCTTCAGGCCACGGAGAAGCGGTTCTCGGTGGGCTGGTTCGATGAAAGCTATCTGCGCGAATGTGAGATTGCCGTGCTGGAAGACAGAAACCATACTGCCGTTGCCTTTGCCAACCTCGTGCCTGAATACCGGAAGAACGAGATCACCATCGACCTGATGCGACAGCGCACCGGAGTGGAGCATGGAACCATGGATTTCCTGTTTGTCTCCCTGCTGGAGGAGTGCCGCACTCGTGGCTATGAAAGCTTCAATCTCGGCCTCGCCGCTCTCTCCGGGGTTGGCGATGACAGCAAGGGGAGCAGCATCGAGGAGGTGATCGATTACCTCTATCACCATCTCAACAGAATCTATCACTTTCAGGGCCTGCGGGCTTACAAGGAGAAATTTCAGCCTCATTGGCAGAGCCGGTATCTTGTCTACCGTCGGTTGGCTGATCTGCCGGAAATCGTGCTTGCCCTGGTGCGAGCCGACACCAACGATCACCTCGTCGATCTCGTCGGTGCCCGCTTCCTCAGCACGGCACTCCAACGGCTTCTGCACCGCCTGCAGCGGCTGGCGCCGCTTCTGCTAAGCCTTGCCCTGTTCGTTCTGGCCGCCTGGGCGCTGAACAGTCAGCTGCGTGGGATCAGCCTCAACGATGTCATCGCCAGCGTTGGACGCATCCCCATCTGGGGCCTGGTGGCTGCGGTGATTCTCACAGCCGTGAATTATCTCTTCCTGACGGCATACGATGCTCTGGCAGTGCGCTATGTCGGAGTCGCTGTTCCCTACCGACGAGCTGCATTGGTGGCCGTGATCAGTTACGCGATCAGCAACAGCATCGGCATGGCCCTGCTCAGCGGCGGTTCGATCCGGCTGCGCTTCTATTCCCTCTGGGGTCTGGGAGCAGGCACGATCGCCCGGATCATCGCCTTCTGCAATCTCAGCTTCTGGGTCGGACTGCTGGCGGTGGGCGGGATCGTGTTCAGTCTCGAGCCCCTTGCCGTGCCTCCGCTGCTGCGGCTTCCGGTGCGCACGGCCCATCCGATCGGCTTGCTCTTTCTCCTGCTTGTGGGTCTGTACCTCGTGGGAACAGCCCTCCAGCGGGGATCGCTCCGTCTGGGCAGGTGGGAGTTGCCGCGCCTGCCGCTGTCTCTCTCGCTGGCCCAGATCGGCATCACGTCCTGTGACTGGACGCTGGCGGCGGGGGTTCTCTACTGCCTGCTGCTGCCGGCAGCTCAGCTGCCCTTCCCGGTGTTTCTGGGCTCCTATCTCCTGGCACAGATGGCCGGGATTCTCAGCAACGTGCCAGGCGGACTGGGGGTGTTCGAAAGCGTGCTGCTGCTCCTGCTGGGGTCCGTCACCAGTCCCGAGAGGTTGGTCGGGGCTCTGCTCGTCTACCGGCTCATCTACTACCTGGCGCCACTGCTGGTCGGCGTGGGACTGCTGATCAGCTTCGAGTTCAACCGAGGCCGGCGGGCTGATCCACTCTCCCCTTAGGCGTGCTGGTCCGTCAGCCAGGCGACCGGAGGGCCGCTGCGGGCGGCAGGCCGAGATCATGATCGAATCGGCCCGCCACCCACCCCTGAGAGGGCCCCGGATGCGACCGGCACCGGGATTCCAGCCAGCATGGAGCCGACGCCTGTCGGAGGACGATGCAGCTTTCTGCCGCCAGGCCGATCTGGTCGATCAGCATCGAAGAGGCCTATGCAGCCCTGCAGAGCAGTCCAGAGGGCCTGAACACCTCCGAGGCCCTCCGCAGGCTGGAGCGCTGGGGTCCCAACAGCCTGCCGCCCCTGCGTCGCCGGTCACTGCTGCTTCGCTTCACCGACCAGCTCTTCCACTTCCTCGCCTTGCTGCTGTGGGTCGCGGGGGCACTGGCATTCATCGCCCACTCCGCCCCCCTGGGGTGGGCGATCTGGGCGGTGATCCTGATCAACGCCCTGTTCTCCTTCTGGCAGGAATTCAAGGCGGAACGCACCCTGCAGGCCCTCGCGGGCAGCCTTCCGCCGCGCGTGAAGGTCTGGCGAGACGGCCAGCCCGTGGACCTCACCGCCGATCAGCTGGTGAGCGGCGATCGCGTGATGCTTGAGGAAGGTGACCGGGTGCNGGCCGACTGCCGGGTGATCGAGTCCAACCTGCTGTACCTGGATCTCTCCGTACTCACTGGCGAATCCCTGCCGGTAGCACGCTCCAGCGAGCCTCAGCCCCAACCGGACATCCCCACCCGTGAGCGCGCCAACCTTCTGCTTGCGGGTGCCACGGTGGCCTCCGGCCGAGGCGAAGGCCTGGTCTACGCCACCGGCAGCGAAACCGAGTTTGGCCAGGTGGCGCATCTGACCGCCACGACCGAGCGTGGCGCGAGCAGCCTCGAGATCCAGATCCAGCGCATCGTGCGCACAATCACGGCGATCGCCCTCTCCACCGGCCTGCTCACCTTCGCGGTCAGCGTCCTGTTCGAGGGAATGAGCGTTCAGGAGAGCATGGTCTATGCGGTGGGGATCCTGGTGGGGTTCGTGCCAGAGGGACTGCTGCCCCAGGTGACCCTCACCCTGGCGCTCAACGTGCAGCGGATGGCCCGGCGCAATGCCCTGGTGCGACGCCTCTCGGCTGTGGAGGCGCTCGGTTCGGTCAGCGTGATCTGCAGCGACAAGACCGGCACGATCACCTGCAACCGCATGGCGGTGGAAAGCACCTGGCTGGCCCATCCTTCCCCGGCGCTCGAGAGGCTGATCCTGCTGGGAGCCAGTCTCTGCTCCAACGCCCGGCTCAACCATGGCCCCAGCGACGCCGAACCCTGGCGGGCCAGCGGTGATCCAACCGAGACGGCGATCCTGCTGGCCGCCGCCGCCGCCGGGGTCATCCATGGGGAGGAACAGCAGTGGCTGCCGCGCTGCCGCGAGATCCCCTTCGATTCGCACCGTCGGCGGATGACGGTGGTGATCGAGGCCAGCGAGGCGATGGAGGCCGTCGCCCTGCCGGCGGGAGGGAAGTTGGTCATCACCAAGGGGGCACCCATCGAGGTGATGCACCTCTGCACCGGACAGGTGGGTCCCTCGGGCCCCGAGGCCCTGACCCCTCAGGCCCGGCAGGCTGCGCTGGCCGCCAACGACGCCCTCGCGGCACAGGGTTACCGGGTGATCGCCGTGGCGGTGCGCCCCGGTGGCGCCGGTCTGCTCACGGCACAGCCGGAACAGCTGGAGGCCGACCTGCTGCTGCTCGGTCTGATCGGCCTGTACGACCCTCCACGCCCCGAGGTTTCCGAGGCGATTCGTCAATGCCGCCAGGCCGGCATCAAGGTCACGATGGTGACCGGGGACTACGGGCTGACCGCCCAGGCCATCGCCAGACAGATCGGCCTGCTCGATCTTCCGGCCGGGAACAGCCACTCCAGTGCCGATCCGGTGCGGGTGATCGAAGGTTCCACCCTGGCCCAGATCAGCGACGTGCACCTGCGGAGGCTGCTCAAGTACCGCACCCGGCTGGTGTTCGCTCGCATGGCACCGGAGCAGAAGCTGCGCCTGGTGCAGGCCTACCGCCAGCTGGGCGAGGTGGTGGTCGTCACCGGCGACGGGGTGAACGACGCCCCGGCCCTGCGGGCGGCGGACGTGGGGGTGGCGATGGGCAGAATCGGCACCGATGTGNCGCGCGAGGCCGCCGACATCGTCCTGCTGGATGACAACTTCGCCTCGATCGTCGAGGCGATCCGTTATGGCCGCGGCGTTGTGGCCAACATCCGCAAGTTCATCACCTACATCCTGGTCGCCAACCTCTCGGAGGCCATGCCGTTCCTGGCGATGGTGGCCCTCCGCATCCCCGCCGCCCTCACGGTGATGCAGATCCTCGCCATCGACCTCGGCACCGACGTGCTGCCAGCCCTGGGACTCGGCGCGGAACTGCCTGAGGCGGGACTGATGCACCACCCGCCGCGTTCTCCCCAGATTCCGCTCATGGACGGCCCGCTGCTGCGCAGGGCTTACCTGTTCCTCGGGCTGATCGAGGCTTCTCTGGCGATGCTCGCCTATCTGCTCGTGTGGCGCACGGCGGGAGTCAGCCTGCCGGAGCTGCAGTCCCTGGCCCCACAGCTCCTCCACCACGAGGCTCCCGCTGCTGTTCAGACCCTCCAGGTCAGGGCCTCGAGCGTGGCCTTCACGGTGATCGTGCTCGGCCAGGTGGGTGTGCTGCTGGCGTGCCGCAGCGAACAGCGCCCGGCCTGGGTGATGCTCCGCCAGCCCAACGGTCTGCTCTGGCTGGGTGTGGTCATCGAACTCCTCCTGACTGCGAGTCTGGTGCTGGTTCCGTCACTGGGGAGCATCGTTGCGATGGCGCCATTCCCCGTGACCGCCCTGGCGTGGATGGCACTGGCCCCTCTGGTGCTCATCCTGGCGGATGCAGCGCGCAAGGCCATCGCCACGCAGCGTGCCTGAAGAGAGGCTCAACGTGCGACCGTCGGCGCCCCACTACCTCCCCTGGAGCCTGGTCTTCGCCGGACTCCTGGCGGTCCTGCTCCTGATCCCGCTGCTGCTGGTCGAGCTGCACGTGGTGGCCTTCGCCTATGAGCGGCTCGGGCTGGATCACCGCACGGCACTGGCACTGCTGCTGGCCTCGCTCGCCGGCAGTGCGGTGAACCTTCCGATCGCCCGCCTCCCGGCGGGCCGTCTCCTCTCCGACCGCATCGTGGTGGTGCACGGCGTGCCCTACGTGATCCCCGTGGTCAAGCCAAGGGCAGCAACGATCCTCGCCGTGAACCTCGGGGNTGCCGTGATCCCCACACTCCTCTCGGCCTACCTGGTCCTGGTGGTGGGGCATGGGCTGCGGCTCCTTGCCGTGACCGGCCTGGTGGCTGTCGTCACCCATCTGTTCTCACGGCCCGTGCCAGGTGTGGGCATCGTGGTGCCCATCGGGATTCCCCCGCTGGTCGCGGTGGCGGCAGCCCTGCTTCTGGCTCCGGACGTGCGGGCGGCGGCGGCGTATGTGGGCGGCACCATGGGAACCCTCATCGGTGCNGACCTGATGAACCTGGGCCGGCTGCGCGGCATCGGAGCTCCAGTGGCTTCGATCGGCGGAGCTGGCACCTTCGACGGGATCTTCGTGACCGGCATCGTCGCCGTCCTGCTGGCCTGAGGCCCCCGGAGGCCTGGCAAGGACGGATCAGCCCTGCCGCAGGCGGCCGTAGAAGAGGCGCTTGGCCGCCTCGGCGGTGAGCACATAGGCGAGCAGGATCAAACCCAGCGGCAGCAGGAACCAGCCGGGCAGAGGCGCGAAGCCGAACAGACGGCCCAGGGCGGTGAAGGGCAGCAGCAGCGTCGCCAGGATCGTGCCGATGGTGGCGAGCACGAGCGGGCGGGAGGGTCGACCGGCGAGCAGCGGCCCGCGGGTGCGCACCACCAGCACGATGAGGCTGGCGGAGATCACCGATTCCAGGAACCAGCCGCTGCGGAACTCGGCAGGGCCCGCATGGAGGCCGAGCAGCAGCAAAACGAAGGTCGCAGCATCGAACAGGGAGCTCACGAATCTGAAGGTGAGCATGAAGTTGCGAATGAATCGGATGTCCCAGCGGCGGGGCCGCTCCACCCAGTCGCGGTCCACCCGGTCGGTGGCGATCGTCATCTCCGGCAGGTCGGTGAGCAGATTGGTGAGCAGGATCTGCTTGGGCAGCAGCGGCAGGAAGGGGAGGAACAGCGAGGCCCCCGCCATGCTGAACATGTTGCCGAAGTTGGCGCTGGTGGCGATGAACACGTACTTCAGCGTGTTGGCGAAGGTGCGCCGCCCTTCGCGGATGCCATCCACCAGCACCTCCAGATCCCGAGCCAGCAGCACCAGGTCGGCGGCCTCGCGCGCCACGTCGGCGGCTCCCTGCACCGAGAGGCCCACATCGGCCGCGTGCAGGGCAGGGCCATCATTGATGCCGTCGCCGAGGTAGCCCACCACGTCGCCGCCGCGTCGCAGGGCCCGGATGATCCGCTCCTTCTGATTCGGTTCCACCTCGNCGAAGATGTCGGTGGAACGGGCCCGCACGGTCAGGGCGTCCTCTGCGCAGGCGTCGACCTCCGCACCGGTGAGCAGCGCGGAGCCATCGAGGCCGACCTCCCCGCCGAAGCGGGCGGCGACCAGGGCGTTGTCGCCCGTGATCATCTTCAGCTTCACCCCCAGGTCGGCCAGGNNGNCNNGGNNCNNNAAGGGTGCGGCCGATGTCGGGCTTNGAGCGGATCAGCCAGCACGAGCAGCCCGAGGAAGCGAAGCCCTCGCTCGAGATCCGCTCCGATGGACAGGCCGGGATCCAGCGGCCGGCAGGCCACCCCGAGGGTGCGCAGACCCCGGGCGCTGTGGTCCGCGTAGAGCCGCTCGATCGCCTCCCGCACCGCGGCGATCGGCACCGGCCCCTCCGGGAGCAGCGCCTCGTCGCAGCAGTCGAGCACGGATCTGAGGGCACCCTTGGTGACGAGCAGCGCGCCGCTGTCGCCCTCGGCCAGGATCGAGAGGCGCTTGCGCCGGAAGTCGTAGGGGATCTCGCCGCCCTTGCGCCAGCGGCCCGGATCGAAACTCCAGGCCTGGCGGATCGCCGCGTCGATGGGATTGGGAAAACCGGCCTGCAGGGAGGCATTCAGCCAGGCATGGAAGGCCACGTCGCGGCTCGGCCGACCCTGCGGATCGATCGCCGCCACCACCTTCACCACCCCTTCGGTGAGGGTGCCCGTCTTGTCGGAACAGAGCACGGTCATGCTGCCGAAGTCCTCGATCGAGGACAGCCGTTTCACGATCACCTGGCGTTCGGCCATCCGGCGCGCTCCCCGGGCGAGATTCACCGCGATCACCGCCGGCAGCAGCTGGGGGGTGAGGCCCACCGCCAGTGCCAGGGCAAACATGAAGGAATCGAAGAACGGCCGTTGGAGATAGATGTTGAAGGCAAAGATGAACAGCACCAGCAACATCGTGAGCTCCAGCAGCAGATCGCCGAAGCGGCGCACCCCCTGCTCGAATTCCGAGGGCCCGCTGCGCTGCTGCAGATGCTCGGCGATGGCCCCCATCTCGGTGGCCTTTCCCGTGTGCACCACCACGGCGGTGGCCCTGCCGCTCACCACGTGGGTGCCGAGATAGAGCACGTTGGCGCGGCTGGCCATCGGCGTGGCGCCGGGCAGCAGCGCCTCCCGCTTCTCCACCGGTGTGCTCTCGCCGGTGATCGCCGCCTGATCCACCGCCAGGGACTCGGCCTCGAGCACGCGGCAGTCGGCGGGGATGCTGCTGCCGGCCACCAGCAACACGATGTCGCCGGGCACCAGTTCGGCGGCGGGAACCATGATCTCCTCCCCCCCGCGACGCACCCGGCATCGGGCTTCCACCTTCTGGAGAAGCGCCTGCACCGCGATGGCGGCACCCCGCTCCTGCCAGAAGCCGAGCAGTCCGCTCACGAACACGATCAACAGGATGATCCCGCCGTCGATGGGGTCGTGCAGCAGAAACGAAAGCGTGGAGGCCACGATCAGCAGAAGCACGATCGGGCTGGTGTACTGCCGCACCAGCAGCGCCAACGCCTGGAGCCGATCCCGGCCATGCCGTCGATCAGGCGGCGCCAGGGCCAGTCTCCGGCTGGCCTCCGGCTCCGACAGCCCGCCCTCGCCGCTGTCGAGAGCGGCCAGCAACTCCTCCGGCTCGACGGCCCAGAACGGGGCGGGGAGCGTTCCGGATCGGGTCATGGGGCCGGAGCCCGGTGCCCCATCCTGGAGCCGATGATCCGGCCAGGCAACGATTCCCGCGGCGGCGCGAAGGGGGTTCGGGCCGCGGCCCGCTCAGCCCTGCTCCCAGCGGAAGCCNTCATCCTCCCAGGCGACGGGGTCCTCGATCGGCTCCAGATGGGTGAACACATGGCTGCGGGGCAGCAGCGCGGCGATGTCCCGTTCCAGTTGCTCGCAGAGATCGTGGCCTCGCTGCACGCTCCAGCAGCCGGGCACCAGCACATGCAGGCTCACGAAGCGACGGGATCCCGCCACGCGAGTGCGCAGAGCGTGGAAGGCGATGCCATCACCGGCCCTCGCGGACAGAAGCGCTTCCAGCTGTCCCTGCTCCTGCTCCGGCAGGGAGCGGTCCAGCAGACCGGTCGCCGTCTCGCGCAGCAGAGACCAGCCCGTGAACACGATGTTGAGCCCCACAGCGATGGCGATCAACGGGTCCAGCACGTTCCAGCCGGTGAGACGGACCAGCCCCACACCCGCCACCACGCCGATCGAGGTCCACACATCCGTGAGCAGGTGATGGGCATCGGCCCTGAGGGTGATCGAGTGGAAGCGGCGGGCGGCGCGCAGCAGCACCGCCGCCACCAGCCCGTTGAGGGCCGTGGCCACGAGCGAGAGGGCCAGGCCCAGGCCGATCTGCTCGAGCGGCTGAGGGTTCTGCAGGCGCCCGAGGGCGGCCTGGATGATCACAAGGGCGGCCAGCACGATCAGACCGCTCTCCAGACCACTGGAGAAGTACTCGGCCTTGAAATGCCCGTAGTGGTGGCTCCGGTCCGGCGGTTTGGCCGCCAGGGTCAGGGCCCAGAAGGCCGCCAGGGCCGCCACCAGATTGACGGCGGACTCGAGTGCATCGGAGAGCAGGCCCACCGAACCGGTGAGCCGCCAGGCCGCGGCCTTGAGCACGATGGTGGCCACCGCAGCTGCCACCGAGAGCAGGGTGTACGAACGGGGTGAGTCGAAGACCACGCGTTGGCGACCTCAGGGCCAGGGCATACGGCGGCAGCGGCACGGCCCGCCGACCAGCATCGGGCGTCCCTCCAGCAGTCTGCTGGCCAGNCGCCGGACCGTCCACAGACATGGTGTAGGGTTGAAACGATTCAACGATCACTCTTCAGCGGGTTTCTTCCCCGAGCGGCGAGTTCCACAGGATTTCACCTCAAGGCCGGCAACTTTCTTCAGGNCTTTCGACGAATCGGCTTCATACCATCTGTTCATTGCATGACCATCTACGTAGGGAACCTCTCCTTCGACGCCGAAGTGGAGGACCTCCAGCATCTCTTCGCTGAGTACGGCTCAGTGAAGAAGTGCACCCTTCCGCTCGACCGCGAAACCGGTCGCAAGCGTGGTTTCGCCTTCGTCGACATGGCGAGCACCACCGAGGAAACCAAGGCCATCGACGATCTTCAGGACGTGGAGTGGATGGGCCGCAACATCCGCGTCAACAAGGCCGAACCGCGTGGCGGTGGCGGCAATGGCGGCGGTGGTGGTCAGCGCTGGTAACTCCGGCCCGCTGCTGCCCGCGAGCCGACCAGGCTCAGGCATCGTCCACTCCCACAGCCGCCCGTACGGGCGGCTTTCTTGTGACCGGCAGCGGCCGCTCTGGCCTAGGCGGCAGCCTCAACCATCCCAGCGGCGCAGCAGGTTGCTGTAGCAGCGGCTGATCAGATCGAAGATCTCGTCCTTGCCGCTGCGCTCGAACAGGGCACGGCGGGCGGTGTCGAGTTCGAACAGCAGCTCGCGCTGATCGGCATGGCGGATGCGGCTCTCGATCCAGCCCACCGCCACCAGACGCTCCCCGGCCGTGACCGGCTCCACCCGATGCAGCAGGGTGCTGGGGTACACCAGCGCCTGCCCCGCCGGCAGCCGGAAACACTCCTCGCCGCCGGGCGACTCCAGCACCAGCTCCCCGCCTGCGTAGGCGGCGCAGTCGCTGAGGAACACCGTGAAGGAGAGATCGGAGCGGCCCCCGGCCATCCAGGCGTTGTCCACGTGCCGCCCGTAGCCCTGCCCCACGCCGCTGCGGCTGAACAGGATGCCGTGGATGCGGCCGGGGAATGCCCCCGCCTGGATCAGGGGATGGCGGAGCAGCTGATCCCGCAGCTCAGCGGCGAGATGCTGGTGAAGCGTGCTGCGGCGATCGAGCTGGCGGTTGCTCTTCACGTCGCGGGCGTGCCAGCCGGCCGTTTCCGCCCCGGGTCGCCAGGCCTCGGCGGCCGCCTCCAACTGCTCGACCATGGCCTCGGTCTGCTGAGGGGAAAGCAGGGGCTGGATCAGAAAGCGCATCGACTGTGACGGATGAAACAGCGACCGGTCAGGTTCGGTCGCCAGAGGGGAGAGCGCTCCTGCAGGATCGAGGCAACCCCATGCGCCTCCCATCCCCATGAAACGCCAGAGCATGGCCCTGTTCCTGACGACCGTGGCCCTGGCCGGCGGAACGCTCGCCTGCGGCAAGGCTCCCGAAGCCGGTGAACAGGGAGGCGATCAGGAGCAGCAACAGCAGCAGCACCAGACGCAACCCGCTCCCGCCAACCAGAACGGCGGCGAAGGTGGCGAGGGCGGCGAAGGCTGAGGCCAGCGCTCCGCAGGCACCCGTGCAGCCCATCAGCCGCCGTCAGCTCCTCACCGCCAGCGGCCTGCTGCTGGCCGGCGGCTCCCTGCTGGGCCTGGACCTGCAGCGCTCAGCGGCGGCCATGAGCGAATCCGCCCGCCCGCTGCCCTTCAATCCGCAGGAGTGCCTGCGCAGCTTCGAACGGGGACGGCTGCTGGAGGAGGGCGGGCGCCGCGTACGCGTGTTCGAGGTGGAAGCCCGCAGCATCACCCTGCCGCTGGGTGGTGAGGTGCTGTTCAAGGCGTGGACGCTCAACGGCCGGATCCCCGGGCCCACGCTGCGGGCCCGCGAGGGCGAGCGGATCCGCGTGGTGTTCCGCAACGGAGACAGCACCTCCCACAGCCTTCACTTCCATGGGGTGCATCCCGCCGAAGTGGACGGCATCGAGCCGGTACTCAAGGGGCGCACCGCCATCTATGAATTCGACCTGGAGCGGGCGGGTCTCTACCCCTATCACTGCCACGTGGCGCCGGTCTCCAGGCATGTGGGCAAGGGCCTGTTCGGCCTGCTGGTGGTGGATCCGGTGGCGCCTCGGACAGCGGCGGATGAACTGGTGCTGGTGATGGGCGGCTACGACCTCAACAACGATGGCCGCAACGAGCTCTATGCCTTCAACGGCATCCCCGACGCNTACATGCACGATCCGATCCGGATCCGTCGGAACGCCCCGGTGCGGCTCTACCTGCTCAACATGACGGAACTGGAGGGTCCGCTCACCTTCCATCTCCATGCCAATGAATTCAAGGTGATCCGTCCTGGCTGGATTGAAACCACCGACGTGGTGACGCTGGGGGTGGCCGAACGCCAGATCCTCGAGTTCTCCTTCCCCTTCCCCGGGCGCTACATGGTGCACCCCCACCAGGATCAGATCGCCGAGCGGGGCTGCATGGGCTTCTTTGAGGTGGTGACGGCCTGATCCAGCCAGCACAGCCGACTGGGCACAGGCGGCTGTGCCATTGGTCACCTGGCGCCTTGGCAATGGGTCAGCTGCGGGAGCTGGCAAGGAGAAAGGATGACAACGGCTCCCTGTCGCCCCATGCCCCGTCCTCGCCGTGCCCTTGAGATCTTCCTCAGCGTGGGGGCGACAGCGGGCCTGCTGGCCTCAGCGATCCGTGCTCCCCACGCGCTTGCCCAGCAGCATCACGCCATTGAACGGAGTGCCGAGGGCGGTGAAGGAGGGGAAGGCGGAGAAGCCGGTCCTGCCAGTGCCGTCCAGAGCGATCTCGATGTGCTGCTGGTGCTGGCCCAGATGCAGGGGCACCTGCTGGTGGCGCAGGAGCTGCTGGATCAACGGCAATACAACGCCGCCGAGCCCCACGTGGGCCATCCGGTGGATGAGCTCTACGGCGTGCTGCAGCCAGCCCTGCAGAGCCGGGGCATTCCGCCCTTCCTGCCCGCGCTGGAAGCATTGCGCCAGCAGGTTCGCCTCAACCCGGGCNCCCNTGAAACCGCCGTCAGCCTGGCGAAGGCTCAGCAGGCCCTTGCAGCGGTGACCCAGTCGGTGAAAGGAGACACCAGAGCGCCGGATCCGATGGTGCTCGCGGTGGTGCGCCAGCTGGGCGAAACCGCCGCGGCCGAATACGACGCGGCCCTTGCCGGCGATCAGGTGGTGGAAGTGATCGAATATCAGGACGCCCGTGGTTTTCTGCTCGAGGCGCAGCGGCTCCTCAGCGGGGCGATCGCCAGCCAGCCTGCCGACGCCGCCGCGCTGAAAGCCAGACAAGCCACGATTGGCGCGATGCTGCAGGCCTTCCCCACCGTGATGCCGCCTCAGAAGGCCGTGTTGAGCGTGGCCCAGCTGCAGCACCTGCAACAACAGCTGTGAGTGCAGTGCTCGCCACCGCCACCACCATGGGCAGCAGGCTGGGCCCGCTGCTGCTGGCCCCGGCCCTGCTGGGGGTGATGACACCCTGGAGCGTCGGTGCAGGCGAACTGAACCTCCCAGACGTTGCCCGCTACACAGGCCCAGCCACGGGGGCCGAGCAGCTCACCAGCATCAGCCGGTTCACCGATGTTCGCCCCGGCGACTGGGCTTACCAGGCCCTGAGCAACCTGGTGGAACGCTACGGCTGCGTGGCCGGCTACCCCGATGGCAGCTATCGCGGCGGTCGTGCCCTGACCCGCTTCGAGGCGGCCGCCCTGCTCCACGCCTGCCTGGATCGGGTCACCGAGGTGAGCGATGAGCTCAAGGGTCTGATCAGCGCGTTCGAGCCCGAGCTGGCCGTGCTCCAGGGCCGGGTGGATGGCCTCGAGGCCAAGGCGGGCGAACTGGAGGCCAGCCAGTTCTCCACCACCACCAACCTCTCGGGCCTGGCCACCTTCGTGGTGGGAGGGGTGAGCAACAATCCCGCCGGCGAGCAGGTCACCTTCAGCTATGACCTGCAGCTGAATCTCGACACCAGCTTCAGCGGCAGGGATCTGCTGCGCACGGTGCTGCGGGCCGGCAACTTCGACGGCGATGGCAATGCCTTCGGCGGCGGCCTGTCCACCCTCGAGATCGCCTTCCAGCAAGAGGGCGGACCTGATGTGGTGGGGATCGACAAGCTCTTCTACCAGTTCCCGATCGGTAGGCAGTTCACGGCCACCCTCGNGCNCCGGGTGGGTCAGGAGGACATGCTCGCCCTCTGGCCCAGCGCCTATCCCAGCGACACCATCCTCAACGTGCTCACCCTCAACGGGGCACCGCTGGCCTACAACAAGAACCTCGGCCCCGGCCTGGGCCTGTGGTGGCAGCACAACGGCTGGAGTGTGAGCGCCAACGTTGTGGCGGCCAATGGTGCCGATTCCAGTCAGGGCCTGTTCAGCAGCGATTCCGCTGGCACCGGGACCCTGCAGCTGGGCTACGGCCAGGAGCGCTGGGGCATCGCCGCGATCTATTCCCATCTCGATGCTGGCGTGGGCGTGCCGGGTGCCACCCCCTTCATCACCACCGCCATCGAAGCCACCGGCGCCACCAGCGATGCCTACGGCTTCAGTGGTTTCTGGCAACCCGCGGACAGCGGCTGGATCCCCTCGATCAGCGGCGGTTATGGGCTGAATCGCAGTTCCGGCGGCGGCCTGCGCGCCAGCCAGTCGTGGATGGTGGGTCTGCAGTGGGCGGATGTGCTCGCCAAAGGCAACAGCTTCGGCATGGGCGTGGGCCAGCCGGCGTTTGCCACCGCCACCCGCAGCGGGGTCGACACCGAGACGGGTGTGTGGGCCTGGGAGTGGTGGTACCAGTGGCAGGTCAGCGATGCCATCTCGGTGACGCCGGCGATCTTCTATCTCAACAACCCCGGCGGCAACGAGGGCGGTCAGGCTCAGTTCGGCGCCCTGCTCAAGACCAGCTTCCGGTTCTGAGTCAGCCGCCACCAGGCCCGCCGCGTTCTGGTTGGAGGCGCCCTTCGAGAGTGACCCTCGGATCACAACACCACCCCAGCGGGACCACGGCCGTGACCAAGGAGCTCCTGCTGGCACTGGGCATTCCCGCGGTCTACCTGCTGGTCACCACCACGCTGCTGCTGCGGAGTTCACTGCCCCTGCCGCCGCTTCTGCAGCGCCTGAGCACCCGCCGCGCCATCGCCTGGAACACGATGGTGGGCCTCTCCATCGGTCTCGGTGCCCTGCGGTGGGCCCTCAGCCGGTGACCGCTCCCACACAAAGCGTGCCCGACCCGCAGCTGGCCCATACCCTCAGGGCATTCACCGAACACCCATGAGACGTCTGCTGGTCCTTGCCCTCACCGCAGGCACCGTGCTGCTGGGGCTGACCGGCAGCAGCCGGGCCTGTGAGAAGCACATGAATGGGCACCAGAACGGCTCCGACACCGAGGTGGAGGGCAGAGCCCGCTGAAGGGCTTCAGGCCCTTCCGGGGCGTTTCACGACCCGCCTGCTGAAGCGCTTCTGAACGCCGGGCAGCAGCGACTGCTGAATCTGCCAGAGGAAGGCATCGAGGCGCTGGCGCCGCTCGTCGGACGTATCGATGTGATCGGAGAAGGCACCGGCGTGGCACAGATCCACGAGCAGATCAACCTCCTCGGCGCTGAGGCAAAGCAGATGGTCATCGCCAAGACGGGAAACCTTCATCGGCGGGGAACCCTCATCGGTGGTGCCTGTTGACCTTCAGCAATTCTGCTCCCTGTCGCCCTGAACGGCGCAAGGCGCCCTGAGCCCGTCGAACAGCTGGGCGAGCACGGTGGCCATCTCAGCCGGCAGCGTGGTGTTGGGAACCGACTGGGAGGCCAGCACCACCAGGGCGCAGGCGTCGACCACAAGCGACGCCTCCCGATCCGAGAGGACGACCAGGTGCTCGTGGCGCGTGTGCGTGATCCGCATGCGTCGAGGGTGTCTACCTGTTAGACGGTAGACCCGACGGCGCTCCTGTCCACAAGTCCGTAATCTCCAGTCCAGTCCAGAACAGGCGAGCGTGCCATGACGTGGGCGATCCGGCAGCCCAGTTCGGGGCAGCGTCAGCCTGTGTGACAACAGGGATCGCGGAGCAGGGCGTTCGAGGGCGAGCCCATCTACCTGGCCAGCCGCCATCGCCGCACGGTGGCGAACAGCAGCAGAGCCACCCCAAGCTGGGTCACCAGAAGGCCATCGGAGGCCCAGGGAAGCTCAGGACAGCGGAATCCACTGGTGAACTGGGTGAGGATCTGCACGAGCCCGCTGAAGATCGCGCAGAACATCACCAGCAGAACGACAGGGAACATCACCAGAGGCATGATCAGGCCGATCAACGTGAGTGCCATCCCAGTCACCTGAAGCACCGATAGCCAGCGCCGACTGCGACGCGATGGCGCCGAGACCGGAACCAGAAAGGCCACCAGAAGTGGGATCAGCAGCGTCACACTCCAGCCGATCAGTTCAGGTGTGGGATGGGGAAGCGCCATGGACGGCGGCGGACCAGGGTGAGAGGGCCTCCTAGCGACCACTCCTGACATACGGAGCGGCGAAGCAGTTCGAGACCATTCGACCATCAGCCGTTTCATCCGTGCGCACGACATCGGCGATCGTTCTGCAGCCGAAGGTAACTGCGATAGACCGCTTCGCCGGGGTTTGCAGCGAAGCGCAGCACGAGAGTGTTGCCTGCTGGTCGCAACACAGACTCGTACTGGTGATTGTTGATCCGCACCTCCCCCCAAAGGCGCAGATCGGGTTCTCTCTGGGCGACCAACTCTCTGTCTCCAGCTTCGATCACCTGCTCAGGCAACAGCACACCATGCAGCCGAACGCTGACACGGCCCGGCACCACCTGAACCAGTCGCCAGCCGCGGGATCAGCACGAAACGGCGTGAAGACGATCGCTTCACTCACCACCTCGCCCATTGCCGGTGAAGCAAGAGGCACCAATGGCCCCAGGGAGAGCAGCGCCGGCAAGGCAAGACCATGCAGACGCGCCAGCATCGGCATGACCCCTGGAGCAGGGCCAGACCCGGAGCGGGCTGGATGGTGACACCACTCCCATCCTGCGCTAGTACAGGTGTACCCCTGCTGATGCGGTCATGGTCCCCGTCCCCCTTGCGTTCGTCCAGCCCTCCCGCAACGAGCCCCCCGAGGCGTGGCCGCAGCTGGATCAGCGCGTTCTGCGACCGAGCCGCAGCCGTTCGGTCTGCCTCACCTGTCATTTCTTCCGCCATCACCCCGGAGCCGATGGCATTCCCCTGCTCGCCTGCCATCTGCACCAGGGGCTGATCGGCCAGGGCGAGCAGATCATCCAGTGCTGTGCCAACTGGACCGACGACCTGGTGCGCCAACGGGGCTGGGCGCGGAGGTGGCCTGAGCAGGGCATGCCGATCGATGACGGCAGCAGCCGCCCAGCGTTCTCGCCCCGCGAAGGCTGGCTCAGCGATGGCCGGCAGGTGCTCCACTTCCGCCCGGTGCATGACGCCCGCTGGAACCAGGCCCTGGAGATCACCGCGGGCGAGCTGATTCCCGGCGAGCCCGTGCCACTGCTCAAGCGCCGGATGGAACTCAGGCGCGAGGACGCCATCCGGTTGTGGCGACAGAAGCGACAGCAGGGCTGGAAGGCCTGCCCACCGCAGTGGAGAGCACCGGGTTGAGCACAATCGATCCCATGGACCTTTACGCCGACCTCCGCCAGCCCGTGATGCTCGACACCGGCTCCCTGGCCTGGGCCCCTTCGCCGATGGCGGGGGTGGAGCGGCGGATGCTCGATCGCCGCGGCGGTGAAGTGGCCNGTGCCACCTCGATCGTGCGCTATGCCGCCGGCAGCCGCTTCGATCGCCACAGCCATGGCGGTGGCGAGGAAATCCTGGTGCTGGACGGTGTCTTCTCCGATGAGCAGGGCAGCTATCCGGCCGGCACCTACCTGCGCAATCCGGTGGGCTCCAGCCACGCCCCCTTCAGCGATGCGGGCTGCACGATCCTGGTGAAGCTGCATCAGATGCACCCTGCCGATCGGCAGCACGTGCGGCTCGACACCACCCGAGAAGCCTGGCTGCCCGGGCTGGTGCCGGGGTTGGAGGTGATGCCGCTGCACACCTTCGGCTCCGAACACGTGGCCCTGGTGCGCTGGGCGCCTGGCACGGTGTTTCAGCCCCACGGCCATCCCGGCGGCGAGGAGATCCTGGTGCTCGACGGCGTGTTCCAGGACGAGCACGGCAGCTATCCGGCCGGCAGCTGGCTGCGCAATCCGCCGGGCAGTGCTCACCGACCCTGGAGCGAGGCCGGCTGCACGATCTGGGTGAAGACCGGCCACCTGCCGAGCACCCTGGGGCCCGACGGTTCAGAAGCGTGAGCCTGGGGTCAGCAGAGAGGCCGGTTCCTCACCGCTGCTGCTCAGCGCTTGAAATCGAAGCGATCGGCGTTCATCACCTTCACCCAGGCGGCCACGAAGTCGCTCACCAACCTGGCAGCCCCATCGCTCTGGGCATACACCTCGGCGATGGCCCGCAGCTGGGAGTTGGAGCCGAACACCAGATCCACCCGGGTGCCGGTCCAGCGCAGCTCGCCGCTGCGCCGGTCGCGGCCCTCGAACAGCTCGCCGGACTCATCCACAGGGGCCCAGGTGGTGGCCATGTCGAGCAGGTTCACGAAGAAGTCGTTGCTCAGCACTCCCGGCCGCTCCGTGAAGACCCCGTGGCGCACTCCGCCGGTGTTGGCGCCCAGCACCCGCAGACCGCCCACCAGCACGGTCATCTCCGGGGCGCTCAGGCCCAGCAACTGGGCGCGGTCGACCAGCAGATGCTCGGCGGCCACGCTCATCGAGCCCCTCTGCCAGTTGCGGAAGCCATCGGCCTGGGGCTCCATCACCGCGAAGGAGTGAGCATCCGTCTGCTCCTGGCCGGCATCCATCCGGCCCGGACTGAACGGCACGGCCACCGCGTGACCGGCCGCGGCCGCCGCCAGCTCCACCCCCACGCCGCCGGCGAGCACGATCAGATCCGCCAGCGACAGCCGCACCCCATCACCGCGGGAGGCGTTGAAGCCCTGCTGGATGCCCTCGAGCACGCCCAGCACCCGCTGCAGCTGCTCGGGCTGGTTCACGGCCCAGTCCCGCTGGGGCGCGAGACGCACGCGGGCGCGTTGGCACCGCCGCGCTTGTCGGAGCCGCGGAAGGTGGAGGCGGACGCCCAGGCGGTGGACACCAGCTCGGCGGTGCTGAGGCCGGAGGCCCGCACCCGCTCCTTGAGAGCCGCGATGGCCGCCTCATCCACCAGCGGGTGATCGAGCGCCGGAATCGGGTCCTGCCAGAGGAGGTCTTCCTGCGGCACCTCAGGGCCGAGGTAGAGCACCTTGGGCCCCATGTCGCGGTGGGTGAGCTTGAACCAGGCCCTGGCGAAGGCGTCGGCGAAGGCCTCGGGGTGCTGATGGAAGTGGCGCGAGATCGGCTCGTAGATCGGATCGAAGCGCAGCGACAGATCCGCCGTGGTCATCATCGGCGGGTGCTTGAGCCCGGGGATGTGCGCGTCGGGGATCAGGTGCTCCTCGGGCACGTCCTTGGCCTGCCACTGCCAGGCGCCGGCGGGACTCTTGATCAGCTCCCACTCATAGCCGAACAGCGTGTCGAAGTAGCCCATGTCCCAGCGGGTGGGATGGGGTTTCCAGGCACCCTCGATGCCACTGGTGGTGGCATCGGCACCCTTGCCGCTGCCGTGGCGGTTGCGCCAGCCCAGCCCCTGCTCCTCGAGCGGAGCACCCTCGGGCGGGGGACCCACCAGCTCGGCACTGCCGGCGCCATGGGCCTTGCCGAAGGTGTGGCCACCGGCGGTGAGGGCCACGGTTTCCTCGTCGTTCATCGCCATCCTCGCGAAGGTCTCGCGCACATCGCGTCCGGAGGCCACCGGGTCTGGTACGCCGCCGGGGCNNTCCGGGTTCACGTAGATCAGACCCATCTGCACGGCCGCCAGGGGGCTTTCGAGCTGGCGATCGCCGCTGTAGCGCTCCTCGCCGAGCCAGGTGGACTCCCTGCCCCAGTAGATGTCCTCCTCCGGCTGCCAGATGTCGGCGCGGCCGCCACCGAAACCGAAGCTGCGCAGCCCCATCGATTCGAGCGCACAGTTGCCGGCCAGGATCATCAGATCGGCCCAGGAGATGCGGTTGCCGTACTTCTGCTTGATAGGCCAGAGAAGCCGGCGGGCCTTGTCGAGGTTGCCGTTGTCGGGCCAGCTGTTGATCGGCGCAAAGCGCTGGTTGCCG
Organism: Synechococcus sp. GFB01; assembly: GCF_001039265.1. Lineage (GTDB taxonomy): Bacteria > Cyanobacteriota > Cyanobacteriia > PCC-6307 > Cyanobiaceae > NIES-981. The sequence continues at coordinate 61,379 of NZ_LFEK01000111.1, read as the reverse complement.
GTGCCACCGCCACCGCGGCCGTCGGCGGTGCGGTAGGTGCCGGCGCTGTGCCAGGCCATGCGGATGAACAGGCCCCCGTAGTGGCCCCAGTCGGCGGGCCACCAGTCCTGAGAATCGGTCATCAACGCGATCAGGTCGCGCTTGAGGCCGTGGTAATCGAGTTGCCGGAAAGCCTCGGCGTAGTCGAACTGCGGCCCGAGCGGGTTGGAGGCCGGGCCATGCTGATGCAGGATCCCCAGATTGAGCTGATCGGGCCACCAGTCGCGCGGCGAGGGACCTCGGCCCGCGACGGGCAGCGTGGCCGCACCATGGCCGCTGAAGGGGCACTTGCCGAGTTCGGTCATGGGGCTCGGTTGCCTGATCGCACTTCCTGGACCGTAAGCAGAGCGATCGGGGCCAACCGGCGGGGGACACAGTCCTTAGCGCCTCTGGAACTACAGGCCGATCAGGCCGATGGGGCCGTCCTCGCCGATCGTCATCTTCGGCAGCAGCACCCTGCCGGCACGCTGGATGTGAGCCAGCAGGGCTGGGTGGGAGATGGAGGCGAAACAGGACAGGTCGATCAGCCAGGGGAGGAGCAGATCATCGAGATCGGCATCGATGCGGGCCAGGGTGCTGGAGGTGACTCCGGGACCGATCAGGGTGCGATCGACATCCAGGCCAGTTCATGGGTGAACTCAAAGCCCTGAATCAGGCCCTGCTGCCCCACCAGCTCACCCGCCGCCTGGATCCCCGCGGTGAACAGCCTGACCACCATCAGCTGGGAGGAGTTGCGCAGGCCCGAGGGCAAGCAGCCCTACGTGGTGCCGCGCGAACTGGGCGACGACGAGATCCCGGCCATCGTGGAGGGCTTCCGCCTGGCGGCGCGCAACGCCATGGCCGCCGGCTTCGACGGCGTGGAGGTGCATGGCGCCAACGGCTACCTGCTCGATGCGTTCCTGCGCTACAGCAGCAACCACCGCAGCGGCCCGTACGGCGGGCCGATCGCGCACCGGGCCCGGCTGCTGCTGGAGGTGCTGGAGACGGTGGCCTTCGGCACGGCCTTCCTGTCCAATCCCGATCTGCCCGAGCGCATCCGCAGCGGCTCTCGCCGCTACAGATCCTCCTCCACCAGCGCCTCCACGCGTCCTGTCCCGACGGCTTCCAGCAGGGCCTGGTGATCCTGGACGGTCTGATCGGCATACGCCAGAGCGAACTGGCCCATGGCCAGGTCGAACTGATCGCCCTTGCCGAGATAGCCGCTGATCGTTGCGCCATCGCCGGATTTGGCGTGAGCACGGGCCAAGGTCCAGCCGCAGAGCTCGGCATAGCGAAACAGCTGCACCCCAGACAGGCCCTCGATCGGCACAGACATCTTCATGTCCCGTAGCTGGCGTACGTAGAAGTCGTAGCCCNGTTGGCCGCGTGCCCAGCCCAGAAAGATGTCGCTGGACGACTGCAGCAACCGCTGTCCGGTGACCACCCTCTGCCCCTGATTCGCGTATCGGCAGGGTTGGGTGTAGGGCTCGAGAACGGAGCGGCGAGCCTCCTTGACCTGCAGGATCAACGGGTGGTCTTCCTCGGAGAAGAAGAGGGCAATGAAGCAGCGTGTGCCGACGCTGCCGATGCCCACGACTTTCGTGGCGTAGTCNTCCAGTCGATAGCGATCCAACAGCACGCGGCGTTCATCCGAGAGGCTCTGGCGGTAGGCCTTCAGGGCCTCCTGAGCGCGTTCCTCGAAGCCTTCTTCCGTGACATGAAAGATCACCGGCGGCTGATCGACAAAGCGATGCCTGCCGCCCACCTGGCTGACGATCTTGGGGAAGAGATGCTCGATAATGCGCCGGCGTGCTTTGTCCGCCATGCGCTCGCGAAGTTTCTTCGCCTTGGCATCGGGTGCCATGGCAATGATGGTGTCGGCATCGAGCCGGCTGTACCACACGTCCAGCGGACTCATCTGGCTGTACTCGCGCAGGTGTTCTCGATAGGAACGTGCGCATTCAACGGCGGCCGCTTCACCGTCATCATCGCTGATCCCGTTATCCCGCGCAGCCACCACCATGCTGGCCACGAGGCGCTTCAGATCCCATTCCCAGGGTGCGGGATGGGTTTCGTCGAAATCGTTCAGCCCGAAGATCAGATTGCGCTCAGGAGTGGCAAACAGGCCGAAGTTCAGGAGGTGGCAGTCGCCACAGGCCTGCACCTGAATGCCGGTGTTCGGGGTGCTGGACAGATCGTCAGCCATCAACGCAGCAGAACCCCGCAGAAAGGTGAACGGGCTGCGCAGCATCCGCCNATACCGGATGGGGATGAGCTCCGGAAGTCGATCCTGGTTGGAGGCTTCGAGGATCTCAATCGGATCGCGACGGGTGGTCGGCGGTCGCCAAACGGCATGGCTGCTGCGCGGCACTGGATCGCGCAACGACTTGCNGGCCTGGATGCGCTCCGTGCGGGATCGGAATGGAGCTGGCGTGGCCTCACGACCCTCCATGGCTGGTTCGTGATTCATGTCGGCAGTCCTCCTGTTGGGATCGACATCCAGCCTGCGTGGCAGCGTCTGTATACCCATTCTGAGCGGTTCGGGCCCGCGATGACCACGGGCCAGGCACGTCCGGAGCAGCTCAACGACGGCATGTAGACGCAGTCGGCCGGAGGCCATAGCCCCCAGACGCCATGCGCCTCGAGCCGAAGGCGTCACCGAAGAAGTCGGAGCTGGAGCAGGAGAACACCTGGCTGAAGCAAAGACTTGCTGACACCTCCACGACGTCACCGTTAGGGGGCATAAAATGCCGGGTGGCTTCGCGGATGCAGGCACTTCGGCCTTGGCTCCCCGCGCACGCCGGGCTCCAAGGCTAACGCTGCCCCTGAGTTGCAGGCAAGGAGCTTGGGGTGACGCAGCAGGGAGTTGAAGGTGGCCTATCCACTCGAGGGGCCTGTTATGCCGAACAGCAACATGCTACTGAAGACACTCGTTTATTTGAGACAGATCTCGCTATTCCGCGACATACTGAATACCTGCGAATGTACATAGAGACTCTAAAGTCTCAGCAGAGCAGGACAGAGGCTTGATATCAGCAGCCGACTCATAGGATTCCTGAGGATAACTTCTCCAAGCGTCGAGCTTGTTGTGCGCGATAGCAAATAGCATCACGCCAAATGTTGTGGGCGAAACCTGAACATATGGCAATGTCTTGCCTTCGCCCACATAGTTATCGTACTTAAACTGGAACAAAAGGCCAAGCCTATGAAGGACCGTGAGATCTCTGTCGTATTTAATCGATCTTGCGCCAAGCTCAAGGCCCGCAAAAAAACAGATTAGCCGTCTGAACGTCAGAGCTTTGCGCTACATTTATCTCTTGACGCTTGTCAACAAGAATACTCTGCCAGGCTTTATAGATGAGATAATGAAGTTCGAGTTGCCTTGCAGACATTGCCTTTACCGTATCAACATAGTGCACAACTGAATCGTCCTTTCCGTCAGCACTCCGAGCTGACGCAAGCATCCCACCAAAATACTCAGCACATACATCGTCTTCCGTGATAGCTCCATTCCACATCACTTCTCTGGCCGCTCTGATATTTACTTGTTTTCCATCATTATGATCTTCTACTTTGCGGGATGCAACTTCAACAATCTTGTCCCTGCCCCGAACATAAAGCCGGTTTATATCGTCGCCCATTGTTGCCAGAGCTGATCCAAACAACTTAGTACCAATATAGCCCCCCAACGGCAATCGCGGATGTAATCGCTATTTCTTCGCTTGCCATTTCGCTTCGCAGGGCCTGGGGATGTCCTTCTCATTATAGGCAATACCCCAAAGAGCATAACGCTTGTCATCACCTGGCCGCACAGAGTTGATGCTGAATACTCCTTCAGGGCATCAGGCGCCGCGTGGAGGCGGCTCAGGTGAATGGCTGTGTTAGCCAGGCTGCTACACCGGAGGGGAAGAGCAAGTCAGAGATCCTGCGCTGCTCAAACGATCATTGCCCGCGAGGTCTACCGCCTGCTGCAGGCTGGGTGCTCACGCCCGGCAGCCAGGGGAGTCTGAGGCCGAGGTCAAGCAGATCAGGCTCCTACCAAGATGGCCGAACGCNTTCCCAGGACGGTCAGCCATCTTGCTGAGGGGAGCTGGCGCTAAAGCTCGTCTGCTGACCAGCAACCAAGAGGGGTTGACGATGCATAGGAGCACCAATCTGCTGAGACGTCAAACCTAGACAATCAGTGGCCATCACAAAAACGGCTCATACTCGATGAAGAGGGTCGGCATTTCAAACAATGTAATGCATCGGTCGTTATTCTTGCTAAGCCACTCATTCGAGCCTCGAAGCATTAGCCCGTGATTAGGTATTGATCCTACAAGCCATTCCATGATGAGCTCAGTCAGGTCAAGATCACAACTGTCACCAACAGAAGAGAGAGTGGCGACTTGGTGCCAAGTTGTTGCCTGTCCATTATAGGGGGAGTCTAGGACATTCAAGCTGCCAGCACAGCAGCCAGAATTGCTAGCTACCGATCCCTGCCATTTCTGCGTTGAGGATATCTTAAGCCTGAGTGTCGCTTTTTNGGACCTTCTTAGTGATTCCATCGAGGTCAAAGATAAAGAACCCCCGATAGTAAAAACAGAGCTTTCGCTCCTCGCAGAAGCCGTGGCTATAGTTATTCTCATAGCCCACTCTCAGGAGGTTATCCTGCACTGGACTCACCCCGATACCCTTAGTGTCAAGCCCTCCCCCACAATACCAGTGCCGGCTCCACTCATAGCTTCTTTTCCAATAGTTGTCCAGCAACAAGGATGTAAAGGTGCCTGTATTGGCCGCAGTAACGGAGAATGGCGGCGAGTGATCCTCGCAGTCACCTGAGGAATGACGCATTACGACAATATACTTCCCTGGCTCGATATTCTTATTATCCAGAGTTTTGGCAACTTCCCAGGAATAGTATTTTTGGCTAGTCGGGACTGGCGGCGATATTGGGTGAAGGGCTACAATTAAGCCAGAAGAAAATGCTTTGCGCAGATACAGGCTAACCGTCCCACCCAGCTGACCAGGATTTGCCCACTGAATTGTCCTATGACTCCCCAAATCCCAAACATTGAAGCCTGTTGGGCTGGTGATATATAGTTGCTTAGCGGACCGTATCTTAAAAGTAGCATCACTCTCGTCAGCGAGCGAGGTTGTGCCAATTGTCATTATCCGGATGACATAATGCTCCCCGGGTGGAATGGCAAACTCGCCATCGGAGTTTTTCCCGACAGACCATCCAAATGTGAACTCAGAGAATAGCGGGGTCGATTCTTTGATGGTGTAGAGCTTGTTGGTCAGTTTGTCGTAGATCTGGATCGCGATTAGAGTAGATGAAGGAAGGCCGTCCCACTGCCATGCGATTGGACATTTGGAGTTAATAAATAGCTCTTCTCCGCCATTCGGAAACTTAAGTTTTAAGCTCGCCATGACTCATCTAATGCGCTTGGTATGGTGTAGGCAGCCTAACGACGGCCTCGGCTCTAGGCGCCCTTGGCAATAAATCTATAACTAACATAAAATGAAAGCAGATTGGCCTAACTAGTCATTGGACGGTTCCGTGAACCAAGGGAAGGGCTTCCCCACTGTCCGATAACCACACCGGAGCCATGAATCCGTCAGCCGCAAAGTCACCATGGGGCATGGCTTCTGGCCTCCACCACCCAAAGGNTAGACGTGGTTATCGGACCCGAGAACCACGGGTTCAGACCTCACCCCAACACCCCCCGCACCTCCCCCGCCACACGCAAAGCATTGGCGATCACCGTGAGCCNAGGACCCACCGCCGGACAACTCGGAAACACGCTGGCATCCGCGATCCAGAGGTTCTCCAGTTCATGGCAGCGGCCCTGGAGGTTCACCACCGACGTGGCCGGATCACTACCCATCCGGCAGGTGCCGCAGGCCAGGCCCATCACGCTCAGCGGGGCCTCGCCGCGGGGGTAGATCGGGGCTCGCTGCACCACCGTGGTGGCCGGATCGGCCTCGGCTTTCTGGATCGTGTCCAGCCAGCGGTACACCAGCCGGTCGTGGGCTTCGCGGTTGTTGGCGATGTAAGCCACATCGATGCGCTCGCCCCGCACCGTCACCCGGTTCTCCGGGTCGGGCAGCACCGCCGTCATCGCCCACCAGGTGATCGAGCGGTCGGCCAGCCACTCCAGCGCCGGATCCGGCAGCAGCCGGCTCACCAGCGACAGCAGCGGCGGCGACTCGGCGAACAGCGGATCCTGCAGCACCCCGCCGCCGTTGCGGATCGAGCCCAGCGCATAGCTCACGTTCTTGTCGCCCCAGTAGTACTCGGTGAGGCCCAGGGCCGGTGAATAGCGCCCCGAATTGGGGCTGCTGGCCCGCTGCAGGATCGCCGTGAGCTGGGGCTTCATCAGGTTGCGCCCCACCTGATCCGAGCCGTTAGCCAGCCCGCGCGGATGCCGCTCCCCGGCCGAGCGCAGCAAAATCGCCGCCGTGTTCACCGCCCCCGCCGCGAGCACCACCTGCTGCCCCTGGAACAGCCAGCGGTCGCCCGCGATCCGTGCCTCCACCCCCTTCACCTGGCGGCCGGAGGGGTCCACATGCAGCGCCTCCACCTCCGCGCCGCTGCGAACCGTCGCCGGCGTGGCCGCCGCCACGGCCCGCTCCACGCCGAACTGCTCCGCATCGCCGGTGGGATCCGCCGCGTTCTCGCTCCAGCTCAGCGGCAGGTGATACGGCCGCAGCCCCTGGCGCGACAGGTCGGCGTGCAGCTGCTCCAGCACCGGCTCCATCGGCCGCGGTGCATAGGGATACACACCCGCGCGCGGTGGCGCCGTGGGGTCTTCGCCGGCCTGGCCGTGCACCCGGTAGAGCGCCTCGGCCCGGTCGTACCAGGGCTCCAGATCGCAGTAGTGCAGGCCCCACACCGGCGAGCGGCCGTCCTGCATCGCCACCCCCTCGAACTCCGCCTCCCGCAGCCGCTCCAGCACCGCCGCCCAGATCTTGGTGTTGCCCCCCAGCGCATACACCATCTGCGGCTTGAAGGGATCGCCGTCGCTGCCGAACCAGGGCTGCTCCGGGTGGTAGCGCTGCTTGCGGAACAGGTCCACATCCACCACGTTCTGATCCACCAGCGGCAGCCGCTCGCCCCGCTCCAGCAGCAGCACCGTGCGGCCCGCCTCGGCCAGCTCCGCCACCAGGGTGCCGCCGGCCGCACCGCTGCCGATCACCACCACGTCGTAGAGCGTGTCGTCGATGATCATCGCGGGGGCCTCCTCAGCGCTGCCACACGTAGATCAGCACGAACAGCACCACCCAGATCACATCCACGAAGTGCCAGAACAGCGACACGGCCGTCACTCCCACCGAGCCGCCGTCGTAGTTGCCCGGCCGGAAGGAGCGGGCCAGCATCAGGCCCATCAGCAGCACGCCGGTGAGCACGTGCAGGCCGTGGAAGCCGGTGAGCAGGTAGAAGCTGGCGCCATACACGCCATCCCCCAGCCCGAAGGGCAGCCCCGCCCACTCCAGCCCCTGCCCCACCAGGAACACCGTGCCCATGGCCATGGTGAGCAGCCACCAGGCGCGGAACTCCCCCAGCCGGCCCCGGTGCAGGGCCCGCTCGGCAAGCCAGATCACGCCGCTGCTGCTCACCAGCACCACGGTGAAGCGCAGGGGCCCTGCCACCTCCAGACTCTCCACTCCCGGCGGCAGCCACAGGGGTGAGGAGGTCTTGTAGATCGCATAGCCGGCGAACAGCGCCAGAAAGATCACGCTCTCGGAGAGCAGGAAGATCACGAATCCCGTGAGGGTGTGATCGCCGTGGGCATGCTCCTGGGGTGTGGTGGTGGTCATCGCGTCAACCTCCCTGGGCCGCTTTGGCCGCGTAGCGCTGCTCATCCAGCACCAGGGGCCGGTCGAGGCCGTAGCCGTAGGGCCCGCTGATCACGGTGGGCACGTCGTGCTCGAAGTTCTCCGCCGGCGGCGGCGAGGGCAGCAGCCACTCGAGGCCGATGGCATGCCAGGGGTTGGCTGGCGCCTTCTCGCCCCGCACCCAGGAGCTCACCAGGTTGAGCAGGAACGGGATCGTGGCCACCCCCAGCAGAAAGGCGCCGAGGCTGGCGAGCACGTTGGCGAAGGCGAATTCCGGGTCGTAGGAGGCCACCCGCCGAGGCATGCCCAGCAGACCCGCCGAATGCATCGGCAGGAAGGTGAGCTGGCTGCCGATGAAGGTGAGCAGGAAGTGCAGCTTGCCCAGGCCCTCGTACATCATCCGGCCCGTGAACTTCGGGAACCAGTGGTAGATGCCGGCGAACACCCCGTAGGTGATGGTGGAGAAGATCACCGTATGGAAATGGCCCACCACGAAGTAGGTGTTGCCCACGTGGATGTCCACCGGCACGGTGGCCAGCATGATGCCGGTGATGCCGGCGAAGATGAAGTTGAACACCCCGCCCAGGCAGAACAGCATCGCCGTGGTGAGCCGCAGCTTGCCGCGCCAGAGGGTGGCGATCCAGGCGAACACCTTGATGCCGGTGGGCACCGCGATCAGCATCGTGGTGACCATGAACAGGTTGCGCATCCACTGCGGCGTGCCGCTGTAGAACATGTGGTGCACCCACACGATCAGGCTCAGGAAGGTGATCGCAAACGAGGCGATCGCCACCACGTGATAGCCGAACAGCGGCTTGCGGGCATACACCGGAAACAGCTCCGAGAAGATGCCGAACACCGGCAGCACCATCACGTACACCGCCGGATGCGAATAGAACCAGAAGAAGTGCTGATAGAGCATCGGATCGCCGCCGCCCTCCGGCCGGTAGAAGCTGGTGCCGAAGCTGAGGTCGAACAGCAGCAGCACTGCCCCGGCGGTGAGCACCGGCAGGCCGATCAGCTGGATCGCCTGGGCGGCTACGGCCGTCCAGCAGAAGATCGGCATCCGGAACCAGCCCATGCCCGGTGCCCGCATGCGGATCACNGTGGTGACGAAGTTCACCGCTCCCATGATCGAGGAGATGCCCGAGAGCGCCACCGCCAGGATCCACAGGAACTGGCCATTGACGAAGTGCCCCAGCGGGTTCTGGATGCTCTGGGGCGGATAGGCCCACCAGCCGGCACCGGAGGGTCCGCCCGGCACCAGGAAGCTGGCCATCAGGATCACGCCAAACACCGGCACCATCCAAAAGGCGGCCGCATTGAGGCGCGGGAAGGCCATATCCGGCGCGCCGATCATCGGCGGGATCAGCAGGTTGTTGAAGCCGTTGAGGATCGGGAACAGAAACAGGAACAGCATCACCGTGCCGTGCATCGTGTAGAGGCCGTTGTACACGCTGGGATCCACCAGATCCGCCGCCGGCGTGATCAGCTCGCCGCGCATGATCATCGACAGCAGGCCGCCCACCAGCAGGAAGAACAGCGCCGTGATCATGTACTGCAGGCCGATCACCTTGGCGTCGGTGTTGAAGCTCAGAAAGCGCCGCCAGTTGTTCGGCGCCCCGGGCACGGGATGGGGCGCCCGCAGCACGCGCGGATCGAAGGAGGGTGCGGGAGTGGTGCTGGTCATGGTCAGGCGTCGTGGCGGGCGGTGGGATCGGCGCTCACGTGCACCAGCGGCGGCGGCGCCGGCGGCACCGTGGCCCAGCCCCGGTCACCCCGGGCCAGGCGCTGGGCATAGAGATCGGTGGCGGCATTGGCGGCCGGGCGCAGCGGCTGGCGCAGGGCCTGCTCCAGCCAGGCCTCATGCACATCCGGCGGCTCCACCACCACATCGGTCTGGTTGGAGGAGAAGTAGCCGCCGCTGAACATCGAATCGCGCAGCCGGTAGCGGCCGGCTCGGGTGGGGATGAGGCTGTAGTCGATCAAGCTGCCGGGGATCAGATCCTGCTTGAGCCGGAAGGCCGGCACGTAGAAGCCGTGGATCACATCGGTGGCGCTCAGGCGCAGGTAGCTGCGACGGCCCTCGGGCAGGTGCAGCTCGCTGCTGTGCACGCCGTTGGGATAGATGAACTCCCAGCTCCACTGGCGGCCGATCACCTCGATCGGATGCGCCGCCGCCGGATCGTCCGTCGCCACCACCTTGGCGATGCGGGCCTCGGCGCCGTGCATGCCGGCGTGGCCGCCACTGACGCGCACCTTGCCGCCCAGGGTGGAGAGGGTGTCGCTCACGGCGATCGCCTTCCAGGCGATCAGCATCACGATCACCAGCGGGATCAGCGTCCACGCGATCTCCAGCTTCAGGTTGCCCTCGATCGGATCGCCGTTGTCGAGGTCGTACTTGGGGGCGCGGTTGAACAGGAGGGTCCAGAGCATCACGCCGCTGCAGCCGAAGAAGATGAAGCTGCCGATGCCCACCTCCAGGGCGAACAGGTTGTCCACCGGGCCGGCAGCCGCCGAGGCGGGCAGCGGCAGCCAGGCGTGCGACTGCTGCGCCATCCAGACGCTGGCGGCCAGATCGGCCAGCACCGCGGCCAGCAGCAGCGCCACCGCCCAGAGCCGGGGGGAGCCCGATGGGGTGGAGGTGGTCATGGCAGGGCCTCGCGCAGATCCACGCCGCCGGTCAGCAGCTGCACGGCGGTGACGTGCACGCCGAACTCGCCCGCCAGCTGGGCGCCCAGGGTGCCGTGCACGCCGATCAGCACGAACAGCCCCAGGCCGGCGAGCAGGTAGCTCCACTGCACCTGGCGGCCCAGGTCGCGGCGCCAGCGGAAACGCTGCAGCCCCCGCCACACAGCCATCGCCACGATCAGCAGCAGCAGCAGCACACCGCCCACCCCGTGCCACAGCATGGTGGCCAGGCTGCCGAGGCCGAAGTCGCTGCGCGCTTCCGCAATCGGCACCGCCAGCAGCATCTCGTAGAAGCCGGCGGCCACCGTGAGGAAACTCACCACAGCGCAGGCCAGCAGGTTGTACCAGCCCACGTCATGAAAGCCGGCGCGGGTGACCGGCAGGGCCAGGAAGCGGAACAGCCGCTTCTCCAAGGGGAACAGGCTCCGGCGATGTCGAACACGATCGCGATCACGAAGAGCCCGATCGTGAAATGCACCAGGTTGGGGTGCAGGGGCATCGAGTAGGGCAGCTGGTTGGGCCCCAGCTGATCGCTCACCGGCGTGAACGCTCTGAGCGCAGCAACAACAGGCGTCACACCAGCCCCGCGCGCACCGCTTCCACCACGGGCACCGTATGCAGCCCGTACACCCACACCAGCTGGTTGCCCAGCAGCACCTGCACCACCACCAGCACGCTGAGCAGAGCGCCGGCGCGAGGAAGGCCGACGGCAGGCGCAGGGGGTCACGGCTGCGGATCACGTAGCGCCAGCCGGAGAGCAGGGCCAGCACCCCGGCCAGCGACCAGCCGAGAGTGCTGTGCAGGTTGAGGATCGTGCTGGCCCGTCCGTAGGGATTGGCCAGGCCTGCCTCCACCTGGCCGAAGATGATCGCCACGAAGATGGCCATGGTGGCCACCAGCAGGTTCCAGAAGCTCACCTCATAGAGAGCCGGGCGACGAGCGAAGCGGCCGATCAGGTCGAACATCACGCTGATCAGCGCCATCGCGATCACGAAGTGCACCACGATCGGATGGATGGTGTCCATCCACGGCAGGTTGCGATCGTTGAGCGGGGGCAGCAGCTCAAACATCGACAGCGGAGCCGGCATCGCTTCCACCCTGCGAAATCAGCAGCGCGGCGCGAAGGGCTGTGACCTTTTGCCATAGAGAGCCTCGTGCTGATCAGCGAATCCTGATCAAAGGCTGCGGAATGGACGCCATCACGGCCATGGATCGGGGCATCAAGGCGCGAACGCACCGCATGCGCTGCGGGGCAGAGGTGTGCAGCTGCCAGAGGGCAAACGATTCACGTTGCTTCCAGCCGGTGGCTGAGGCAATGCGTGGAAAGGCCGATTGTGCGGCCACGCCGGCGGCGCGACTCTGGGCTCAACCACCAAGGAGGCGTCCCGATGGACGACACGCCACCTCGCTAGCAGCCAGAAGCTTGCTGACTGCCGACCCCTGCTCCAACAGTCTTCACCCAACCGTGGGCGGGTCGTTCTGTCGAACGACAATCCATCTGCACCGCCACAGGCGCCCCCGGAACCAGATCTGCCCCACACCTGGATCGCTTGGCCCCAGGCGCCCATGCCAGCAGCTTCGACCACGACGTCACGATTGCTGTGACAACGCCACCACCCCCGGGGCCTTCCTCGGGGGTTTGTTCTGTCAGCCAAGCCAGCATCGTCCTGGCTCTGGGCCCGCTGCAGGTCGCCGTCCGGCGCCTCAGGCGTTTCGTGGACCGCCAGCAGACCGGCCATTCGCTCCACCAGGGAGCCATCGGCTAGCAGACGGCTCACCTGGGCGTGCTCCCACAGCTGCCAGCCGGCGCAGCCAGGAGCGACTGCTTGAGGGCATCCAGCTGGCCGGGGCGCAGGCGGCGAGTGTTGGGCAGCCCGACGGTGGTGCGGGGTCCACCGCTGCGGGCCACCGGGATGTTGAACGATGCCCCCGTACCGCCCAGCGAGATCGAGCTGAGGCCGCCCCTGGCGCAACTGAACCGCAGTGGGCCCAGGCGTGCGGAGCGGCGGAAGCGGAAGCTCATGGCGATCAGTGGAGTCAGTCATTGCCCTTGCTGGCAACAACTGCGGGCAGTTCCCCACTCAAGGGATCGATCGCACCGGCTGCTGGGCAATAAGGATTCCCAGCCGTTGCATCGCCATCGCCACAAATCACCAGATCCCAGGTTGGAGTCCATGCTCGATCGCGGCCAATCCATGCGCAGGGTGCATCCGGATCCTGGCCGGCCAGAGTGAGGTTATGGCCAGGCTCCTTCACCCGCTGTTTCTGGGCCTGGTGGCGTTGGTCCCGGCTGCGGCAGCGGCCCAGAGCCTGCGGGCCGTGGTGCTCTCGATCGGCGACGGCGACACCCTCCGCGTCCGCCAGGCCGGCCGGGCCGTCACCGTGAGGCTGGCCTGCATCGATGCTCCCGAAACCGCCCAGAGCCCGTGGGGTCAGCAGGCCCGCCGCTATCTCCAGCAGCGCCTGGCCGTGGGCCGCCAGGTGACGCTCGACATCAAGACCACCGATCGCTACGGCCGCACGGTGGCGGAAGTGTTCAGCGATAGCAACATCGGCCTGGCGATGGTGGAAGACGGCCAGGCCTTTGTCTACCGCCGCCACCTCGACGGCTGTGATGCCCAGGAGTATCTGGATGCGGAGGTCCGCGCCAGCCGGCGCCGCTATGGCATCTGGCAGGTGCCAGGCGGCATCAGCCGGCCGTGGGACTTCGGCCGGAACGCCGCGGGGCTGCGCCTGACAGCCAGGGAAGCCGATCGAGGGCGTTCCCTTGAGATCAGCGAACCCTGTGTTGGGCGATTCCTCCAGCCAAAGCGGCAGTTCATGGCCCCGATTATGATGTGATCCTGACAGTCATTCCTGTTCAGAATGAACAATCAGCCTCGATGCGGCACTGATCCCGAAGACACTGCGTTGATTTTGCGTGCCAGAGTGCGTGGTGGCTTGCTTAGTGAAGCAATACGTCCACCAATCGGAGGGTCAGCATGTATGTGATTCAAGCGCTCCATCCTGAGGGCTGGATCGATCAAGCACAGCCCAGCTTGAATACTGGGCCTATCAGGAAGCACAGGTGCGCTGCTGCTCTGATGGCCGTACCTATCGGATCGTCTCTGCGGATGACCAACGGATTGTGGCCATGCTCTCCACCAACAGCTGCCGGCCCGATCAGAGGCGCGTGGCGGCGGCGATCAGCTGAGCAGCGGGGTTGCGTTGGTGACGGCAGAGATCTGATCGATGCAAGCCCGACCAAAGGCCCTGCTGCTGGATATCCAGGGCGTGCTGGTGGAGGATGGCTCGGCCCTGGACGGCGCAGTGGAGACCGTGCAGGAGCTGCGGCGCCGCGGGGTGGCGATTCGCCTGGTGACGAACACCGCCACCCGCCACCATGAGCAGCTGCTGGAGGATCTGCGCCAGTTGGGCTTCCTCTGGATGCAGAGGAACTCTTCACTGCCCCCTTGGCGGCACTGAACTGGTTGGAGCGCCATCAATGCCGGCCGATGCCACTGGTGCATCCAGCGATCGCGCCGCTGTTTGACGATCTGGGCAGCGGCCCCCCCGACTGTGTGCTGCTGGGCGATGCCCGCGAGCAGCTCAACTTCGCCAACCTCAACAAGGCCCTGGAGCTGTTGCTGGAGGGTGCCCCGCTGATCGGCATCGGCCGCAATCGCCGTTTCCGGGAGGAGGGCACTGGATGCTGGATGCCGGTGCCTTTCTGAAGGCCCTCGAATATGGGGCCGACTGCGAGGCGATCGTGATGGGCAAACCCTCAGCGGCGTTCTTCGCGGAGGTGGTGCAGTCACTGCATCTGCCAGCTGATCAATGCCTGATGGTGGGGGATGACGTGGAAGCCGATGTGAGAGGGGCCATCGAATCCGGTCTGGAGGCGGCCCTGGTGCAAAAGGGCAAGTATCGGCCTGGTGATGAAGCACGGCTGCAGCAGCAGGCACCTCTGCTGCCCGATGTGCGTGCTGTTGGTTCCCTGCTTGGTTGGTGATCTGGGGCTGCGTGTCAGCGCATCGGCGTGCCAGGGCTGATGTCTTGGTCGCGACAATGCTGACCTGACCTGTATCGAAGTCCCCTGCATTCCGGGGAGAGAAGCGATGCCAGGGTCTGCTCGATCGCCATGGCAAGGTGGCGGAGGTGTGTTGGGGACTCTTCGGTGAGCACCTCGACCCTGGCAGGACACCGGAGCAGGCCCTGCGGCGGGAGCCGTTCAGATCATCCAGCGCAGCACGATCTCATCGGGCTGCACATCACCGAGGTGGTCATTCATCAAAGCACGATAAAGAGCAGATGTGAATGTCTCAGGCCCATAGCTAGCCGCACACTTCCCATCTTTCCAGACATCGATAGCCCAAAGTGCGTCGGCACATTCGATCCGGCTCTGGACAGGGCAATCTTGCGGAGATGGGGGCTCCTTCGGCACCTCAATCGATATCCCAGCCAGACCAAGGCGCATGGTTTCCAACGCGACAGGGTGATTCATGAGCTCTGCACCTCAGATGTTCCAAGCCTGCCATTTCGGCAGCCGGCTCTCTCAGCGTCGGTCGAGCAATCAACCCTGCCCATGCCAACAACCCTGAGCGAGGGGTGGCTGGAGCAGCAGAGCCAGGCTTGTGGCGCCGAGGCTCAACTCAGTGGCGGCACCTCCGGAAAGTACTTCGCCATGCAGGCCTCGCAAACCCCGTGGGAGAACTCCACGTTGTCGTGGCTCTTGATGAATGCTTCCACGGTCCCCCAGTAGCCCTCGTCGTTGCGGATGCCCTTGCAGTAGGAGCAGATCGGAATCAACTCCTCCATCACATCAATGCGCTCGAGGGCTCCGGCGAGCTGATCGGAGACCCGTTTCAGTTCGAGTTGGAGCACCACCTGCCGGGCCAGCGCTTCGAGGGAGCGGAGCTGCACCTCGCTGAGCTCACGGGCTGGTGATCGATCACGCAGAGAGTGCCGATCCGGGCCCCTTCCGGTGTGGTCAGCGGAACCCCCGCATAGAACACGATGTGGGGCGAATGGCAGACCAGCGGGTTGTCCCGGAAGCGTTCGTCGTCGCGGGCATCCCGCACCACGAAGGTCTCCTCGCCAAGAATCGCGTGGGCGCAGAACGACACATCGCGGCTCGTCTCCCTCACGTCGACGCCCAGCCTGGATTTGAACCACTGACGATCCGCATCCACGAGGCTGATCAGTGCGATCGGCACGTCGCAGATCTGGGCGGCCAGCAAGGTGATGTCGTCGTAGGACTGCTCCGCATCTGTATCGAGGATGCGATAGCCATTCAGTGCCTCCAGGCGAGCCTGTTCGCGGGGGGCACTGTTGGATACATGGATGCGAGGGGGACGCAAAGGCTGAATCCAGGGGCCACTGAGAACCTTTCGGATCGTAGGCATGCCGCTCAGGCGCATCGGCGCGGGTTCACATCTGCTCATGCCCCCCTGCCCCCCCTGCGTGTGGGCGTGAGCGGCAGCGAGACTTTCCGGATCGGGGAGAACGGCCCCGGGTTCGGCATCAGCTTCCTCGGCGCTCGGCCTCTTCCTGTTGCTGCTGTAGACGCTGCGCTTCATTTCCGTGAGCGGCGGCCTCAGCCTGCTGGCCGTGTGAGCAGCGCTCCACGACGCTCAACAGCGCCGACCGGCGGCGGCTTGAACACACAACAACGACCCAAGCCAGGGCTGCGGGCGTCCGTCGCGGAGTTGCGGTGCCAATCCAGGAGGGATCAGTGCTCAGACAGCCTGAATCCCCGGCTGTGTTCCATCCAGAAACCGCCGCAGGTTGACCCTGGCCGCCTCCTGTGCCTCTCGGCAGCCGGTGCGCCGCAGCAAAGCCCGGGAGGCGCGCCTCGCCTGCCCGCCTTGCCCGAGCTCTCGCCAGCATGATGAGCCCAGTTCCTGTGCTTCATGGCGGTAGCCGTTCTCAGCGATGCCGAGCGCCGCAAGCTCGATGACGGTGACGACGCGCTCTTCTACGCCGAGCCCCGCTTCGTGCAGCACCTCGATGCGGCCTTCCGCTCCAGGCTCACGGCGCTCTACCGCGAGCGCATCCCACCCTGCGCGGTGGTGCTGGATCTGATGAGCAGCTGGGTGAGCCACCTGCCCGAGGACGTGCACTACCAGGACGTGATCGGCCACGGCCTCAACGAGCAGGAGCTGCAGGCCAATCCCCGCCTCGATCGCCACTGGCTGCAGAACCTCAACACCGACCAGCGCCTGCCCCTGGAGGACGCCAGCGTCGACGCGGTGTTGATGGTGGCCGGCTGGCAGTATCTGCAGTACCCCGAGGCGGTGGCAGAAGAGCTGCTGCGGGTTGTGCGGCCAAGAGGGCAGGTGATCGTTGCCTTCAGCAACCGCATGTTCTTTGTGAAGGCCCCGCAGGTCTGGACCGACGGAAGCGACCGCGACCACCTGACCACCGTGGCGCGCGTGCTGATGGCCCAGGGCTGGCCCAGGCCGGAGCTGATCGCTGAGGACACCCGCGCCCCGGGGCCTCTGGGCTGGATCGGTGCCAAAGGCGATCCGTTCTTCGCGGTGATCGCAACACGCCCAGCTGCGTAGGACAACGCTCAGATCAGGCAGTGCGATCGGGGCGAGCCACTTGCCCTGGCCGCCACGGTGTGGGCAGGAGGCCATCTGGTGCTGGATCTGGGGGTGTTGCCCAGGCCCTGCGGGACCAGATCTCCGAGGCCTCTTCCTCCCCGCCAACCCGATTTCGTGGTCGTGGGAGCGCTGACGTCATGACGTTCTGCTCTCCTGGGCGGGCGGCCTGCTGGCCATCGGAGCTCTCGCTCTGATCGGCTCCTGGAGCCATGTCCCCCTGGCGGAACATCGTGCTCGGCAACACCGCGGCTGCGTTGGGGGTCATCGGGCACGGAGATGGTCATGCCCGGGGCATGCGCAGGTGCTGCAGGCGCGTGATCAGGTCGCGATCGATTCGTCTTTGGCGGGATGGCTGCTGTTGCTCACCAGCTGACGGCCCACCACATGGGCGCCGAGGTGAGCCAGCTGCAGGCGCAGGGCCGTGAGCACACCATGACCGCCACCACCGGAACGGGTGGCGATCGCCACGGGGCGGCCGTTGAACAACGCACGGAAGTCGTCGCCCTGCACCGAAAGCCAGGCGATGGCACTGGTGAGCACCGGCGGGATTGAGCCGTTGTATTCCGGCGTGCAGATCACCCAGCGGGGGGCCGCGAGCAGCCGGGCTCGGAGCTTCTCCAGCTCCGGCGGGGTCCCGGCTGACTGGGCCCGGGGGGTGAACAGAGGCAGGTCAACGGTGGTGAGGTCG
The DNA here is from genome assembly GCF_001039265.1 of Synechococcus sp. GFB01. Classification (GTDB taxonomy): domain Bacteria; phylum Cyanobacteriota; class Cyanobacteriia; order PCC-6307; family Cyanobiaceae; genus NIES-981. Next base: position 43,574 of record NZ_LFEK01000111.1, on the reverse strand, counting down.
AGCACCTCGGCCACCTGGCCCTGCTGCTGAGCGGCGGCGGCAAAGCGCTTGGCGAGAGCGAGGTTTTCACTGGAGCTGGCGGCGATCACCAGCAGATCGATGGCTGGACTGGTGCTCATGAGCCGAACCGCGCACAGGGACGCTGGACCTGGATGGCTGGAGCGGATGCGGGGAGGCCACCGAGCTTGGACTGGCCTCGATCGCGGCAGGGGCTGTTACCGGTGGCACCGCAGATGCAGCGGGAACCGGTGCCGGAGGGCAGACCCACGGCTGAGGGATTGGGGGGCTTGTGCTTGGGCATGGTCGCCTCGATCGGCTGGTGAGGGGTCTGCTGATGGTGTGCTGAATGCCGCCGCCAGCGCAAGAACGCACTTCAAAGTGGGATGGTTACCGGCATGTCACTCAGGGAACAGCGCAGGAGAGTTGAGGGTCACCATCAGCCCAGCGCAGGGGGCTGAGCTGGCACTGCCGCTGATCCGGGGGCGTTGGGACGCTGCTGATCCTGCGGCAGCTGCTTGAGACAGGGGGCGGGGCCATCACGGCCTCGATCATCCACAGCCCCGGCTTCCGTGGCATCCCCCGGCAGCGAAACCCGCTGCCTGCACGGGCCCGGCCGTCGCTGTGCCGAGCAGGCCGCAAGGGTGGTACGGGAACAGGAACGCCCCACAGCCCCCGCCTCCTCCCGGTTGGTTTACCTTGAAGTTGAGGGGAGGCCCGGGAGCCAACCCGACCCTCACCCTCCAAAAGAGTCCGGCCAGGGATTACCCGAGCCGGTGCGCACAGCGGAGGTGCGCCCAACATGCGTCAAACCAACCGTGAACTCGATGGCGCGGCGCGAACGCCATCCCGTAGCCGCAGCAAGCCATACGCCAGATCTGATTCCCGCGTGTTGCAATCCCGGGCTGCATAACCCGGGCCGGATCACAGCCGAGAAGGTCAAGCCCTGAGCATCGCTTCCCGGGAACGTGATCCCCTCCCTTGCCTGCCAGGCCCAAGACAGGTGATGCGTGAACCACAGACACCCGATCGGATCGCTACCGAGATGCCAGGGCGATGATCCGCAACCGGTGCTAAGGCGCCCACACCTGGGGCGCCTTCCTGTTGGACCTGGGTAGAGCGCGACGGAGCCGGGCGATCGCTTGCGTCCCTCGCGCTGTTGTGGTGGTGTTCACCAACAGCAACCTTTTGGTGTCTGTTCTGCTGTGAGCAGACGCAAAGACGCAGAAGCCGGGGCGGAGGGCATCAGGCTTCACCTCAGCCGCCTGATGCCGATGCGCCGTCTCCGCTGGCCGTTGCTGGCCGCTGCAGGTCTGGCCCTGACGCCTGCCCCGGCTGGGCCCATAACGATGCCCATCCCGGCGGCGGCGGCGGCTTCGTGGCGGGAGTTCTGCACCCGATCAGCGGCCTCGATCACGTGGTGGCGATGGTGGCCGTGGGCCTCTGGGGTGCGCTACTCGGCCCGCCGGCCCTGTGGGTGCTGCCGGTGGCATTCCCGATGGTGATGGCTTTAGGGGGCTGCTTGGCCTCCTCGGCGTTCCGATCCCGGGGGTGGACATCGGCATCGCCGTCTCGGGCCTGGTGATGGGCCTGATGGTGCTGTTCGAGCTGAGGCCACCCCACTGGTTGGCGCCGCTGATCGTGACCGCCTTTGCGGTGTTCCACGGGCACGCCCACGGCGCTGACCTGCCCGCCGGCAGCACGCCCTCCTCTACAGCCTGGCCTTTGTGATCGCGACAGGCCTGCTGCACCTGGTGGGGATCCTGCTGGTCGAAACGCGCCGCTGGCCCGGCGGGCGGAGCTTGGTGCAAGGGGCCGGTGGCTGCGTGGCGCTGGTGGGGCTGTGGTTTCTGGAGCGGGCACTCGCATGAGACTGCCGCTGGCCCATCTGGCGCCCACTGGCCTGGGACCCTGGGGAGATGGGAGGGCCCGGCTGTTCCTGGAGCCCACGGATCTACTACTCGTGAGCGGCCTGCTGCTGCCGCTGGCCTGGTTGCTGGGGGGGGTCTGACTCTGTTCGGCGCAGCAACCGTTCTGGCACTTCTGCTCGATCAAGCAGCCCAGGCCCATGGCATCGCCCAGGGCGGTGTGGCCACCGGCTTTCCGCATCCGATCAGCGGCGTCGACCACCTGCTGTTGTTAGTCGGCGTCGGGGCCGCTGCCTCCTGCATCTCCTCCCAGCTGCTGCTCTGGGCCCTGGCCGGGGCCATCGGCGGTGGCGTGACGGCCATGGGGCCGATCGGGCTGCTGATGCACTGAGCCGGAACCGGGGATGCCTCTACAGATGGGGCACGAGAATCAGCATCCCCTTGATCGCGTTCCCTGGTTCCACCGGCACTGCTGCTGCAGATTCCCAAGATGACCCGGCGATCTCGAAAGCCGAGGCCTGGTTGTGGTGGCTGGAGAAGAGCAAGGGCGTGATGGTGACTCTGGATCATACCGAGGTCGTGGGAGGCAACTTCTCCCTCAGGGCCAACGACCTGTGCCTCGAAGCCCACGTCACCCATGCTGACTTCGTGTTGGCTGAATGTCGCCGGCGAGGGCTACCGAGCCATCCCGTTCAGCCTGGTGGTCGGGCGAGCAATGCCGGAGTCAGCGATTGGCAGGCCAACGTCGTCCCCATCAGCCCTGCCCGGGGCGGTTCGCCCCTTGCAGCCGGCCTACGGCGACGCCTTGGTGATGGTTCAAAGTCTGGTGGAGGGCTCTGGCCGATGAAGGTGGTGCCACTGCGGCTGATGCCTGGAGAGGACTTACGCCGAACCCTGGAGACCTGGATGGCTCAGCGGAGCGAGCAGGCCGGCTGTGTTATCAGTGGCATCGGCAGCCTGTCGGTGGCTCGGCTGCGGCTGGCTGGCCTGGAGGAGCCCACTACGCTCCGAGGGGATCTCGAAATCATCAGCCTGGCTGGCAGCCTCACACCGGATGGAGGCCACCTGCACAGCGCCGTGGCTGACAGCACAGGAGCGGTGATCGGCGGACATCTCTGCAGCGGCTCCATGGTGCGCACCACGGCCGAGCTGGTGGTGGCGATGCTGCCTGAGTGGCGGTTCGCTCGGAAGACCGATCCAGCCACCGGCTTTGCCGAGCTGTTGATCGATCAGCTCACGGATGTCGGCGAGATGGGTGAGACCAGCTGATGCAACACCCTCGCCTGCCGCCCCACCACCGACACCCCACCAGCAAGGACGATGACGAGCCGTTGGTGGATCCCGGCCGCGGCCTGGGGTTGCGCCTGCTGGCCCTGCTGGGAGCTGTGTCGTTCCTGATGATCGGCATCAGCAGCATCGTGCTGTTGCTCCAGCCGCCACCACCCCCGCCGATGCACGATCAGCGTGATGGCCCGATCACCTGAGCGGCAGGGGCCGAACTCCTCGTGAAGCCAACTGACCGAGGTGTGGCGGCGGGCTCGATGGGCGCGTCACCTACAGGCCCGTAGGTGCGCTTACGCTCACGTCGCTGTCAGGCGCTGGCACGGATGCCTCAACGAGCATCAGGCCATACGGCCATCAGGCGGAAGCCAACCAGGGTTGGCGGGGCAAGGGCGCTCTGACGCGTTCAGTCCAGTTGGAGCACGCCACGGGTCCGATCCCGCCGCTGTCTGTCCTGGGCATCGAAGCGAGCCATGCAGTCGCCCTTCGGCACGAGCAGACAGCTCACGTAGTCGGAGGCATCGATCAGGGCGGCCCGGATCGCCTTGGCGGCCGGTGTGCGCTGGGACTCGGAGCTGCTGTTGCTGAAGTTGAGGGTGCCTGCCGCACCCACCGCAGCCTGGGCTCCACGCCCCATGTTGGGCGCTGCCCACAGGGCGACCCCGGCCAGGGGCAGCAGGCTGCCGCCGGTCTCGCGAGCCCCGGCCACGCTGCTGGCCCTGCCCTCCACGGTGCGGGTACCCACCACCTCGCCAGTGGTGCTGTCCACCACCCGGATGTCAATGGCCACGTAGTCGCGGGTCTCCAGCTGCTGATTGCTGGTGCCGAAGCCGAGCACGCCGAAGCTGTTGCCCGTTCCCCGGCTCTCCACGTTGCTTTCGTAGGAGGTGATCGTGCCGAGCACGAGGTAGCGGGCTCCGGTCATCTGCCCCCGTCGGGCGGCGGTCGGTCCCTGGCGGACGATGCCCAGCTCGGCCAGTTCCTGCTCGGAGAGCACCTCCTTGAGGTTGCTGCGCTCCACCACCTGCAGGTCGCCACTGCCCTGAAGCTCATTGGCCAGGGCTGCGGCGAGATCCGTGGCCACAGGACCCTGCCACCACCAGGCGGGCTGAGTCACGGTGTTCTTGAAATCGGGCACCGAAACGGTGGGCTTCTGCTGGGATGCGTACGGCGTGCGCGGCAACGCCGCCTGGGCCCAGCCCGCCACCGGATGGAGCCCCAGCAAGGCAAGCAGCAGCAGATGGCGAGGCAGGTGAGTGCGGAAGCGGACGACCATCGCAGGCACGGAAGCAACCGGCCCTGCGAGGTTAGGCGACCTTGCCTGTGCTTCAGCCAGGACGCTGTCCATCGTGAAGGTGAGACGAAGGCCGTCTCTGCGCAGCCATCCTGAGAATAAGACACTCTGCAGAAGAAGACAATCTGTTACGCCGAAGACGATTGTCTTGCCGAACCTTAGGCTTAAACATATCAAGCATCACTCTCTCCGTCTGAGCATTTTACCCTATTCTGATCATGAGAGAATGTTACCCTGATCGGTCGCTGAGACCTGAACTTGCAACGCTGCTAGCCGCTCTGATCACCCTCCCGGCACCTTCGGCCTTGGCTGATGACAGCCTCGACATCTCCGAGAGCGACTACCGATTGACAAAACTTTGCTGGCGACTACACGCGAACAGTTGGCCCGCCCAAGCAAGAATGGCGTCATTGTTATGCGTCCCGCAGAAACCAATAGGATTAACCTGAACAAAATCCTTTCCGGTCAGCTTGACAGAGATACCGCCATGCCTCGTGGATCGCGCATCGCAGTGGCCGTTACCAGCTTAGATCGTCAGAACCATGACAGTGGGAGTCTCACGACGGGTGCCATTGACACAGAAGATCAAAAGCTGACCTCTGTCAATGAAAGCCTTACTCTGGCTCGGTATCAGATCGGCATCCCGGATTCGGCTGAACCTGGGACCCTTGATGAAGACCACGGCATACACGGCAGCGGCGAAAACGGAAGCCCGCTTGCCGTTAACTCCCGAGGCGACCGCAAGGCCATAGTCGGAGATGGCACTACGCTGCCTCCGAGGATCTTCGAGATTGGTGAAACTCCCGCCTCAGGTCGCGGCCTCGCACCATCGGTCATGAACGATCCGGACGCGCCTCACGTCCAGAACGGCGATGACCGCGCGAACAACTTGTTGGGAAAGTCCGGGCTCGACGACATATCCGGCGGCAAGGGACGCGACACTTTCTGGTTCCGGGCTGGGCACGGCCAGGGCGATCCCACAAATACGCTTGAGGATGGCGATCGCATTCGCGACTACGAGTCGGGTGAACAGATCATCATTGATGGCGTTAACCTGAGCGGCAGGGACATCACCGTGAATTACGACCCCGAAAAGAACGAGACCCGTATCGGGCTGGATCTGCCGGATGGACAGGGAAACAAAGATGGAATGCCGGACAAGACAATTATCCTTGATGGCGACAAGCGTGGGGATGTATCCAGCACAGGGACTTGTTGCGGCGGGCAGGCCACAACGATCTATATTAACATCCCGAAAGCAAAGGATACAGGACAACTCCAACAGCAAGTGCTGCCGCGCTCCACACCGGAGGAGGAACGCTCCGACGAACAACCCCATGACAAACGTCAGTCCCGAATGGAGCGACCCCGCACGGCCGGGATCAGGAAGGAGGCGCGATGGGAATGGTTAGCAAAAGCACGAACGGACTGACAACTCTCACGAACTCTGCTACTGGCATACGGGTTTCATTGCCTTCAGATATTGAAGAGGGAGATGTTATCAGTTATTCTGTTTTCAAAGACGAATCTCCGGTTGCCGAAGACTATAAAGTTGAAATATCCAGCACAGCCACATTCAGCGATGAAGAAAGCAAAGAGACGTCCCAAGCAGGAACTCAAGGAGAACCGGCAAAAGTCCCAGGCCTTTTCACAAGCGTCATCCCTCGTGTTGCAGGCAAGACTGTTACATCGGTAAAGCGAGAGCCCACTAGCGCCATAGATCAGCGAAGGCCTGAAGGACCAACGGTGATCGTGACCGTCAAAGATCCTAAGGGAAACATCGTGACAAGTGGATCTGTTCCGGTAAAGCCTGAAGGCCACTATTCGGAGTCAAGTACCTTTGAATTCCCCCAGGAGACGGCAGACAAGACGCCTGTTCGGATTACAGGTCCATTTGACAAGCCAGTTGGGATGACAACAGTAATGGTAGACAAAATACCTGCCAGTATTGTTGCCAAGTCTCCCCGGGGTGTGGTTGTCGTTCCTCCACCTGGGCTGACATTTGGCGCTCATGAGTGGGAGGTCAAAGAAGGCGCAAAATCAGCAACTAAAGTTATTCGACATAGTTTTCCAGTCCATGATTCAGTGGGACTTCCAAGACAGCCAGCGCAGGAAGCGAAGGCAAGGCCCACTACCTCTGCCGATATTGACAGTAATTGTAGCGAAGAGATCAATGCGTATCGAGATGAAATGCGGGGTCGCGTAGACACTGGCTGGAAAGCGCCCAAGCCGCCGCGCAAGGGAGAGTTTGTGACAAAGCTAAAGTATGAGCTTATGCGAACAGGAGGCATCTCAAATATTCAAATTGTCCAATCATCAGGCCTCCCAAGCCAGGATGAGTCAGCTGTTAACAGGGTGAACGAGATGGCAGGGTACTTTAAGCCGATTCCTTCGTGCTACCAGAGTAAGTCGCTAATTATTGATCACACATTTATGGTGATTTATCGATGAGCTGAGTCTGCCTAATTCAGACCAACTCCTTCTGCAGGCGAGTGCACAGGTTGTCCAGCTGTTCAGCTGGCAAGGTGCTGTGGAGCAACCTGCGCTAACTTTCACGGACCTTGTGGAGATGCCATCCCCCTTGCCCACCACCGGGACGACTCCAGCGGCTGCTGGGCGCTGAATGGTTGGGTGAAATTGGGTGAAAAAGCAGCCCAGCCGCGGGAGAATGGCCCCCTGTTCTCCTACGTCTCCACTGAGGATCGGATCCCCAAGGCCCATCCCCTGCGGCAGGTCCGGCGGCTGGCCGATCAGGCGCTGGATCGGCTGAACCCCACCTTCTGCAGGCTCTATCCCGAGGGAGGTCGCCCCTCGATCCCGCCGGAGCAGTTGCTGCTGACCCTGTTGCTGCAGGCGTTCTACAGCATCCGCTCGGAGCGGATGCTGTAGCCAAAGGCTTCTGCGAAGCAGTACGAGCAGCTGGACTACAACCTGCTGTTCCGCTGGTTTGTCGGCCTCAACACGGACGATCCCGTCTGGCATCCCACCACATTCACCAAGAACCGAGACCGGCTGCTCAACGAGGAGCTGATGGCGATGTTCCTGGAGCTGCTGCTGGCCTCGCCGGAGGTCATGCCGCTGCTGAGCTCCGAGCACTTCTCCGTGGATGCCACCCTGCTGCGGGCCTGGGCCTCTCATGGCTCCCTGGAGCGGATCGACGGAGGCGATGACGATCCGCCACCGCCCAGTGGCGGGAACGGGTTTGGATCGGCTCCTGGCAAGCAGAAGAAGCGCGCCAGGGGCGACTTCCGCGGCCTGCTGCTCTCCAACCAGACGCATCGCTCCAGCAGCGACGGGGAGGCGCGTCTGTTCCGCAAGTCCGGTGGCACCGGAGCATTCCTCAGTTATCTGGGGCACTGCCTGATGGAGAACCGGCACGGCCTGGTGGTGGCCAGTGAGGTGACTCCGGCAGACGGCTACGGGGAGCGTGCGGCGGCCGTGCGGATGGCGCGCTCACTGCCGGGTGCCCACCAGAAGACACTGGGGGCCGACAAGGGCTACGACACCAGGGATTTCGTGGCCGATCTGCGCATCGCGGGCATCACGCCCCATGTCGCCCAGAACATCCAGCCGCGCCGGCGCTCCGCCATCGACGGCCGCACCGTTCGCCATGCGGGCTATGCCCGCTCGATCAACGCCAGGGAGCGCATCGAGCAGGTGGTTGGATGGATCAAACAGGCCGCCGGACTGCGGCAGCTCAAGGCCCGAGGTCGATCGCGGGTGGGAGCGGTGTTCCGGCTGCATGTGGTGGCCTACAACCTGATCCGCCTGGCCAACCTGCTCAGCCCACGGGAGGTGCTGGCATGAAAGGGACAACGCGTGGCGGCGGCGGCGATCCAGAGTCTCCGACGTGGCTCGCATGCCTGTTAGCAGGGCAGTGGAAGCCGAGAAAGCTCGGGGATCGAGCTGCGAATCATTCCCACAGCGCAGCAGGAGGCGTTAGGCCTCGAATTGGCGGCTATTTCAGCAGCCTCTTATAGCCGTGCTGATCAATCCCGGCCCTTGGCCGAACCATCGCCATCAACCCCCTCCTCTCAAGCCGCTGCGGCCTTGCGGATCGGGCCATCGCGGTCGGAGCGGAACTGCACCGACGCACCAGCTAACGCGCTCTGCAGCAGCTTGAGCACCTGCTCCAGCACCGCGGTGCTCAGCGGCGCGCCGCTGCCCATTCCCTCACGGCTGCGCACCAGCAGCACCAGTTCGGAAGACGAGCGCAGCTCCAGCAGCACCTGCACCGCCAGGGCCGGGCTGCCGGCCAGCAGGGCAATCGAGGCGTTGCGGCGATCCAGCCACTGGACCGTACCGCCCAGATCCCTGGCCAGCGCGGCGATCGCACCCCGCAGTGCTCCTCATCGACAACGTGAGCGATCAGGGCTTCCAGGCGTGCCATGGCACCGGCTGCAGGAGAGCCATTCTGCCGGTGTCCACCCTTCACAGCCAGGCGCAGCAGCGGGAAAGTCCACAGTTCTGCGGCTCCTCCGGTCCATTTCTCCATCCAGGCCAAGCGCCCTGAGCCCGAGGCTCCGGACCCCGACAGGAGGGCATGAGAGGGGAGCAGCGGCGGCGCTGCACCTGCCCATGTCCTCTCAGTAGAGGATTGCGGATGGTCTGAGGGTCATGGGTCTTCGCCTCTGCCGCTGCGCCGCCGGCGGGGCTGAACGCCGCAGGTGGTGTGTGCCAGGCAGACATGACCATGCCGGCCCGGGGGATAGGGCCGCCCAGAGCCGACAGCCTCCGCGCCCCACCGGGCGCCTTGACTCTCCAGTAACTGGAGATCTCAGAGTTGGGGTGGTTCTGCTTCGCCCATGGCTCCATGACCCCTTCCTCTCTCGATCACGTGCGCCTCTACCGGATGGATCTGCCCGATCACGCCTGCCCCTGGGGACTCAAGGCGGTGCGGCTTCTCGAGGAGCGCCACATCCCCTTCCAGGACCATCCGCTCCGCAGCGAGGAGGAGGTGGCCGCCTTCAAGGCAGCCCACGCGGTGGCCACCACCCCCCAGGTGTTCGCGGGGCAGGAGCGCATCGGCGGATACACCGACCTGGCGGCACGCCTGGGGACACGGCCCGAAGCCAGCGAGTTCTCCTACACGCCGGTGATCGCCGTCTTCGCCACCGCCGCCCTGATGGATCTGGCGCTGGCTGGTGGCCTCAGCGGCTTCATGGGGATCTCGATCTGTCTGCTGGCGATGCTCAAGCTGATGGATGTGGCGGCCTTCGCCGCCAGCTTCCGCAAGTACGACCTGCTGACCCAGCGGTGGCCCGCCTGGGGGCGCCTCTACCCCGGCGTGGAGCTTCTGGTGGGTCTCGGCATCCTGATCCGGCCGGATGTCGCCATGGCGTCGCGGCTGATCGGCGCCACGGCGGTGCTCCTCGGCGCCATGGGCATGGTGTCGGTGGGCAAGGCCGTGTTCATCGACAAGCTGGCCCTGAACTGCGCCTGTGTGGGGGGCAACGCCAAGGCACCGCTCGGGGTGGTGAGCTTCGCTGAAAACCTGATCATGGCCCTGATGGGGGCTGTGATGCTCGTGGTTGGCTGAACCGACCGCGACGCCGCCGGGCGCCGCGTGCTGCCGCGCCGGCCCGGTCTGATCACCCTGCGGCAGCCGTGGCCAGGATGGAGTCAGCCGCTTCCGGAGCTCCCCGATGGTGTTGCCCATCACTCGCGTTGTCAGGGGCCGTGAGGCCTGGGCCGGACTCGCCACCGCAGCGGCGCTGCTGCTGACGCTCAACCCAGCCGTCCAGGGCGCCCCCAATCCCGTGAGCACGCCCGGCAGCACGCCTGGCCCTGGGATGGGCTGGGGAGGAGGTGCGCTGGGTCAGCGCTCCGCCGATGCCCGTTTCATCGTGATGATGATTCCGCATCACCAGGGGGCGATCGCCATGGCGGAACTGGCCCTCAAGCGGGCCCGCCGTCCGGAGATCAAGGCCCTGGCCCAGCGGATCATCACCAGCCAGAGCCGCGAGATCGCCCAGATGCGGCAGTGGTACCGCAAGTGGTATGGCACGGATGTACCGGCCTGGAGCGTCGGAGCGGGCTACGGCAGGGGAATGGGACCCGGGATGGGCATGGGAGCAGGCTGGGGTTGGGGCATGCCGGGGATGGCCACCAGCTGGATGTGCTCAAGAGCGCTCCGGATTTCGATCGCGCCTTCATCGAGCAGATGATTCCGCATCACCGCATGGGCGTGATGATGGCGTCCCACGCCGAATGGAACACCCAGCACCCGGAGCTGCGCAAACTGGAGGAGGCGATGGTGCGCGTTCAGAGCCAGGAGATCGAGCAGATGGCCCAGTGGTACCGCCAGTGGTACGAGACCTCAGGCGGTTGACGCCTTCTCGCCGCCGCAGGCCTCCCAGCTGTTCAGCATGGCGGTGAGTTCAGCCTGCAGGGCCAGCAGATCCTCGATTCGCTGCTGAATCTCTCCGGCCTTGCTGCGGATGGTGCCCTGCAGGTTCTCGCAGGAGCAGATGCCGCTGCGCCGCGCCTCCAGCACGGAGCGGATCGTGTCCAGCGGGATTCCATGGCCCGCAGCGTGCGGATCAGGGAAAGCTCCTCGTAGACAGACTCATCAAAGAGGCGATAACGGCCTTCGGTTCGGGAGACCGGCTGGAGCAGTCCCTCGTCGCAGTAGAAGCGGATGGTCTTCACCGGCACGCCTGAGCGCTCCGCCACCACGCCGATCTGCTGGCCCGACGCCCGCGCGATGACCACCGCTTGACTCTCCACCAGGAGGAGACTTCATCCTAGGAGCATGCGTTCTGCCGCGCCCATGCATCGGCTGCTCCCACTCGCTGCCGCGATCGCCCTGCTGGCCCCTGGCCAGACCATGGCTCAGCAGCCTTCCCCCCTGCCAGGCATGGACCATGAGCACCATGNCCAGCCGCTCGCTCCCGCCCCTGCAGGCCAGGCCAGCCACAACGCCCATGGCCATGACATCGGCCCGGCCGGCGCGACCTACGACCTGCGCTTCCTCGACGCGATGGTGCAGCACCACACCGGAGCGCTGCGGATGAGCGAGTTCGTGTTCGACATCGGCTCAGCCGGGGTGGGGGCCCTGGCCAAGGGGATCTGGCGCGATCAGGCCCAGGAGATCAAGGCGATGGGCCAGTGGCGCAAGGCCTGGTATCCCGAGGCGCCGGTCTACCCCGTGACGTTGAAACCGGGCGGCAACCCCGACGCCATGGCCGAGCTGGTGCGCATGAGCGCGGCCCAGATCGAGGCGATGCAGATGATGGGCGCCACGCCCACCAGGGCCAACCGGGTTGTCTGGTTCCTCGAGAGCATGATCCAGCACCACGGCGGTGCGCTCGAGATGGCCCACGACGCCCTCGAGAAATCGACCAACCCGACCATCCGGCGGCTGGCGCGGCAGATCATCGTGGCCCAGCGCCGCGAGATCATCGAACTGCGCACCATGCTGGGCCGCGAAGGATTGAACAAGCNTGAGTACCACCGGTTCGATCCCCTGTTCCGCTTCTGAGGCGCCTCATGACCTCGTCACAGATCCTGCTGCTCACCGCAGCGAGCGCGCTGATTTCCCTGACGGTTGCTCCTGCCGCCGTGGAGGCGCACAGCAAGGGGCTCTTCAAGACCCAAGCCGAGGCCGAGCAACGAGCCCGCGAGCTGGGTTGCAAGGGCACTCATCAGAACAACGGCCTCTGGATGCCCTGCAGCGATGAAGCGCACCTGCATCAGGAGCTGCGGCAGGAATGAAACCACGCCGTCTGCATCGCTGGGTGGTGCCGATCGCTGCCGCGCCTCTGCTGCTCACGGCCGCCAGCGGTTCGATCTACTCCTTGCTGCTGGAGCAGGGCATCGACGCCTTCTGGCTGCTGAAGATCCACACCGGCCGCTTCGGGCCGATCAATCTGCAGCCCTACTACTCCGTGGTGCTGGGGCTGCTCACGCTGGTGGTGATCGGCTCGGGACTGATGGTGCTTCTCCAGCCCACCAGGTCATTGTCCACGCCCGCCCGGGGGCGAGGCCGGTCCTCCGATTCCTGACGGCGCTGGCTCGCTGGCCAGGGCGGGACCCATCCGGTCATGGAAGCGCCTCGCCGCGATCCGCGCNGTCGCCAGCGGACCGTGTCGCGCTCGGCCAGAACGACGCTGCGGCAGCTGGATTGGGGCGCCCGACAACACAGTCTTCGGCCTCAGAGCAGCGCCTGCACGCTGGCCACCTTCTCCTCAAGGCGCTGGTCCTTGTCGGTGCGGGTGTTGATCTTCACGGTGGTGTACACGCGGGGNCAGCCCATCGCATGCACCGCCTGGTGGCAGGCCTCGATGGCGGCGATGGTGGCCGCCAGATGCACGCCCACGCCGATCGGCACCACGCACAGATCCACGATCACCTTCACGGTCCACCCCGCCGGATTGCTCCCATCGGGGGAGCAGCGATCCGCAGTTCCGAGGAGATGGTCGAGCCGCTGGGCCTCACCGCCCTCGCCATCCAGGTGATCAGCGGCCTGTGGATGGCATGGCTCTATCGACCGGGCTTCCGAGGGCTCTTCCACCCGGCCAACCCGATCGGGATGCTGGCGATCGCCTTCGTGGTGGTGGGGGCTCTGATCCGGTTGGGTGGATGGAGCTGAGCGGGGCCTGAACGCAACAAAGCCCGGAGCGTGGGCCCCGGGCATTTGCCTGCTCAGCCGTGGTGCCTTCCCAAGGGGGTCGGGCGCAGCTGCGCGGTCGGTTGATCGTTTCAGATCCGGTGATTTTCAGTTGTGGGCGGAGCTGCCGGCGCTGGCACCTGGGGCCAGGTGACTAGTGGGACGTTCCGTTGAGTCCGGGGCACCTGAGGCTGAGCCGTGAGCAGTGCAATGGACGGGGACGGCGCTGCTCAGACAGAACAGCCACGCCTGGAACGTCAGAGATCCGTCGAGAGTGTTGGAGCAGGGGCCGGATCGTCAGCGCGCTCCTCTCTGGTGCTCAGGGGGNCTGTCTTCCATCCGTGGAGCCTCCGAATCCCGTTGCAACCACGATGGGACCGACCACAGGTTTCAGCAAGGGCTGCAGCACATTCGACACCGCTCTTCACCAGGGGCAACGAGGCTTCATGAAGGGGCTTCACGGCGTCGGGACGGGTACCGGCGGCTCAGGCACGATCCCCAGCTTCCGCAGGCTGGCGCGCTCCAGTTGCTCCCGCTTGGGGGCATCAGCCGCACCGGCCATGACGAGGTTGAGGGCAAAGGNCGTGACCTGATCGCCACGCTGCACCCAGCCCGCCCACCAGCCCACACCCGCCCCTGGGGCGTTCTGCCAGCCGGTCTTGGCATGGAGGCTCCAACCGGGGCCCGAGTCGACCCGGGTGATCTCGGCCACCTGCTGCTGGGCGCTGCGGGGAAACGGCAGTCTCTGGTGAGACAGGCCGGAGAGGAAGCGGGTCTGCTCCACGGCGCTGATCGCCAGAGGCCCCCGCATCCAGAAGCTGGTCACGTTGCGGCCGATCTGCTCGTTGCCGTAGTGCAGGCGCTGAATCGCCTCGCGCAGGCGCGCCAGGCCGATGCGGCGGGCCAGCTCCTGATACAGCGGCACGTTCGACAGCCGCATGGCCCCACGCAGTCCCATCGGCTCGAGCCACTCGCGCATGAACGGGTTGGCATCGCCGGTGTAGGAGATCAGTTCATCCACGCTCCCAACGACACCGAGCGAGAGGCCGATCAGGGCATTGGCGATCTTGAAGGTGGAGGCCGGTGAGAACCGCTGTTCGGCCCGGGAGCGGTTATGGCCACGCAGTTCACCTCGGCGTTCATCCAGCAGCACGAACGTGCCTTCCACGCCGGCGTTGCGGCTGCTGCGGTGGGCAGGGCGAGCAGCCCCACCGCCATGAGGGTCAGTGGCCGGCGCATGCGCTCCAGGGGGCGGATTCAGCTCAGCCTGGCCCCAGCATCAGGGCAACACCAGCAGCAGCAGGCGGTTGCCCTCAGGATCGACCAGCCAGGCTTCCGCTCCAAAGGATTCCGGTCGCGGCGGCTCCAGCAGCGACGCGCCCAGTTCCAGGGATGCGGTGATCCAGTCGTTGAGCACGGCAACGGCGCCCCTCCCATCCGCCGGTCGTTGCAGGCACAGGGCCAGCCGTCCCTGCTGGCGGTGTTGGGGGCGGCTCCGCGATGGGGCGTAGATCTCCAGCCAGCCACCGGCCCGCCACGGCACGCGCCAGTGGCTGCCACGCAGACCCGGCTCCGGCTTCACCTCCAACAGGGCGCCGTAGAAGGCGGCCAGAGCGGCCGGATCCTCGGCGGCAAGCACGATCGACCCGCTCAGCCCTGTCGCGTCCACCGCCACCAATCCCGGCGCACTGGCGCATCATGGTTGCTTCCGCACAAGGGTTGGCTCTGGCGGCGGCTGGGGCGGGCTCAGCCATGGGCATGCAAGGCCACATCGCTGCCTTGCATCTCATGCAGCCAGGCGCCATAGGTTTCCGGCTTCATGAAGCTGAGGTAGGCGGGTGTCATCTCCCTGGTGAGCATCTCGATCATGAAACGGTTCTCCACCCACAGCTCGATCAGCTGGAAGGGGCCGCGATCGCAGGCGCGCACCAGCCATCCCTCCCGTACCCCCACCTCCTCGATGTGCTCCCGGCTCACCGATACCGAGATGGCAACGTGAAAGCCGCTGCAGCGCAGGGCCGTTTCCTCTGTACCCACATCCACCTCGTCGGCCCCCGGGATCCACACCCGATCGGCCGGAATGATCTCCAGAGCACTGCCGTGATCATCACCGAAGTTCACCATGTAGGCACCTGGAGTGATGGGAAACTCGAAGTACTGACCATTGGTCAGCTCCGCCAGAACCCGTGCCACCCGGTAGGGATCGGATGCCGGAAACGAGATGTGATGAAGCATCGGGGCCTCCATCGAGAACCCCGTCAATCTGACCGAGGCAGCAGGGCCGGTCCAGACGTGTTTGGGTGACTTAGCCGGACAGTTAAGAGGTCCGTTATCTGGCTGACGCCGCCTGAGTGCCTCTCCATCCTCATCCAGCGCACCCCTGAGCCGTGGCAGACTCCTTGCCGCTGTTGGATTGCCCCGTTCCGTGGTGCGCAGCAGGCGCCGACGAGGGNTGATCCTCACCTCCTCAGGCCTCGCCAGGCTGACCGCCGCGCGTCGGATCCAGGCCAGCCAGGAAGGGCATGGCGCGCGGCCGCCCCAGGAATGGCTGGCCGAACGCAGCGGCCTCTCGGTGCGCACGATCGCCCGGATCCTGGCGGGCCAGGCTCCGGTGGACCGCCAGTCGCTGGAGGCACTGTTTGAGGTCTTCGGGCTGAGCCTGGATGCGGGTGACTGCCTCCATCCGCAGGATCCCGCAGCGGCTGGCGCTTCACCGCCTGGGGCTGCCGGTCCAGCCATCGACTGGGGGGAAGCCCCGGTGGTGGACGCGTTTCATGGCCGCCAGGAGGAGCTGGCCACCCTCGCCTCCTGGCTGGAGGCGGGCAGCGGCTGCCGTCTGATCTGCGTGCTCGGGCTGGGGGGCATCGGCAAGACCACCCTGGTCACCCGGCTGCTCCAGGCTCAAGTCGAGCAGCAGGGCGGTGCTGCCTCACTCTTCAGAGCAGGCGATGCCGGCTTCGAGACCATCGTCTGGCGCTCGGTCCGTAACGCACCCCGTCTGGAGACCGTCCTGCGGGAATGGCTCTCACGGCTGGCACCGGAGCAGGCAGAGGGATCCGTTCTGGATCGCTTCCTGCGACTGATCCGCGAGCGACGCTGCCTGTTCGTGCTCGACAACTTCGAAAGCCTGCTCGATGCCGGGGTGGCCGGCTCCTTTCGAGCCGACTACGGCGACTACGGGGAGCTGGTGCGGATGGTCGCCGAAACCTCGCACCGCAGCCTGTTGATTCTCACCAGCCGCGAGAGACCTCTCGAACTGGAGCCATGGGACAACGACGGCCAGGCCGTGCGCAGCCTGCGGCTGGGCGGCAGCGTGGAAGCCGCCCGGGCGCTGCTCGATGCCGGCGATCTGCAGGGCAGCGCCGAGGAACGGCGAACCCTGGCGCAGCGCTGTGGNCAAAGCCCCNTGGCGGTGAAGATCGTCGCCGCCGCGGTGAGGGACCTGTTCGGGGGTGACATAGCAGCCTTCCTCCGCCAGGAGGCGGTGCTGCTCGGTGGCCTGCGCCAGTTGCTGCAGCGGCAGTTCGAGCGCCTCTCCCCACTGGAACGGACGTTGATGAGCTGGCTGGCCATCCGGCGTGACTGGAGCTCGGTGGAGGAGTTGTTCGGCGATCTGGTGCCTGCCCTGCCGCGCAGCCAGGTGCTGAGGGCGATGCAGGACCTGCAGCGGCGCTGCCTGGTGGAACGCCGTGGCAATCGCTTCACCCAGCAGCCGGTGGTGATGGAGTTCGCCAGCGAGCGGCTGGTGGAGGAGATCGCGGCAGCCATCGCCGGCGGACGGGAGCTCGGCCCCNTTCATGCCTTNGCGCTTCTCCAGACCACCGTCACCGACCACATCCGCGTCAGCCAGGAGGAGCTCCTGCTGGGTGAGGTGGTGCTGGTTCTGCTCGGCCGGCTGGGGTCGCGCCAGGCAGTGATTGCCCGTCTGCGCCTGGTGCTCGATGGGCTGGTGCAGGCGAGGGGAGAGCCCGCTGGAACGGTCGAGACCAGCTACGCCGCCGGCAATCTGCTCAACCTGCTCCATCACCTCGATGCCGACCTCAGCGGCGTCAATCTGGCCGGTCTGGCGGTACGCCATGCCTATCTGCCCAATGTCCCCCTGCCGGGAGCCGATCTCTCTGAGGCCGACCTGAGCAGCTCGGTACTCAGCAAGACTTTCGGGGCGGTCTTCGCGGTGGCCTTCCACCCCGACGGAGAACGGTTCGCCACCGGAGAGATCACCGGCAGGCTCCGCCTCTGGAACCTGCGGGACGATGGCTGGATCTGGAGCCGCCCCGCCGCCCCCCAGTGGCTGTGGACGATCGCCTTCAGTCCGGACGGCGCGCTGCTGGCTGCTGCGGGCGGCGATCGGGTCGTGACCCTGTGGAACACCGAGCACGGCCAGCGGGTCCGCGAGCTGGCAGGTCACACAGACCAGGTGTACGGAGTCGGCTTCGATCCGGCCGGGGTCCGGCTGGCTGCCGCGGGGGNCGATGGCACCGTGCGGATCTGGCGGGTGGCCGACGGCGAACCCCTGCTGACCCTCATGGGCCATGAGGGTCCGGTGACGGCAGTCGCCTTCTGCCCACGGGGCGAGCAGCTGTGCAGCGGCGGAGCTGATGGCACCCTGCGGATCTGGGATGCGGCCAGCGGCGAGCCGACGGGCTGGATCGCGGCCGATCGCAGCGATCTGCGCTGCCTGGCTGTAGACCCCCTCGGGCGCTGGATCGCCACCGGCGGTGGGGAAGGGCTCATCCGGCTCTGGTCGATGGGCGAGCGACGCCTTCTGCAGACCCTCTCCGGCCACCAGTCCCAACTGGTGAGCCTGGCCTTCAGCGGAGATGGAGCACTGCTCGCCAGCAGCAGCACCGACCATTCGGTGCGCCTCTGGGCGATGCCCAGCGGCCGCTCCCTGGCCACCCTCAGCGGGCCTGCCAGCTGGCTTCACCGGATTTGCTTCAGCCCCGACGGGCGGTCGCTCCTCTGCGGAGGCAGCGACTACAGCATGCGCCACTGGGCCGTGCCGGAGGGAACGCTGCTGCGCAAGTGGGTCGGGTACTGCAACTGGATGTGGTGGGCGGAATACAGCCCCGATGGCCGCTGGATCGTCAGCGCCGGCGGTGATCGCACGGTGCGGATCTGGGATGCGCACCGTGGCCGTCTGCACCGCACCCTGCGGGGNCATCACGCCTGGGTGCTCTCGGCGGTGTTCTCGGCCTCCTACGNCGCCGCCGGCAGCCGCATCGCCAGCGCAGGAGACGAGTCGATCCATCTCTGGGAGGCAGCCAGCGGCCGCCGGCTGGCGAGCCTGCACGGCCATCGCGGCGAGGTGCTCTGCCTGCAATGGAGCCCCACGGCGCCGCTGTTGGCCAGCGGCGGCAGCGACTACAGCCTGCGGCTCTGGGATGTAGGCCGCGGCGAAGCCGCCGCTGTGCTGAGCGGCCATCACGACTGGGTGCGCTCCCTGGCCTTCGATCCCAGCGGCAGCCGTATCGCCAGCGGCAGCCACGACCGCACGGTGCGGCTGTGGGACGTGGCATGTGGCGCCTGCGCGCTGGTGCTGGACCGCTTCGAGGCGTGGGTGTGGGGGGTGGCCTTCACGCCTGATGGCAATCATCTGGTCACGGCCTCCGGCACCCACCTCACCCTGTGGGATCTGCGGCTGGGCACTGCTGTACGCCGCTTTTCCGGGCACACCACCTGGATCCGCAGCATCGCCGTGAGCAGCGACGGGCAGTGGCTGGCATCCGGCAGCAGCGACGGGGCAATCCACCTGTGGGATCTGAGCCGCGGGGAGCTGCTCTGGTCCTGCACCGGCCACAGCGATCAGGTTCTCTCGGTGCGCTTCAGTCCTGATGGCACCAGGGTGGTGAGCGGCAGCGCCGACGAGACCGTGAGGATCTGGCAGAGGAGCAGCGGCAGCAGGGTGGCGACCCTTCGCGCCGAAGGGCTCTACGCCGGCACCCGAATCACCGGTGTGACAGGCCTGGCTCCTGCCGCACTGGAGAGCATGCGGGCGCTGGGGGCCCTAGACGACTGACCCAGAAGCTCAGGCGCTCAGGTGGCGGCCGGCACGGGGAGCTGCTCCACCCGGGTACGACGTGAACGCGTCATCCGGCAGGGTGATCGCTGGCATCGTTCGCAGAGTGCTCACCAGGGCCGCCGCACTCTGAAACGCACTCCAGCGCCATGACCACACCACAGCTGCAGCAGCGCCTCCTCGCCCACCTCCGGGAGCTGGCCCGGCCCCGCCATGCCCTGTGGGATCGTCTCGGCCTGATGAGCGTTCGCAGCACCATCCGCGAGCAGCTCGGCGCGCTGGGTGAGGTGGAGGAGCATCCCTTCCGGGAGGGCAGCGAAGCCGGTACCAACCTGATCCTGCGGCTGCCCGGCCAGAACCCCCAGCGCGCGCCGCTGCTGGTGGCAGCCCACTACGACGGGCCGTTCAACTCGATCGGCGCCGACGACAACGCCTCCGGCGTCGCGGCCCTGCTGGAGCTGGCGCAGCGCTGGGCGCTCGATCCCCCCACACGGCCGGTGTGGATCGTGGCCTTTGACCAGGAGGAGTGGGGCATGCTCGGCAGACGGGCCCTGGCCCGCGAACTCCGTGCCGCCGGCCAGCCGCTCCGGCTGATGGTGAGCCTGGAGATGCTCGCCTACACCAGCGCCGAGCAGGCCTACCCCATCCCCGCCATGCGGCGGATCTACGGGCGATGGGCCGCCATGTGCGCACCAAGGTGCTGCCGGTGTTCGATGGCGGCCGGAGCCTGCCCGATGTGCGCCTAAGCGATCACAGCCCCTTCTGGGATGAGGCTACGACGCCTGATGGTGACCGATACCTCGTTCCTGCGGAATCCCAACGTCCACCAGATGAGTGACACGATCGAAACCCTCGATCTGCCCTTCTTCTGCGCGGTGGTGGAGGGACTGGCCGATGCACTGGGAGCAGTCTGAGCCCACCGGGCCCCGCATCGATATGGCGATGGGGGAGGGGAGGCGGACCTTTTGCCGGGATCGGCAACGGCATCACGATGGTGTGGGCAGGAGTCAATTCCTGGCTAAGGATGAGGACGCGTAGCCCTTACCGGAGGTTGCCATGTCGCTCAATCCAGTGCTTTCAGCAGCCCTCATGCTGGCCATGCTTTTGGGCTCCTTCCCCGCTACCGTCCTTGCGGATGGAGCTTCATCACCAGCGGAAGAAACTCCTGTTGAGAGGATGCGAAGGTTGTTGAGGGAGGCTCAGAATACCAATCGTGAGCTTGATCGACAGGAAGGCAAGAAACCTGGGGTCGATATTCCCGAGCAGCCGGATGCCGATCCAAGGATGCGCGGATGGAAGCGTGAGTACGAGGAGGCAAAGCAACAATGGGATTTAGCGAAGGAAACCTTGGGGAAGGATTTTGAACGCCTTCGGAACCCCGACCTTGTGGATCCCACCAATACGTGCTGGCAGAAGATTCAGGATTATTATCGAGCCATTGCCAGGGTCTATAAAGACTGGCAGGCTCCAAACCCCGGGAGGAAAGGTACGTTTATCACTCGAATAGACTTTGATATTCACACGCAAGCCTCCACCGACAACAGGCGAGAGGAACCTGCTAAGCCCTTGGCCGATAATTTCGTGATCACCCAGTATTCCGGTGAAGCCGCTCAGGACAGGTCGGCCTATAGCGAGGCACAACGTAAAGCCCCTGATCTGCATATCCGCCTGAGTGTGCGGCTCCTTCACTGCGCGTTTTTCACCTCTTCATCGTTCAATACTCATGAGAAGAACTGGTGAGTCCGCTGTTCCAAAATTCGTTGAGTCCCTCATCGGGCTTGCCGAGAACCCCAGCCTCCCTGAGCTGCCGTAGCGATCGCTCCTGGGGATCGCCGCCGACAAGGCCCACAACGTGGCGGACATGGCCGTCGATGCCCGCCGTGATCCGGCGATCTGGAGCCGCCTCTCGGGCGAGGTGAAGGGAACGTCCTGGCATCTGCTGCGCATGCATCATCAGTTCCAGCAGGGGCTGATCGGTCAGGGCGAGCAGATCACCCAGTGCTGTGCCAACTGGACCGACGACCTGGTGCGCCAACGGAGCTGGGCGCCGGAGGTGGCCTGAGCAGGGCTTGGCGTGCAGCTCAAGCCTCTCGCCCTGCCAGGGCTGAATCAGCGACGCCCAACAATCCTGAGGCTGCGGGCGTCTGGGCGCACCTGCCACCGCGACGCGCCGCTCAGAAGAGCCCGGGAATCAGGCCCCAGCCCCCGCGGCGCTGAGGCTGCTCCTCCTTCGGCGACTCCTCCTTCGGAGGTTGGCCCTGGGCATCACCCATCTCCATCAGAGGGAGGGTGCTGTTGGAATCCCGCATCAGCGTCACGGTCCAGATGGGTGGGCGGCCGGCGGAGCTTGCGGGATCCACCACCCGCAGCGTGTCGCCGTAGGCGGTGAAGTGCACGACGCCTTCGCCCAGCTGCTTCATCGCCGCCGCGCCGATCGTGCAGCGGGTCTGCTCGGGTGGCATCAGCACGCCCTTGCCGATCAGATTGCGGGCCGTTGCCGAATCCAGATCGGCGGGCACGCCACTCTCGCCCCAGGGGNCTGAACTCGACGTCCAGAGCACCACATCTCCAGGCTCCCAGCCCCCGCCAAAGGCCATGGCCTGGCTGCCAAGGGCGGTCGGGACAGGAGACCAGCTGAGATCGATCGCTTCACCACTCAGGCGGGTTGTGAGCTGCACCGGCGCCATGAAATCAAGGATGCTGCTCACNTGAAANCGGATCTCCGGGGCGTAATTGCTCAGGACCCGGTGATCTCCCGTCAGCGAGCCGTTCGCCGGAACCGGTCTGTTGTCCTGGCGATTGGGCCAGGTGCCCATGGTTGTGGTGGATGACGCCCCAGAGACCTTGGGATTGCTCCAGCTCTTGCGGCTGGCCAGGGCCTCTGCCTGCCGTCGCTGGTCAGGCAGGAGAGTGGCGAAATCGATGACCTCAGGGCGATCCGCTGCTGCTGTGCCGGCACAGCCACGGAAGATGACCAGCCGCCCCTTGGGTATGTCCGACGTGATGTCACGGGAGGCTTCAGCAGGCGCTGGACTCAGCAGCGGCAGGGAATTGCCTAGACCAAGCCCTGCTGGGATGAGGTGTTCTGCCTGCGAAACGCTCGGGGCGCTCTGCGATGACCTCAAGGTGAGATCGAGGCTGCGGGTGGCAGTCGGCTTACCGCCACCCATCAGCATCCGCATCATCTCCATCCCCGATGCCGCTGCTCCCATGCCAGAGCTGGTGCGGGCCTGGATCTCATAGCTGGCTGGGGCTGCAGTGGCGGGAGAAGCCAGCAGCAGGGCGCTGCCGCCCAGAGCCATGGACCGCAGCAAAAGCGGCAGGCGGAGAGGCAGCACAGCTCTCTGGCGGCAGTCCATGGAGACAGGCGGGTGCGGGGATCGCCCAAACGCTAGGAGGCCTTTAACCTCCTCACCTGGCTCATCAGAGAAGGGCCTGCACGCTCGCCACCTTCTCCTCAGGCCTCTGCTCGTTGTTGGTGCGGGTGTTGATCTTCACGGTGGTGGTGCCATGGGGTGTAGCGGGATGTTGAGGCTGGGGTCGGTGAGCACCTTCCCGCAAGCGGCGATGGAAGGGTTCAGGTGGACGGCAACACCGATCGGCACCTCGCGCAGATCCGCGATCACCATCCTGACTGGCATCTCTGGGAGGGCTCCATCCTGGAGCCAGTCGTCCTGGCGCAGTGAAGCTGAATGGGGCGTCTGCTCAGTAGCCAAGATTGATGAACTCTTGCCTGAGCTATTCACTGTAAGGCTGTTAGCTGTGACGCTTTCCTCCAGCGGCCCCGCATTGAACACCATCGATACGATCTCCAGCCAGAGTTGGCGGCTCACGGCGGATAGTTGGGTGACGATCACCTCGGAGGGTGGCTGGTTCATGAACACCCATGGGCATATCCCTGGGCGTGTTCGGTTACAGCAAGCCCTTCACAGGTGAATCCTGGCGCGTGGAGGCGGCAGGATCAGGGTTGTTGCGCCTGCTTCGCCGATGTCACTGGTAGGGCCCCTGCTGCCGCAGCTGACACCTCTTGAAGATCTGCTGTCGCGCGGTCTCCAGGAGACCCCAGATTCAACAGCGCTGAGCACCGCTGAAGCCGAGCTCAGTTGGCGCGAACTCGACCAGCGCTCGCGTCTGCTCGCCTGCTGCTACAGGGCAATGGGACTCCAGCCGGGAGATCGTGTGGCCTCTCTCCTGCCGAACCGGATCGATGCGGTGCTGCACGTTCTGGCCTGCATCCACGCTGGTCTGGTAGCGACACCACTGAACTACCGCTACCGAGCACTGGAGATTGATCGAGCCCTGAGAGTCAGCAGCGCTCGTCTGTTGCTCTTCCATGGCGAGCGGCTCGCCCGATGTGGAACATTGTCGTGAAGTGCCGCGCCTAGACTTCGGTGCCCTGAGGGTTGTCGACGGATGCGACGGCCAACTGGTCGATCAGATTGCTGTCAACAGTCAGATCGCACCAACTTCCGTCGCTATCCCGTGCTCAGATTCTGAGCACAAGCTCACAGCTGACTCCCCGGCACTGATCTTTTTCACATCAGGCAGCACCGGCGTCCCGAAAGGAGTCACCCACAACCGAGGCAGCCTGGAGGCGTTGGTAAACGCCTACGGGCACAACTTCAATCTCACCCCAGATGATCACTATCTGATCGCTTCGTCCATGGCCCATATCGGCGGCCTGCTGGGCTGCCTCTCGAGTCTCACCTTGGGCGCCCCAGTGATCGTAGCCCGAACCACGGATGCCGGTGAACTGGCTCACATGCTGCTCAGCTGCCGCCCCAGCGTTGTCAAGATGCTGCCTTCGACCCTTTTCAGCCTCGTCCGCGACCCACACGTGTCTTCAGCGGCCTTCAGCAGCCTGCGGGAGTGTTGCGTGGCCGGTGATCATGTGCCTCCAGAACTCCACCGCGAATACCACCAACTAACGGGCCAGCACATCACCGAGATGTACGCCATGACAGAGGCCGGGATGCTGGCTGCCAACTTCGGCGGGCCTACCGATCGCATTGGCGCGGTAGGTCCTCCGGCGGCTGGAGTGGAACTGGAGATTCGCAGCGCCGATGGCACTGCTCTCCCGGCTGGTGAAGAAGGGGATCTCTGGGCACGCACCCCCTGCCTGATGCAGGGCTATTGGGGCAGCCTGAAGCCACAGCCGAGGTGATCGTGGACGGTTGGCTGGCAACCGGTGACCGGATGTCGACCAACGGCGATGGGGTGCTGACGTTTGTTGGCAGGACCAAGCAGATCATCGTGCATGACGGCTCGAACATCTGCCCCCAGGAGGTGGAGGATGCCCTTCAGGAACATCCCGACGTCAGTGGTGCTGTGGCGGTCGGGATCCATGATCTGGTCCATGGCGAAAACGTTCGTGCGTACGTGACGCTGCTTCCCAACGACCCTGCACCAACGGAGAGTGAGTTGATCACATTTGCCCGCGACCGCATCGGCTACAAGGCACCGACGTCCATCGTGGTCCTCGACCAGCTGCCACTCAACGCCACGGGCAAGGTGAATCGTGTGGCGATCAGAGCCATGGCCAACCAGGCCGCTTCATGAGATGTGGTGACGTGACCCGTGATCACCTGGTGGCGCAGCCGGTGATTCAGGCCTCAGTGGCCTTCATGCAGCAGGCGGCGCGACGGACAGCAAGGAGCCAGGGAAGGCATGGGAGCAGCCGGCACGGTGCAGGATGAGGGCTGCAAGCAACCCACAGGACAGTTCCGGCCATGCTCACCAGTCCGGATGGCGAACGCCCGATCAAGCGGGAATGGGTGCATCGGGCCCCCACGGCCGTGCACATCGGGGCTGAGGATCTTCCCTTCGTGGACATCGGTGGCGGCAATCTGCTGCGGGTGCTGCAGGTGTTCCCCTCCGACAACATCTGGATCACCGAGAACGTGTTTCAGGCCGGTTTCGAGAGCCCGATGCACATGCACACCGGCAGCGTCTGGGGCCACACCTTCTCGGGGTCGTGGAAGTACCTGGAATCGGATTTCGTGAATCGGGCGGGATCGTTTCTGTTCGAACCGGCCTCTTCGGTGCACACCCTGCAGATCCTGGAGAACGACACCCGGGTGCGCTGGCACATCCACGGCGCCAACCTCAACCTTGACGCGGAGGGCGGCATCGCCAGCATCGTGTTCGGCAAGGCCCGTCTCGACACCTACTGGCAGCTGTGCGAGGAGCAGGGCCACGGGCGGCCGGCGGTGATGGTGCTGTGAACCGCGGGGTGGCCACGGCCCTGGCGGCAACCGTCCGTCCGGCGCTGCAGATCGGTGCTCTGGTGGGGCTTGACCAGCTCGCCCGCGTGCTGACGCCGCACCTGCCGCTGGCCCTTCCCTCGAATCTGGTGGGCATGCTGCTGCTGAGCCTGTTGCTGAGCACGGGGCTGGTGCGGGAGAGGTGGATCGGCACCGGCGCCGGACTGTTCAACCGGCACCTGGCCTTCTTCTTCGTGCCGATCGCGGTGGGCCTGCTGGCCTACGGAACCCTGCTGCGGGAGCACGGACTGGCCCTGCTGCTGGTGATCGGGCTGAGCACGGCGGCGGGCATCGCGGCGGCGGGCTGGATCGCTGCCTGGCGGGCCACGCCGGCCAGACCGCCGGCCTCGCCGTGATCCGCCTGCTGTTCGGGGTGGGGGTGACGCTGGCGGCCTACGGCCTCAGCCGATGGATCGGCCGCCGCCATCCCTCTGCGCTCACGGTGCCGGTGCTGATGAGCACGCCCCTGGTGATGCTGGCCATCAGCCTGAGTGGCCTCGGGCTGGATGGCTACCGGGATGCCAGCGCAGCGATCACCTGGTGGCTGGGGCCCGCCACCGTGGCGCTGGCGGTGCCCCTGCACCGCCACCGGCAGGTACTGATCGACCACGGCGCCCGGGTGGGGGGAGCGGTGCTGGGCGGCACGCTGGTGGCGATGCTCACCGGGGTGGGGTTGGCCCGGCTACTGGGACTCGCGGCTCCGCTGCAGGGGGCTCTCGGACTCAAGAGCGCCACGGCACCGGTGGCCATCGCCCTGGCCAGCGGTGTAGGGGCCGATCCGCCGGTGGTGGCCGGCATCGTGGTGGCTTCGGCCCTGCTGGGCACGGTGGTGGGCCCGGCCCTCCTCACCCGGATGGGTATCCGCAGCCCCCTAGCCAGGGGGCTGGCCATGGGCACGATCTCCAGCGGCCAGGGCACCGCGCAGGCTCTGCGCGAGGGAGAACTCACCGGCGCGGCGGCCTCGGTGGCGATGGCCCTGGCGGCCCTGGCGGTGGCGCTGCTGGCGATGCCGCTCGGCGCCCTGCTTCGGCGCTGAGCGCTTCACACGAACCTGGCCGCGGCACCCGTTCCGAGTGGATGATTCATCGTGCCCTGGGCCTCGATCCCGATGATCACAGGTGTGAGGCCGCCAGGGTCGGGGTTCGGCACCCCTGGGGCAGCTGGTTTGGCCCCCACGCCAGGGTCCACTGCATCTCCCTGCTCACCTGCCGGCCCCACCAAGGCCTGATCACCCAGGGCGAGCACCTCACCAACCGCTGCAAGGGCTGGACTGACGACATGATCCGCCAGCAGGGCTGAAGCATGGTTGTGGAAGCCGCTGTGCTGCCATGACCAGCCCGATGGGATTCCTGGATCGCCGCTCGCCGGTGTTTGCTCGGCGCGCCATGGCGAGCTCCAGCTCGCCCCTGGTGACGCGGGTGGGCTTGCGGGTGCTGGAGGAGGGCGGCAACGCTGCCGACGCCGCCGTGGCCATGGCCGGGATGCTGGCGGTGGCCGAGCCGATGATGAGCGGCCTTGGCGGCGACACCATGATCCTGGTGTGGTCGGCCGGGGATCAGCAGGCGCTGGGCCTGAATGGCTCCGGCATGGCCCCGAGCGGTGCCAGCCCCGAGCACATCGCGCCGCGCACCCTGATGCCGGAGCACGGCGCAGCCTCGGTGACCATTCCCGGTGCCGTGGACGGCTGGTGCACGCTGCTGGAGCGCTTCGGCACCGGCTCGCTTGAGCAGCTCTGGGACCCGGCCATCACCTATGCACGCGACGGCTACCCGGTGGGTGAATCCAGTGCCGGCTTCTGGATGGTCGGCACCCCCCTGCTGGAGCGCAGCAGCTCACCGCAAGCGCGGGAGCTGCTTCTGCCCAATGGCGCCGCACCGCAACCCGGCCAGCTGATCCGCTTCCCGCAGCTGGCGAACACCCTCGAGCGCGTGGCACGGGAGGGCCGCTCTGGCTTCTACGAAGGGCCCGTGGCGGAGGCGATCGCCCAGACGATCAGTCAGGACGGTGTGCCCACCACCACGGCCGACCTGGCCGCCCAGCAACACCGCGGCGAGTGGGTGGAGCCGCTCAGTGTGAGCTACCGCAGCAGAGAGGTGCTGGGTCTGCCTCCCAATTGCCAGGGGGTGGTGACCTGGCCTGGCACATCCGCGGCATCACCGCTCTGGCGATCGCCTTCGTGGTGGTGGGAGCACTGATCCGGTTGGGTGGGCTGGCCTGAGCAGCACACCGTTGATTCGCGCCAGATTGAGCAGCATCAACGTCTCCTGAGGGTCTCGGGGATGGCAGACGGAAGAACCGCAGCGGAGCAGCGCGCAGCGGAGGAGCAGGAACAGCAGCAGCTCGAGCAGTTCCTTGCCCATGCCGCCCGCAGCCCGGAGCTGCAGGCCCGCCTGAAAGGGGTCGATCCCTACGAGGTGGTGGAGATCGCCGCCGCTGAGGGCTACCGCTTCGGGGTGTTCACGCTGCATCGTGCCGTCTGCACCGGCTACGCCATGCCGAAAGTCCGGCAGTGAGCCAGCCGGCCGCCAGCCACGTGCGCCCCTGGTGGCAGCCCACCCTCTCCCATCAGCACGGGCCCCTGGTCGCCCTTGTGGTGTCGTTTCTGCTGGGCGCCGCCGGGTCCCAGACCTGGACCGCCAGCACCAGCCTCGCACTGGTCGTGGTGCTGGCGGCGTTTCAGGCCGAGCATCCACTGGTGCAGCAGATCCGTCGGCGCCGCAGCTTCCAGCCGCGCCTGATCCTCTGGGCGTCGCTCTATGGCGCCATCGCTGTGGGCCTGAGTGCCCTGCTGACCTGGCAAACACCTGTTCTGCTCAGCCTGGCTGGGCCGGCTCTTCTGGTGCTGGCCCTCGATGCCCTGGCCGTGCTGCAACGCCGTCAGCGCGGACTGAGCCATGAGCTGGTTGTGTTTGCGGCCGTCTGCCTGGCAGCGCCGTTTGCATGGACAGTGGGCAGCGGCAGCCTCGAGCCCGCCGCCCTCGGGTTGTGGGGGCTGTGCAGTCTCTATTTCGGCAGCAGCGTGGTGCTGCTCAAGTTCAGGCGCGAGCCCGCCATCGAGATCACAATGGTGCTCGTGAGCGGCACTCTTGCCACGGCACTGATCGCTGGCGGCTTGTGGCTGGGCCTGCTGCAACCCCTCGAGGCCCTGGCCTACGGCGTCGCCCTGCTCAAGGGCGCCTGGCTGCTGAACCGGCTGGAGCACTACCGATCAGCACCGATCGGACGGGTGGCGGCGATCGAGAGTGCCACAGCCCTGCTGTTCCTGCTGCTGGCAGCCTTGGCCCTGCTTCCGGCCACCCTGCAGCCGTGAGGCTTATTCCAATGGTTTTGCGCCATCAGCACTGCCAAGGCCCTGATGAGCCCTTCGGGACACGACTTGGCTCAGGAGCGAGACCGCGCCGATCCTTCTCTTCTATGGCGGTGGTTTCCCCATCAGGATTCCCATGCCGGTGAGAATCACGACCGACCCCAGCAGATCACGCCCGCTGAGGGGTGCTCCGTCCACCAGACGCAACCAGAACAACGCCACGGCCACATACACGGCGCCGTAGGCCGCATACACCCGTCCCGATGCCGTGGGGTGCAGGGTCAACAGCCAGGCGAACAGGGCCAGGGAGAGGGCGGCAGGGATCAGCAGCCACGGGGAGCGCTGATGCTTCACCACCAGATCGGTGAGATAACAGCCGAGGATCTCCGCCACGGCCGTGAACAGAAACAAACCGGTGGTGGTGACCAATGCAGTGCCGCGGCATCCGGGCATCGTCGCTGGCCCGTTGCAACGCTGCAGTTGTGGCTCCAACCGCGCTGGCTGCCTCGCATTGTGTCGATCCCTGCGAGCGCGCATCACCGGCGTGAGTCGTTCTCACAGTGGAGGCAGAGGCCGGAGACGGCATGGCACTCACCCCCACCACCACCCTGGCGGAGATCGCCTCCACCCACCCATCGCGGCCCCGAGAGCTTGAGCGCCTCGGGCTCGACTACTGCTGCGGCGGCAAGCGCAGCCTCGAGCAGGCCTGCCAGCAGCAGGGGCTCGATCTCGAGACCGTGCTCCTTGAGCTGGGCAACCTGCCCACTGCACCAGAGCCTCCCACCGGGTGGATCGGCCTCACGCCCGCCCAGCTGGTGGACCACCTGGAGGCCACCCATCACCGGTATCTCAAGCAGGAGCTGCCGCGCCTGAGCGAACTGGCCGCCAAGGTGAGCCGGGTGCATGGCGAGAAGCATCCCGAGCTGATCCGCGTTGCAAAGGTCTATGCCGAGCTCAGCGCCGACCTGGAACCGCATCTGCGCAAGGAGGAGGAGGTGCTGTTCCCGATGATTCGCAGCCTGGCCTCAGCCAACGGTCGGCCCAGCTTTCCCTGCGGCTCGATTGCCAATCCGACCGCCGTGATGGAGCAGGAGCACGCCGTGGTGGGCGGGTTGCTCGAGCAGCTGCGGGCCCTCACCCATGGGTATCAGGCGCCCGCAGGCACCTGTGCCTCCACTGGGGCCTTGAGGACGGGCCTGGCGGAGCTGGAGGCCGATACCCACCTGCATGTGCACAAGGAGAACAACCATCTCTTCCCGGCCGTGACGGCGCTGGAGGAGCAGTTGGCGGCGGCATGAAGTTGCCTGCAGTCCCTCGTCACAACAAAGCCCGGAGCGTTGGCCCCGGGCGTTTGCCTGCTCAGCCGCGCTGCCCTCGAGGACATCGGGGCGCAGCTGCGCGATTGATTGGCGTGGAGATTGCCTGATCGGCAGATCAGGGTGTCTTCAGTTGTGGGGCGGAGCTGCCGGCGCTGGCACCTGGGGCCAGGTGACTAGTGGGACGTTCCGTTCGGTCCTGGGCACCTGAGGCAGAGCCGTGAGCGGTGCAATGGACGGCGACGGCGCTGCTCAGACAGAACAGCCACGCCTGGAACGTCAGAGATCCGTCGAGAGTGTTGGAGCAGGGGCCGGATCGTCAGCGCGCTCCTGACGGCTGCTGCGGGGGGGTGTCGTCCATGCGTGGAGCCTCCGAATCCCGTTGTCGTCACAATCGCTCCGCCTGGGCTCGGCAGCAAGCCAGCCATCGGGATCGACACCGCTCTTCACCAGGGGAAACAGGTCTTCATGTCGGGGCACCGCCCCCCAGTTCCACCCTGGAGCTATCACGAGGCAAGAGCAGACAGACCGGATGACCCTTGCCCAGACCTCCGCCGTCGCTCCCCGCTGCCACTGGGATTCCAGCGAGGAGTTCATGCTGCTCCCCGGCGACGGCTGATCCTCGTGAACGGCGATGGCCTGGTCAGCTACTTCGACCACAGGGCGCACCAGCTGATGCCGCGGCAAACGGGCTGCCGCTGTGGCGATTCGCTGGCCCTGATCTGGCCGGAACTTGCCGAGGTTCTGGAGGAGCACTCGATCGCCGCCTGTGAAACGGGTCCCCTCGATACCCGGCTGGCCTGCCGAGGCCACTGGCACACGGTGCGCCTGTTTCGCTCCGACTCCGGCGTCGGCATCGTGCTGCTTGCCGATCGCACCGGCGTCGATGGAGCCCTCAGTCAACAGCTGCTGATGCACCAACGCATCCTCCAGCACGTTCGAGATGCGGTGATTGTGACCACCGCTGAGCCGGTGGATTCACCAGGTCCGGTGATCATCTACGCCAACCCGGCCGCCTGCGGCAGACCGGCTATCGGCTGGAGGAGGTGCTGGGGCGTAGCCCCAGAATCTTCCATGGACCGCAGACCGATCCGGCCGCTCTGCGCACCTTTCATCAGGCTCTGCGCCACTGGCAGCCGGTGCGTCAGATCGTGCGGAACTATCGCAAGAATGGTTCCACGTTCTGGGTTGAAATTGACATCGCTCCCCTGGAAGACAGCGATGGCTGGTACACCTACTGGGTGTCGGTGCAGCGGGAATGCCATCGACCGTGAGGCTTGCCCTGGACAGCGGATTGAAGTGTTGAGCCAGCGGCATCGAGCTGGCGCCAGCGGCTCCCGCCATCTCGCCTGACAGCTACCGACAGGCCGGTCCTTGCCGGTGCCGCCGTTCTGCCGATGGAGCCGGGCCTCTGAATCCTCCCCTGCTGGTCGGCGCAGAGTGCGGTCGCCGCCGTTCTGCTGCAATCTCGTAGGGGCCTGTCGGGCAGGTGAGCGTGTCGATCAACGCGGCGATGCTGCTGGCCGGCGTGCTGCTGCTGCTGGGTATCGCCTCCAGCAAGTTCTCCGCCCGGCTTGGGCTGCCCGTCCTGATTCTCTTCCTCTCGGTCGGCATGCTGGCGGGCTCGGAAGGCCTGGGACGGATCCCCTTCGAGGACTACGCCCTAGCCAACAACATCGGCAGCATCGCCCTCGCCCTGATCCTCTTTGACGGCGGGCTGCGCACTTCCCTCGCCGCCGTTCAACGGGTGTGGCGGCCGGCCCTGGCGCTTTCCACCGTTGGGGTGCTGCTTACCGCGCTGATCACCGGCCTGGCGGCAGCTGGGTGCTGCAGATCCCACTCCTGCAGGGCCTGCTGGTGGGAAGCATCGTCGGCTCCACCGATGCCGCGGCGGTCTTCTCAGTGCTGCGCGCCTGTGGCCTCAAGCTCCCCGATCGCCTCACCTCCACCCTCGAGGTGGAGAGCGGCTCCAACGATCCGATGGCGATCTTTCTCACCCTCGGCCTGATCGGCGTGATCACCGGCAGCGTTGATTCCGCTCCAGCCCTGCTGGGGCTGTTCCTCGGCCAGTTCGGGGTCGGCAGCATCGCTGGCCTGCTGGTGGGACGCATGGCCACATGTGCGGTGAATCGCATCAACCTCGACTACCCAGGGCTCTACCCCCTGCTGGCGCTCTCCTTCGGCCTGCTGGCCTTCGGGTTGGCGGCGGTGCTGGGTGGCAGCGGCTTTTTGGCGATCTACATCGCCGGCATCGTTCTGGGCAGCAGCTCGATCGTGTTCCGGCGCGGCATCTTCGCCTTTCACGACGCCATTGCCTGGTTGGGGCAGATCGTGCTCTTCGTGATGCTCGGCCTGCTCAGCTTTCCCAGCCGGCTGCTGGCGGTGGCCTGGGAAGGACTGCTGATCGCCCTGGTGCTGATCGCCGTGGCACGGCCCCTGGCCGTCGCCGTTTCGGCGCTGCCGTTCCGCTTCCGCCGCCGCGATCTGACCTTCCTCTCCTGGGTGGGGCTCAAGGGCGCGGTGCCGATCACCCTGGCCACCTTCCCGCTTCTGGCCGGGGTGCCCAAGAGCGGCCAGATCTTCAATGCCGTGTTCTTCGTGGTGCTGATCTCAGCGCTCACCCAGGGCTGGTCGCTGCCGCTGGTGGCCCGCTGGCTGCAGATCGGCCGCCCCGCCGATCCCACACCGGCCCTCTCGGTGGAGATCAATGCGCTGCGGCAGGTGGATGGCGAAATCGTGGACTACACCGTCAAGCCTGGCTCCCTGGTGGCCGGCCAGCACCTGCGCGATCTCACCCTCCCCGATGGGGTGCTCGTGACGCTGATCCTGCGCGGCAGGCAGGTGGTCATGCCCCGCGGCAGCACCGCCCTCGAGCCTGGCGATCATGTGTTCGTGGCCCTGCGCACAAGCCTCGAGCCGCTGATCGATCGGCTGTTCGATCCCGACCCCGAGCCCCTCGCACCAAAGACGCACCTGCTGCTGAGCTTCAACGCCACGGCGACGCTCGAGCAGCTGCATCGGTTCTTCGGCCTGGCTCTGCCGCAGGGGATCACTCCCCAAGCCGCGGCACAGAGCCTCGGATCGGTGTTGGCACACGCCGGCCCGGTTGGACCGGTCCGCTGGGGTGGCATTGAGATCCAGGCCGGCGCCGATGCCGACCATGTGGCGGTGCGCTGGCTTGCTGATTCGGCCTGATCGCCAGCGATCTGACACCTGCCGACGCCCCCCGGGCCTACGGGCGCGCCGATCGCCTCACTGCCTTTCTGCCGTAGCGCTTCTGAACTGCCGGCAACAGCGACTGCTGCATCTCCCACAGCAATGCATCCAGCCGCTGACGCCGCCCAGCCGTGGTAGCGATGTGATCCGAGAAGGCACCGGCGTGGCAGAGATCCACGAGCAGATCAACCTCCTCGGCACTCAGGCAGAGCAGATGGTCATCGCCAAGACGGGAAACCTTCATCGGTGGCGCTGGATGGCTCTGAGCCAGTCTTCTCCCTGTCGCTGTGAGCAGCACAAGGCGACCTCAGTTCTTCAAACAGCTGGGCGAGTACGGCAGCCATCTCAGCCGGGAGAACCGCCGTGGGAACGGCCTGTGACGCCAGCACCACCAGAGCGCAGGCGTCGACCAAAAGAGATGCCTCCTGATCCGAAAGGACCACCAGGTGCTCGTGGCTCGTGTGCGTGATCCGCATGCCTCGGGATGACTGACGATTAGACCGTAGGCACGAATCCGCTCCTGGTCACCACGCAACAGTCCCCGCAAACGGGACAAGAAGTGGAACGAAACCCGGAGCTGGTCCTGCAGATACCGGCGTCTCCACCACCGACAACCGCCCTTACTGTCCCTGCTCGGCTGCGGCTCATCCCCACCCTCAGCGACGCCAACCTGAGCGGCCTGACCTGGCTATCGGGTTCGTGGGGGGGGCTGATCCTGTTGGCTGGCCTTGGCTGACGGTTTTGGTGCCTGCGTCTCAACAAGGCCCGGAGCGTTGCCCCGGTCATGTGACTGCAGTCCTGCGGCGCCTACCAAAGAGGGATCAGTCCTCAGACCGCCTGAATCCCAGGCTGGTCACCATCGAGGAACCGCCGCAGGTTGACACCAGCCTCCATCGCCGCCGCCAGCAGCTCGGCGCGCTGCAGCTCATCGAGGCCATCCCAGAAGGCGTGGAACAGATCCAACGAGGCCTTGCCCATGCCCACCAGCCCCAGGACGGACAGAGGGAAGGCGAGCCAGGGGAAGACCAGCAGCACCACCCCCAGCAGGAGGCTCACGGCGGCCCCCTGCTTCACCGATTCCCACACGGTGAAGGCGATCATCTGGATCTGCACCGCCCGGTTGATGGCGCCGCGCTTGCGCAGGGCCTCGGTGCGCAGGCCGGTGAGCAGGGCCTGGTAGATGGCGTAGACCACCACTCCGCCGAGGGTGGATTCAGTGACGAACTCACCGCCGCTGAAGCTGCCGCCGTTTGCATTGAGGTCAATCGAGGCCAGGCCGGCCAGCGGCGCCACTTCGATGCCGGCCTGGGGGATGCGGAAGGGGTCGCGATCGCTGCTCATGGTTTCGGATAACGACATGGGTGGAAAACTCTGGCTCAGGCGGCCTGGCTGCTGCTGCCGGGCTGCTGGCTGGCCTTGCCGTAGGCGGAGGCGATCGAGACACCGGCCAGGCCGAGCCAACCGATCGGCCCAGCGCAGACCAGCACGGTGGCCAGGGCACCCTTGCCGACGTCGTCGGCCATCGCCCGATCGGCACGGACTGGCGGGCGTGGCGGCTCATCCGGGGGCTCCGGTTCCCATGCCTGCTCGCCGACCAGCGGCACGAAGCGCACGTCGAGCAGTTCTTCCGTTGTGTACTCGCTTTGGGAGCGCCGGGTGATGCGCAGCAGTTCCTGCAGGCGCCGATCGGAGCCCACCGGGATCACGAGCCGGCCGCCGATCTTCAACTGCTCCCTGAGCGAGCGAGGCACGTCGGGGCCACCGGCGGCCATGAGAATCGCGTCGAACGGTGCCTGCTCGGGCCAGCCCAGGCTGCCGTCTCCCTGCTGCACGTGCACGTTGCCGAACCCCTGCGAGGCCAGCGTCTCGGCTGCCTGGCGTGCGAGCTGGCCATAGCGCTCCACGGTGTAGACCGCTTTCGCGAGCCTGGAGAGCACCGCCGCGCCGTATCCCGATCCGGTGCCGATTTCCAGCACCGTCTCGTCGCCCTTGAGCAGCAACGCCTCCGCCATCAGCGCCACGATGTAGGGCTGCGTGATCGTCTGTCATGCCTCGATCGGCAATGGCGTGTCGTCGTAGACGAATTCACGCAGCTCTTCCGGCAGGAAGGCTTCGCGCTCCACACTGCGCATCGCGTCGAGCACACCCGGGGAAGTGATGCCGCGATGGGCGATCTGCCGTTCCACCATCGCGTGACGGCAGCGGGTCGACTCGGCGTTGCCGGTGGTGGCTGCATTCATGAGGATGATCACCTTCCAGATGATTGAGGCAATCGAAACGTCAGACCTGGTCGGAATCGAATGGGCTCGATTCGCTCAGCGGGTTCTCCAGGTTTTCCTCCTCCTTGCTGGGTGGCCTGTCGGCCGGAGCCGACCAGTGCCTGGCCAGCGTGATCAGGTCGGACGGGATCATCACGACTGTGGTGGTGTTGTTCTCGGCTCCGATCTCGGTGAGCATCTGCATGCGCCTGAGCTCGAGGGCCAGGGGGTTCTGCAGGATGGTCTTGGAGGCTTCCGAGAGCTTGATGGACGCCTCCTGCTCCGCGGCAGCCTTGATCAGACGGGCGCGCTTCTCGCGCAGTGCTTCCGCTTCCTTGGCCATGGCTCGTTGCATGCCCAGCGGAATCTCGACGTCCTTGATCTCCACACGTTCAATCTCGATTCCCCAGGGTGCCGTGATTTCGTCGACGATCTCCTGAACCTTCAGATTGATTTTGTCGCGGTTCTGCAAGACGTCATCCAGCATATTCTGCCCCACCACATTGCGCAGTGTGGTCAGGGCAACTTGATACACTGCCAGCTGATAGTTCTCGACGCGGATCACGGCCATGTCGCCATTGAGAATGCAGTAATACAGAACGGCGTTGACCTTGATGGTCACGCTGTCAGCGGTGACCGTTTCCTGGGGCTCGATACTGACGGTTTTGGTGCGTACATCCAGCTGCACCTTCTGATCAACAAACGGCACGATCCAGTACAGGCCCGGCCCCATCACTCCCTTCAGCCGCCCCAGCCGAAAGATCACGCCACGCTGGTATTCGCGATCTAGTTTGATGCCCTTGCTGCCAAGAAGGATAAGCAGGATGAGCAGAATGCCTGTGAACGATCCCATGCTTGCCTACCCTGCTCATATGGATCTTTTCAATCCTAGTGTGCCGTCCCGCAAATAGCCGGTAGAATATGAAGTGTCTCCTCGGGGAGTCGTTTCATGCCGACTGGTCGCCCCATGGCTCCTCTGGAGCTGTCGGCTGATGAGACCAGCCAGCTCCAGAGCCTGGCTGGATCAAGGACCTTGCCGCATTCGATCGTTCAGCGGGCGCAGATCGTGCTGGCCTGCGCTGCTGGTGACACCAACACCGCTGTCGCCAAGCAATTTGGAGTCCGCGGCTCAACGGTGGGCAAATGGCGGCAGCGCTACCTCGATCTGGGCATCGAGGGCCTTCATGACGAACTGCGTCCCGGCCGGCCCCGCACCTACGAGGACGACAAGGTGGCCGAGGTCATCAACCGGGCCCTGCAGACCAAGCCAACCGATGGCAGCACCCACTGGAGCGCTCGGACTTTGGCAGCGGCGACTGGGATCTCAAAGACAACAGTTCACCGCTGGCTGCAGATCTTCTCGGTCCAGCCCCACCGGCAGAAATCGTTCAAGCTCTCCACCGATCCGTTCTTTGTGGAGAAGGTCCGCGACATCGTTGGCCTGTACCTGAACCCGCCCGACAAGGCGATGGTGCTCTGCGTCGACGAAAAGACACAGATCCAGGCTCTCGACCGCACCCAGCCGCTGCTGCCCATGGGCCTGGGCTACGTGGAAGGCGTCACCCACGACTACATCCGCCACGGCACCACCACCCTGTTCGCGGCTTTGGACGTGGCCACAGGAGAAGTGATCACCCAGTGCAAACCCCGCCACCGGCACCAGGAGTTCCTGGGGTTCCTCAGGCAGATCGAGAAGTCCGTCCCGGAAGATCTGGACGTCCATCTGGTGGTGGACAACACCTGCACCCACAAGCACGCCAAGGTCAGGGCGTGGCTGGCGCAGAGGCCCCGCTTCCACGTGCACTACACGCCCACATACGCCTCCTGGCTGAACCAGGTGGAGCGCTGGTTCGGGATCATCACCCAGCGGGCGATCCGGCGCGGCAGCTTCTCCAGCGTCAAGGAGCTGATCGCCAAGATCGAGCAGTTCGTGGCCGCCTACAACAAGACCAAAGCGCCGTTCAACTGGACCGCAAACGCGGATTCAATCCTGGAGAAGCTCCAGCGACTTTGTTCGCAAATCTCCGGGACGGGACACTAGCTGTGTAGCGCCACCAGGTTGTTCCGGCTGACAAAGAGGTGTGAGGCGGTGACTGTCAGGAAAGATGACGCCCCTGCTGCTGATCAGGCGGCCATCACCAACGTAGCTGGATTGATCTCGGTTTCATGTGGTGGCGGATTGATCAAGACCACACCCGGCTGATGCCAGCAGCGGGTGGAGCGGCTCCAGCGGCGGGGTTGACGCTGACGGGCCTGCTCGTAGACGCGGGCACGGTGGCGGCAGATTTCCTCGGCCTGACCGCTGTGGCGCTGGCGGTCGCCGGTGATCCGGTGGCCCACCTTGCGGAACCGGGCGGGGGATTTGACGTCGATGTGGATCAGGTCGCCCGGTCGCTCCCACTCGTAGCGCTGAACGGGAGGCTTGGGGTTCAGAGTCCTCAGTCGCCCCAGTCCGAGTCGGCTGAGGGCTCTGGCGACGGTGGAGAACGGAGCCCGGAGCAGCTGGGCGATGTGCCGGAGGTGCAAGCGCTGGTGCCGCAGATCCACAGCGTACTGCAGTTGCCGTGGATCGAGCATGCGCCGCTTGGTGCGGCGAACGCTGCGTCGATCCACCAGAGAGGCTGGACCGCCAGAGCTGTAACGGGCCAGCCAGCGGTAGGCGCAGCGGAGGCGCTGATCCCGTTCTCAGAGGCGAGTTCCGACAGGCTGCGACCGTGGTCCAGGTGCTGGGTCACCAGGCGGAGGCGCCCCTTCTGCGTCAGACAGGCATTGGGGTGGCTCTGCATAGGTGCGTGAGGTCTGGGTTGGTGGGTCGCACCTCAACCCGTAGCGGCCTCACACCCTTGTCACTGAACAACCTGCTGAGACAGAACAGCTAGTGTGCCGTCCCGCAAATAGCCGGTAGAATATGAAGTGTCTCCTCGGGGAGTCGTTTCATGCCGACTGGTCGCCCCATGGCTCCTCTGGAGCTGTCGGCTGATGAGACCAGCCAGCTCCAGAGCCTGGCTGGATCAAGGACCTTGCCGCATTCGATCGTTCAGCGGGCGCAGATCGTGCTGGCCTGCGCTGCTGGTGACACCAACACCGCTGTTGCCAAGCAATTTGGAGTCCGCGGCTCAACGGTGGGCAAATGGCGGCAGCGCTACCTCGATCTGGGCATCGAGGGCCTTCATGACGAACTGCGTCCTGGCCGGCCCCGCACCTACGAGGACGACAAGGTGGCCGAGGTCATCAACCGGGCCCTGCAGACCAAGCCAACCGATGGCAGCACCCAGTGGAGCGCTCGGACTTGGCTGCAGCGACTGGGATCTCCAAGACCACGGTCCACCGCTGGCTGCAGACCTTCTCGGTGCAGCCCCACCGCCAGAAGCATTTCAAGCTTTCGACCGACCCTTCTTTGTTGAGAAGGTCCGGGACATCGTTGGCTTGTACCTGAACCCGCCGGACAAGGCGATGGTGCTCTGCGTCGACGAGAAGACGCAGATCCAGGCCCTGGACCGCACCCAGCCGCTCCTGCCCATGGGTCTGGGCTACGTGGAAGGCGTCACTCACGACTACATCCGCCACGGCACCACCACCCTGTTCGCGGCTTTGGACGTGGCCACAGGAGAAGTGATCACCCAGTGCAAACCCCGCCACCGGCACCAGGAGTTCCTGGGGTTCCTCAGGCAGATCGAGAAGTCCGTCCCGGAAGATCTGGACGTCCATCTGGTGGTGGACAACACCTGCACCCACAAGCACGCCAAGGTCAGGGCGTGGCTGGCGCAGAGGCCCCGCTTCCACGTGCACTACACGCCCACATACGCCTCCTGGCTGAACCAGGTGGAGCGCTGGTTCGGGATCATCACCCAGCGGGCGATCCGGCGCGGCAGCTTCTCCAGCGTCAAGGAGCTGATCGCCAAGATCGAGCAGTTCGTGGCCGCCTACAACAAGACCAAAGCGCCGTTCAACTGGACCGCAAACGCGGATTCAATCCTGGAGAAGCTCCAGCGACTTTGTTCGCAAATCTCCGGGACGGGACACTAGGAGGCTGCTGAAAAACTGGTCCAGCCGCGGGAGAATGGCCCAACGGCACTGAGCGGATGCGCGGCCAGCAGGAACGCACCGGTCCTCTGTTCTCCTACGTCTCCACAGAAGAGCGGATCCCCAAGGCCATCCCCTGCGGCAGGTGCGGCGGCTGGCCGATCAAGCCCTGGATCGCCTCAACCCCACCTTCTGCAGGCTCTACCCCGAGGGTGGGCGCCCCTCGATCCCGCCGGAGCAGCTGCTGCTGGCCCTGTTGCTGCAGGCGATCTACGGCATCCGCTCGGAGCGGATGCTGATCGAGCAACTGGACTACAACCTGCTGTTTCGCTGGTTTGTCGGCCTCAACCCGGACGATCCCGTCTGGCATCCCACCACATTCACCAAGAACCGCGACCGGCTGCTCAACGAGGAGCTGATGGCGATGTTCCTGGAGCTGCTGCTGGCCTCGCCGGAGGTCATGCCGCTGCTGAGCTCCGAGCACTTCTCCGTGGATGGCACCCTGCTGCGGGCCTGGGCCTCTCATGGCTCCCTGGAGCGGATCGATGGGATCGACGACGATCCACCACCGTCCAGTGGCGGGAATGGGTTTGGATCATCTCCTGGCAAGCAGAAGAAGCGCGCCAAGGGCGACTTCCGCGGCCTGCTGCTCTCCAACCAGACGCATCGCTCCAGCAGCGACGCGGAGGCGCGTCTGTTCCGCAAGTCGAACAGCACTGGGGCGTTCCTCAGCTATCTGGGGCACTGCCTGATGGAGAACCGGCACGGTCTGGTGGTGGCCAGCGAGGTCACCCCAGCAGACGGCTACGGGGAGCGTGCGGCGGCCGTGCGGATGGCGCGCTCACTGCCGGGTGCCCACCAGAAGACACTGGGGGCCGACAAGGGCTACGACACCAGGGATTTCGTGGCCGATCTGCGCATCGCCGGCATCACGCCCCATGTCACCCAGAACATCCAGACCCGCCGGCGCTCCGCCATCGACGGCCGCACCGTTCGCCATGCGGGCTATGCCCGCTCGATCAACGCCAGGAGACGGATCGAGCAGGTATTTGGCTGGATCAAACAGGCCGCCGGACTGCGGCAGCTCAAGACCAGGGGGCGATCGCGGGTGGGAGCGGTGTTTCGGCTGCACGTGGTGGCCTACAACCTGATCCGCCTGGCCAACCTGCTCAGCCCACGGGAGGTCCTGGCATGAAAGGGCAGGTGCGAGGGTCTCAGCAGCGATCGTCCGGCTGGACCTCGCCGCTGACGTCGGGGATCACTGCCCAGTACGCCAAGACCGTCTTCCGATTGGAGGCGTCAGGGACTCTGGACTCTGAATCCGGTGCAGGAAGGCTCGGATGGACCGCTATTTCAGCAGCCTCCTAGGCCATGCAGCCAGCGGGACCATGAGCGGTCTGGCCGTCACTCGGCGAGGGCATGCAGCAGCGCCTCGTCGGCCTCGAGGTTTGCGGTCACGCTGCGCACGTCGTCAAGCTCCTCGAGGGCATCCAGGAGTTTCAGGCAGCGACGCAGCTGCTCGGGCTCACTGAGCGGACAGCTGGTCTGGGGAATCCAGCGGTGCTCCCAGGCCTCCACGGCCATCCCCTGGTTGCGCAGTCCCGCCTGAAGCGCTTCCAGGTCGGCGAAGGCTCCGAACACCTCGGCTCCATCCCCGAGCAGCTCATAGCCCACGGCGCCGGGGCCGCCCTGCTCCTCCAGGGTCAGCAGGGTCTCCAGCAGGGCCTCCTCGGCGATCGGACCGCCATCGGCACCGACCAGGCGCACCACGCTGCGCTGTTCGAACAGATAGCCCACGCAGCCGGTTTCGCCCAGATTGCCGCCATGCTTGCTGAAGGCCAGGCGCAGGTCGGCGGCCGTACGGTTGCGGTTGTCGGTGAACGCCTCCACCAGCACGGCCACGCCGCCGGGGCCATAGCCCTCGTAGCGCACCTCCTCGAAGGTGGCGCCTTCACCGCTGAGCTGGCCCGACCCCTTGGCGATGGCCCTCTCGATGTTGGCGTTGGGCACACCGGCCGCCTTGGCTTTCTCGATCGCCGTGCGCAGCTGAGAGTTGCCGGCCGGATCGGCACCGCCGCGGGCCGCCACCATGATCTCCCGGCCGAGCCTGGTGAACACGGCACCGCGCCTGGCGTCGACCACCGCCTTGGTGCGTTTGATCTGGGCCCACTTGCTGTGGCCGGCCATCGCAGGTTTCGGAACGAACGGCAGGAGAGACGGTGCGGGGCCTCCTCAAGCGGCGGCGTGCAGTACCAGCCTGGGCTGCAGGTGGCCTTCGCCATCGGAGTGCGCCATGCCAGCCAGGTTGCCATCCGGCTGAAGCACCACCACGGCCGCGCCTGCCGGCAGGTTCAGATCGCTGCTCAGCGCACGGCCGCAGCGCCAGCCGCTCAGCTCCGCGGGGCTGAGCGGCCGCCGGGGCAGGTGGGCCAACGGCAGCAAGGGATCCAGAAGCGGCGGCGGAGAGCCGGCTTCCAGCGCTTCCAGGGGCATGGCCTGCTCGAGCCCGAAGCCCAGCGCCTCGGTGCGTCGAAGCCTGGCCAGGGCGCCGCCGCAGCCCAGCACGGTTCCCAGATCCCTGGCCAGAGACCTCACATAGGTGCCGGCCGAGCAGCGCAGGGCCAGCTCCAGCTGACCGCTGAGCGGATCCCAGTCGAGCAGATCCAGGTTGTGGATCGTCACCGGGCGTGCCTCCAGCGCCGGCTGCTCGCCTCGCCGCACCCGCTGATAGGCGCGCTGGCCGTTCACGTGCACGGCTGACACCTGCGGAGGGACCTGCTCGATGGTGCCCCGGAAGCCCCCGAGCGCCCTCTCCAGGTCGGCCCAGGTCAGACCCTCCGGCAGGGCTGCCCGTCGGATCACCTCCCCCTCCAGATCATCGGTGCTGGTGGTCAGCCCCAGCTGCACCACGCCGCGGTAGGCCTTGGTGCCGCTCAGGTAGGGGAGCAGGCGGGTGGCGGGCCCCAGGGCGATCGGCAGAACGCCGGTCACGGCAGGATCAAGGGTGCCGCCGTGGCCCACCCGACGCAGTCCGTAGGCCCGCCGCACCCGGCCCACGCAGGCATGGGAGCTCAGGCCGGCCGGTTTGTCGAGCACCAGGAAGCCGCAGGGCTGGTCAGCCATCACCATCGCCGTCAGGCTTGCAGGGTGCCATGGGAGGTGCCGATGACCCTGCAGCAGCGCCGCGAACTGGTGTTTCTGGTGCTGGCCGGGATCTTCCTGGGCACGATGGGAATGCTCAACATCCTCGGCCTCACCCGCTTTCTGCAGCTGGGTTCGATCGGCTCCTGGCCGATCGTGGTCGCGGTGGGCGCCCTGCCCTACCCGGTCACGTTCCTGTGCACCGACCTGATCAGTGAGATCTGGGGTGAGCAGAGGGCTTCCCAGCTGGTGTGGGTCGGGCTGCTGCTCAACGGCTGGATCGTGCTGATCCTCTGGCTGGGAGGGGTGCTTCCCGGTCTGGAGGGGNCCCCGCAGGCCACCTTCTTCGAGATGCGTCGGCTGGCGTTCGGTGCGGTGGGAGCNTCGATGGCCGCCTATCTGGCGGCCCAGTTCACCGACGTGCGCCTGTTCCACTTCTGGAAGCGGTTCAGCGGCGGCAAGGCCCTGTGGCTGCGCAACAACGGCTCCACGCTGGTGAGCCAGCTTGTGGACACCACAGCGGTGGTGCTGATCAGTCACTACGCCAACCATGTGCTGCCCCTGCGCAGCGGCGAGCCCGTCTGGCCCCAGCTGGGCGCCTTCATCGCCAGTGGCTACCTCTTCAAGGCTCTGGCCGCTCTGGCCGACACCCTGCCCTTCTACCTCCTGGTGGGCTGGCTGCGCCGCTGGCTGGAGGTGCCGGGCGACGGTGCCGAGTTGGTCGACTGAGGGCCGGCCCGTAGGTTGAACGTCGACAGGCGATCGGTTGGATGGGCGCGTTGGCGGAGACCCTGGGAGTGGAGCGCTTCCTGCGTGACGGCTTCGACCTTCACGGCCAGCTGGCCCGCTTCCTGCAGATCAGCGAGGCCGAGCTGGAGTGCCGCCTGCCTTCCGGCACGGCCGATCTGGCTGCCCTGCACCCCGGCGCCTTCGATCCCGATCAGGCCGGGCGGTTCTACGAGGACACGGTCGGTACCGGC